>JAYVPU010000100.1:0-8224 GCA_043757205.1 Comamonadaceae bacterium | reverse complement strand
GGCCAATTTGCGTCCATCTCGTTTCATGCCACGTAGGATAAAGCTCGAACAGCAAAGTTCCCGCATTTGTACGCTTAATTACTGACCTGTGAGTAAGTCGTCATCCACCCCCAGCACCACTTTTAGCGGTATGGGTGTGTCGGGTACCAACCTGAAATACGATTCAAGCCAGAACTCGGTCAGCCAGATCACGATCAGCAAGCCTTGAGGCTGGCATGGGCTTGAACAAGGCGGCTGTTCAGGCTACATTCACCCTACAACTTCTGGGAGAATCTCATGCGCCACCTGCTCGCCCCTCTCACTGCTGCCTTGTTGCTGGCAGCCTGCGCTTCCAGTCCCTACAGCTCCAAAGCGTCGGCACAATTGGAGCCCACGCGGGGTAACGCGACACGCGGCAACGTCACTTTCACCCAGCGGGGCGACAAGGTGATGGTGTCTGGTGAAATCCGCGGGCTCAAGCCCAACGCCGAGCACGGCTTTCACGTGCATGACAAGGGCGATTGCTCCAGCGGAGACGGCATGAGCACGGGCGGCCACTTCAACCCCATGGGCACGGTGCATGGCGCGCATGACCAGGCCAAGCACCATGTGGGCGACTTGCCCAGCCTGAAGGCCGATGCCAACGGCACGGCACGCATCAACTTTGAATCCAGCAGCATTGCGGTGGGCGCGGGGGCGTCCAACATTGTGGGGCGTGGCCTGATCGTGCACCGGGACCCGGACGACTTCACCACCCAGCCCACCGGCAACGCCGGGCCACGTCTAGCCTGCGCGGTGATCAGCCTACCGCAGCCGGTGTCAACCGGCAGCGGCTATTGAGTGTGCTGTTGAGTCGGCCTATTGAGCCGACTTATTGAGCAAGATTTCCGTCCGCTGCAAGTCCACCACAGTGTCGATATCGGTCACGCAACCGATATCATCCACTATGATTTCAATAGCTGTTTGTGCTCTAACTACCTGGGCTGCACCTTGATTTCCTTCTAAATTCATGAGTTGCTGGCCGCAGCTTTTCATAAACCGCACCGGGTGGCCGCGTTGCCCTTCAAACACGGGCACGACCACGGCATGGGCCGGGTCGGCCAAAGCCACTTGACGCAGGGTGTCGGGGCGAATCAGCGGCAGGTCCGCAGGCAAAATCAACCAGCCGGGGGCTTCTGCCGTTGCCCGCACCGCAGCGGCGATGGAGTCCCCCATGCCGGGGTGGCCTGCGTCTTCCAAGTGCCAGGGCAAGCCGCTGGCGCGCACGGCGTCTAGCGTGTGTTGCAACACGGTCTTATCACCGAGCAGGGTGTGCAGCTTGTGGGTGATGCCGCCCGATGCCAGGAAGCGCTCACCGCGCCCGGAGGCCAACACAATGACCACTGGTAAAGCTGACCCCATTGACTCAAGCGACAACACAACCCGGTGCTGATTTGACGGACGGGCTCACCACATTTTTGACCTGCACGATCTCCGCCACGATAGACACGGCAATCTCGGCCGGGGTCTTGGCCCCCAGCGCCAAGCCTACTGGCCCGTGCAGACGCGCGAGTTCATCGTCGCTCAAATCAAAGTGTTCCGCCAGGCGTTGCTTGCGCACGATCTGGTTGCGCTGCGAGCCTAAAGCGCCGACATAAAAGGCGGACGACTTGAGTGCTTCCATCAAGGCCATGTCGTCGAGCTTGGGGTCGTGCGTCAGGGCCACAATTGCGGTATGGGCGTCGGGCACCAGTTCACGCACCACGTCGTCGGGCATGCCCAACACACGCTGCACGCCCACCAGGCCCAAGCCATGCGCGTACTCCTCACGCGGGTCGCACACCAGCACCTCAAAGTCGAGCAAGGCTGCCATGTGCGCCACGGCTTGAGAGAGCTGACCCGCCCCGATCAACAGCAAGCGCCACTTCGGGCCAAACACGCTGGACAGCGTGCTGCCGTCAAACTGCATTTGCTCGCCACGCTCGGCGTCTGCCAACGCTACTAGGCCGGTGCTCAGGTGCAGGGTGCGGCGCACGAGTTGATGCGCGGCCGTGCGCGCCAGCAAGTCGGCCACCCAAGCCGTGTCCAGCAAAGGCTCTTGCACCAGACGCAGCGAGCCGCCGCAGGGCAGGCCAAAGCGGGCGGCTTCTTCCTGGCTGACTCCGTAGGCAATCATCGAAGGTGGGCGATCACTCACATCGTCGGATGCAATCTTGAAAGCCGCCTTGGTGCGGGCAATCAAATCATCCTCCACACAGCCGCCGGAGACCGAGCCGCTGACCAAGCCATCGTCACGCACGGCCAACATGGCCCCAGGCGGGCGCGGCGCGCTGCCCCAGGTTTGCACCACCGTCACCAGCGTGACTTTGTGGCCCGCTTCTCTCCACGCAAGCGAATCGGCCAATACCCGAAGGTCTAAACTTTCCATTCTTGTGTCCCGTCTCGAAGTTTGATTTTCTATACTGCGAGTATGACCAAAATTTCTGTCCTGCGCAAAAGCCACGAGCGCGCCGAACTCAATGAAGCGGCCTCGCACGCGGACCCATTGCAACAGTTCGACCTGTGGCTCAACGAAGCCATCACCACGGAGATCCCCGAGCCCAATGCCATGACGCTGGCCACGGTAGGCAGCAACCTGCGCCCCTCCACCCGCGTGGTGCTGATCAAAGGCTATGACGAGCGCGGCATCGTCTGGTTCACCAACTACGAGAGCCGCAAGGGCCAGCAGTTGGCGGGCAACCCGTTTGCCGCGCTGCAATTTCACTGGGTGGAGCTAGAGCGGGTGGTGCGCATTGAAGGCATGGTGGAGAAGATCAGCCCTGACGAGAGCGACGCCTACTTCAATAGCCGCCCGCTCGACTCCCGCATCGGCGCCTGGGCCAGTCCGCAAAGCCAGGTGATAGCCAACCGAGGCGTTTTGGTGGCCAACGCCGCTCGGTATGCCGCGCAATTTATGCTGCAACCACCGCGCCCGCCGCACTGGGGCGGCTATCGGCTCAAGCCCGACGGTTGGGAGTTTTGGCAGGGGCGCAAGAGTCGTCTGCATGATCGTCTTCGTTACTCTCCGGATGGGGCGCGGGGGTGGGTGCGGGAGCGGTTGGCGCCTTAGGTTTTGGTTTCTTCGTTTGTTTTGTAGCTTCGCCATTCGGGCTTGGTGGGCACGGCTGGTCAACGGTGGGGCTCGTTCTTCGTGGCACGCGCGAATGGCCACTACGCCCGACCCCACGCTTGACCTGCCTTGGCCGAGGTGTAGGCATGCGAAAAATGGGAAGCCAAAACAGCCGCGTTACACCACAAATCGCTGCGCCAAGGGCTATTCTCAAACCAAGCTCGCAGACGTACCGAGTGGCTGGGGAGGGGCGTAGCGGCCATTCGCGCGTGCCACAAAATTTCGCTCGAAAAAACGGTGGTTACGCCACGCTCTTCGCGCCCTACAAACATTCCTGCGCGAGCGTGCCGCGAAGAACAGCCACGGACACTCGGTGCGTTCGCCCCCAAGCCTGAGTGGCGAAGCTACAAAACGAAAGCCAAAGCCACAAAAGCAACCGAGAAGAGAACCTACAAGCCCCCCACCATCACCATCACCAAGGGCACCGTCACCATGGCCAGCGCTGTAGACACCACCACGCTAGCCGTCACCAGCTCTTGCGCCACCTTGTAACGCTGCGAGAAGAGAAACACGTTCGCGCCAATGGGCAACCCCGCCACCACCACAATCACCACCAGCGGCAAGCCGCTCAAGCCCAACAGTTTGCCGATCAGCAGCACGGCTAGCGGGTACACCAAGGTCTTGACCAACGTCACCGCCACTGCACCGCGCAAATGCGATCTCACCGCCGTGCTGGACAGCGTGGCCCCCACCAGCAACAGCGCCATTGGGCCGAAGGCCGTGCCCAGCCATTGCAGGGGCTTGTCCACCACCTCAGGCAGCGCCCAGCCGGTTTGCGCAAACAGCAAACCCGCAATGACGGGCACGGCCACCGGGTGAATGATCGAATTGCGCAGGGCTATCAGCACCGTGGCCCAAATGGGGCGGCGTGTCTGCGGGTTCTCGCCCGCCGTTAGGTCAGACACCCCGCTGGCCATTTCACGTGCCACGGCCAGCTCCAGCACCAGCGTGCCCGCCGTCAGCATCACCATCGAATGCAGCGACAAGAGCGTGAACACAATCACCAGCCCCGGCACTCCGTAGGCCAAGCCGATTAAGGGCACGCCAATCATCACCGAGTTGCTGAAAGTGCTCGCCATCGCCAACACTGCCGAGCGACGGCTCAGGCCCTGGGTCAACAACACCAGCGCGTACATCAGCAACGCCGCCAGGAAGTAAGCCGCCACCGGTTTGAAGTCCAACTGCTCCAGATGCACCGAGCTCATGGTGCGAAACATCAGCGCTGGCGTGAGCACCAAGAACACCAAGTTTGAGAGATCTTTGATCGATTCAGCCCTTAGCCATCTGGCGTAACCAGACATAAAACCTATAGCAATCAGCAAGACAACGGGGATCAGCGCGGACAGGACGGGGTGGTTCACAAGGGCAATCAAAATCGAACGGTAAGGTGGGCCACAGGCCAAGCGCACGATGGTAGCGCCTGGGTCACGACACGCCAAGCGCACGCCTGTGGCAAGCCCTGATTTTATTTCTGCCGATTCGCACTAAGATGCCGCTTGCTTCACGCCTTTTACTGCCCCACCCCTTACCACCCCTTCACCCAAGGAATCCAACATGAAACTCACCCGCCTGCTTAAGCTCCACAGCACTGTTGCGCTGGCCGCCCTGCTGCTGACCCACCCTGCCGCTCAAGCGCAAACGGCCCCCGCAGCACCCGCCGCCACCGGCAAGACCGAAATGCTGTGGCTCGGCCAAGCGTCCTGGCGCATCAAGACCCCGGGCGGCAAAGTCATCGTGATCGACCCCTGGCTGTCCGGTGGCCCCAAGACGCCGGCCCCGTACAAAACCGATTTGTCGGCCCTGGGCAAGGTGGACTTGCTGCTGGTGACCCACGCTCACGTGGACCACATCGGCGACGCACCCGCCATCGCCAAGCTCAACAACACCAAGCTTTACGGCCCGGCCGACATGGTGACGCCACTGGTCACGCTGGGGGTTTTGCCTAATGAGTTGACGCACCGTTTTAATAAGAGCGGCCACGTGCTGCCCCTGCCGGGCATCAAAGTCACGGCCGTGAAAGCCGAGCACTCCAACCTGTATGTGTGGAAGAACCCGGTCACCGACAAAAACGAATCGCACCCCGCTGGTGAAGCCATGGGCTACATCATCCAGCTAGAGAACGGCTTCAAAATCTGGCACATGGGTGACACCGGCTTGTTTGGCGACATGCAGTTCATCAGCGAGCACTACAAGCCCGACCTGGTGCTGATCCCGATTGGCGGCAACTTCACCATGGATCCGGCCGACGCGGCCTTTGCCATGCGCACCTGGGTCAAGTCCAAGAGCGTGATCGCCATGCACTACGGCTCCAACCCGCTGACCAAGGGCACCTATGCAGAGTTTGCTGAAGCCATGAAAGGCAGTTCGACCCGCGTGGTGCCGATCACCGAAGGCCAGATGGTTGAATTCTGATGATTGTTGAACGCATCTGGACAGGCAACGCCTACCGCAACTTCAACTACCTGGTGGCCTGCCCCGAAACGGGCGAGGCGCTGGCGATTGACCCGCTGGACCACGAGAAAACCCTGGCCACCGCCAAGGTGCGCGGCTGGCAAATCACCCAGGTGCTCAACACCCACGAGCACCATGACCACACCGGCGGCAACGCCCAAGTGATTGCCGCCACCGGTGCCAAGCTCATCGCCCACTTCAAGGCGGGCGGCAAAATCGCAGGTGTGGATCGGGGCGTGCAGGCCGGTGACGTCATCAAGGTGGGCAAGACGGTGGAGCTGGAGTGCTTGGACACCCCCGGCCACACCCTGTGCCACATCTGCCTGCGCTCGCATACCGACCAGCCCGCGCTGTTCTCGGGCGACACGCTCTTCAACGCAGGCGCGGGCAACGTGCACAACGGCGGCGACGTGAACGCCATGTACACCACTTTTGCCGACCAACTCGCCCGCCTGCCCGACAACACCCTGGTTTACCCCGGCCACGACTACATCGAGAACAACCTCAAGTTCACGCTAGACCGTGAACCTGGCAACAGCGCTGCGCAAGCCCTGCTGCCCAGCGTCACCGATCATGACCCGGCGACATCCATCGTCACCACACTGGGGCAGGAAAAAGAGTTCAACGCCTTCATGCGTTTGAGCAACCCCGCCGTGATCGCCAAGCTGCGCGAGCGCTTCCCCGAGCTGCCAGCACAGCCCGACGCCAAGACCGTGTTCACCAAGTTGCGGGAGTTGCGCAATAGTTGGTGATAAGAATACCCGTTCGCCCTGAGCTTGTCGAAGGGTGGGATGGCTTCGACAAGCTCAGCCCGAACGGATGAGTCGTACTAAGACCAGCACCATGCAACGCGATGCACATCTCAAGTTGCTGATTCAGCAAAGCCTGCAAACGTTCAGCGTTCAATCCGCCGCGCACGATCAACACCACGCCGCCGCCGTTGCGGTCGCCATCATCGACGAAGGCATGGGTGCCGATCTACCGGGCTTGCCCACGCACGCCACTTGGCAAACTCAAGCCGCTTTGCTGCTAACCCGCCGCTCGCTGCACCTGCGCAAACACGCAGGTCAATGGGCGCTGCCTGGCGGGCGCATCGACCCCGGAGAAACGCCCGAGCAAGCGGCCCTGCGCGAGCTGGATGAAGAGGTCGGTTTGAAGCTGGACGCCAGCGCGGTGCTGGGCAGGCTGGATGATTTCGTCACCCGCTCGGGCTTCGTCATCACCCCGGTCGTGGTGTGGGCCGGTGCGGCCCGGCAGCTCCAAGCCAACCCGGCCGAAGTCGCCAGCATCCACCGCATTCCCATCACTGAATTCATGCGCGCCGACGCACCCCAGTTCGTGCAAGAAGACCACAGCCCCCTGCCCGTGCTGCGCATGCCCGTCGGCGACTATTGGATCGCCGCCCCCACCGCCGCCGTGCTCTACCAGTTCAGTGAAGTCTGCATCGCAGGCCGAGTCACCCGCGTGGCACATTTTGAGCAGCCTGCGTTTGCGTGGAAGTGAAGCTTGGAATTGGTACGCCTATCGCACAGCCCTTTGTTACCATTCACGCCTCTCAAAATAAACACGGCTTAAAGACACCCATGACCCACCCTGACCGTTTCTACCTCGCTGGCGTGATGGGCATGCCCATCATGCATTCGCGCTCGCCCATGCTGCACAACTACTGGCTGAATCAGCAAGGCATGGCGGGGCGCTATGTGCCACTGGCGATCAAGCCTGAGGGTTTGGCGGCGGCGCTGCGGGCTTTGCAAGCTTTGGGATTTTCCGGCTGCAATCTGACGATTCCGCACAAGCAAGAAGCGATGAAGATCGTGGACGAGGTGGATGCAGCGGCGCGCAAGATCGGCGCGATCAGTTGCGTGACGGTGCGTGCGGACGGCACGCTTTTGGGCAGCAACAACGATGCGTTTGGTTTCATCCGCAATGTGCGTGAGGCGCAGCCGAATTGGCGTGCCGATGCGGGGCCGATTGTGGTGATTGGCGCGGGCGGCGGCTCGCGAGCGGTGTGCTACGGGCTGATGCAAGAGGGGGCCAAAGCGATTCGCCTGGTCAACCGACATCTGGAGCGGGCCGAGGCACTGGCCGCTGATTTTGGCGCGCCAGTCAAGGCCTACCCGTGGGCGCAGCGCAACGACTTACTTGAGGGTGCAGCCATGGTGGTCAACACCACCAGCCAGGGCATGGTGGGGCAAACCGACTTGGACATCAAGCTTGACAAGCTGCCCACCAGCGCATTGGCGGCGGATATTGTGTACATCCCGCTGGAGACGCCTTTCCTCGCTGCTGCGCGTCTGCGCGGCAACCCGACGGTCAACGGTCTGGGCATGTTGTTGCACCAAGGTCCGTTGGCGTGGAAGGCGTGGTTTGGGATTGAGCCTGAGGTGACGGCGGAGCTGCGCACACTGGTGGAGCAGAGTCTTTAGTCCGAAGCTTGTTCTGTGTGAGTGAACTTGGTCTCGGGCGGATGAGCGTTTGCTAACTGCCCTCATGGCGGAGTACCGCAAATCGGACAGTCAGCAAACGCTCACCCGCCTTGCGATCACCGTTACTCACCAGTCAGTAATATAGGAGACAGAAGGATGGCGAAAGAATGCCTTCACCAAGGCTGGATCATTGGCAATATTTTGCAGCTGCGCATCCACA
>JAYVPU010000099.1:0-8247 GCA_043757205.1 Comamonadaceae bacterium | reverse complement strand
AGATTGATCAACTCGGGTGCCCCCCCTGCGGCACGGATGGACGCTTGAAACTTGACGTTGTTGGCTCTGATGGTCGGCCAACGAGAGTCGCCGTCAATGAAGTCACCGTAGATGCTGACGTTGGGCGTGTTTTTGAGTGCGCCTGCGTTGGCCGCGTCACCAATGCCTGCGGGTTCAACCAACACCAGCGCCTTGACCTTGTCGGGGCGGGCTTGCGCCACTTGATAGGCGAAAGGCCCGCCCTGCGAATGCGCCAGCACGATGCAGGGGCACACCTTATCGACCAGGGCTATGTAGGCAGCAATGGTGGGCGCATCGGTACTCGTCCAGCGCGGCACGCCCTGCTTGGTGAAGTTGTCGTAGCCCTCTAGCGGAAACTGCGCGCCGGGCATGGGCTTCATCTTGGCCACATCCTTGTTGTAGGAGCCTGCGCCTGTGCCAATGCGAAAGCGCTCAAACGGATTTTCTTTGGTTAAAAACACGGGCGCTGTTTTCGTGACTTCTGGGAACATGGCCCAGCCTGAGCGGCCCCGCTCGGCGGCGTCAGAGTTATACACCGTCCAGCCTTGTTTGATGAAGTAATTCACCCAGCCCTCACCCCCATCGGGCTTGGTCTCGTAGGTCACGCCGGTCAAGCCACCACCGTGCCACATGAGCAGCGGGAGCTTGCCTTTTTCAACTGCAGGAACAAAGTACTGCACGTACATTTGCTCGACTTGATAGACCCCATTGGGATCAACTTTGGCGGGCACACCGCCTGCGGCAAAGACAACTTCTTTAATCGGCAAGCCAGAGAGCGTCACTTCACGCCCACCCACGTGAAACGAGCCCATGTCTTTGATGGCCAAGCCCTCTTGTTGGGTCGCGCAGCCAGAGGCCAGTGCGACTAAAAGTACCGAGAAAATGCGTTTCATTTTGTCTCCTTCTGTGGTTAATAAGGTGTGCGGTGTGGCCTGAAATCCGAGATCTTAATGGTGCGCGAGGCCGTCATCAACTCCAGCACGGCGGCAGCAAACACCTCGGGCACTTCCTGCGGCATGTTGTGACCCACGCCGGGCACCACGCGGTGTGAGCGCGGCCCGGTGAAGTTGGCCGCGTGCGCGCTCGCTGGTGACGGCACTCGCACGCCATCATCGGCACCATCAAACGTGATGGTGGGCACGGTAATGGGCGGCTGCCTTGCCAGACGCGCTTCGATGTCAAGGTAAGCCGGGTCGCCCGCCGCCAGCGCGAAGCGATGACGGTAGGACTGAATCACAACTTCCAAAAAATCGGGGTTGTCAAACGCTGCGGCGCTGCGCTCGAAGGTCTCCTGGTTGAAGTTCCAGGTCGGCGACCACTGCTTCCACAGCAGGCGAGTCACAGCACGTCGATCCTTCTGCAAACCAGCACGACCCCGCTCGCTGTGAAAATAATATTGATACCACAGCATGTGCTCGCTTTCAGGCGAGTCAGGCACCATGGCCCGCGCAATATTTTGGATGTTGTAGCTGTTGAAAGAGACCAGACCCGAACAACGCTCAGGCCAAAGCGCGGCAACCACACAGGCAGCACGACCGCCCCAGTCATACCCGGCCAATACGGCCTGCGGAATCGCCAAGGCATCCATCAAGGCCAGCAAATCCACGCCAAGCGCCGCCTGCTCGCCTGAACGTGGCGTGTCTGCACTTAAAAATCGGGTTGGGCCAAAGCCCCGCAAATAAGGCACGATGACGCGGCAACCGCCAGCCGCCAGAAGGGGCGCGACCTCTGCGTAGGCATGGATGTCATAAGGAAAGCCGTGCATTAGAAAAACCGGCGCGCCGTCTTTTGGCCCGAATTCGGCGTAGCTAATCTCCAGCACGCCGGCGTGAATTTTTTTCAGTGATTGCATCGGGGCTCCTGTAGCTTGGTTAGCGCTCAAGCGTAACGCAACGCCCCTGGAGCGCGATTTTTCGTTGACGTACACGGATCAGGCTTGTAGCAATGGCCTTAAAGACTGAATCCGTGGCAGCGTTTCCAATTCAAAAACGGCCCGAATCAGCTGCTTGGTTTTGACTTGCCCCAGCACCGGATTCATCAAGTCAGTGGCTTTGTCGATCACTTCTTGACGCGTCATGGGGTTGCGGGGTGTACCGCGTACCGCCTCCACTTTTTGCGACATGCGCGTGCCGTCTTTGAGGACAAGCTCGACGATGGCGACCCGGGTGGGCAATAGCGCTGCGAGCGCCTCGTCCTTCACCAAAACCACTTTGCTGCGCTGCGCCAGCGTGAGCGGATCATTCATGCGGGTTTTGTCATGCGCCGCCTTGAAGGACGCGGTGCGATCCATCAGCATCACCGCCATCATGTGTTGTAAGCAAATATCAGGAATGTCGCGGTTGTCCACCACTTTGGCGGAGGAGGGTTCGAGTCGAACGGTGAGCTCCACCACATCATTCGCAGTAAAGCGTTTTTTAGCTTGAATCAACTCAAGTGCATCAAGAGGGGCTTGAATAGGGGAGCCTACAGTCCACTTCTTGATATCAGTCAGCGTCACCTCATGTCGCTTGCCTAACTCGTCGATCAGCATCTCTGTTTTAGCGTTGGGGGCATAGGCTTCGAAAAAATTATCTACGCCTGAAAACACGTCTTGAATGCCGTTCCAGCCCGTTCGCACCAACAGCGCCGAAGTCACGCCACTGCGTGCAGGCATGCCGCCAAACACAAAGGCTTTTTCGATGTGGTCCACATCTCTGCGCCATGATGCGATGCCGGACGACTGTTGGGCCGTGTAGTCCAGCATCCAGCGCATGTGTTCGGCCTGTAAACCCGCCAAACTTGCGGCCGTCGCGGCGGCCCCAAACACACCGGCAATGCTGTGTGAACTTTTGTGGCTTGTGTAGCTGAACGTCGGTCCACCCATGGCCATCAACACCCGTGTGCCAACGTCGTAGCCCAACACAACCGACCGGATGAACTGCACCCCGCTGGCGTTGAAATACTCGCCGCAAGCCCAGGCCGCAGGGACGATGGCGCAGCCAGGATGTGAGCGTGAGCGTGCGTGCGAGTCATCGGTTTCATCGGCATGCGCCATGACGCCATGGGCCAGTGCCGCATCGATCGGGCCTGCGCTGCGCCTGCTGCCAATGACCGAGCACTTGCCCGGTGAGACGTGTTGCTGAAGGTAGCGATACGCGGCTTTTCCGGGCTCCAGCTTGCCGCCGGAGACGATGGCCGCCAGCGTGTCCAAAATATGCTGCTTGGCGTGCTCAATCACCTCCACAGGCAAAGTGCTGACAGCCGCTTGCGCCATGTGTTCGCTCAGCACGCGCATGGTCTCACCCAAGTCCTGAGTGCCACCCGCTGCGTGTGCCGTCGTGTTGAGAAATGGCAGCGCACTTGCTGCTGCACCTCGCTTCAAGACAGAACGCCTGTCCATGAGGTTTAGGGGGGCGAGCGGTAGCGGTGTTTTATGCATCCGCGCAGTATCCGCAAAGACGAAACGCTGTCAATTAGTGTTCACACGCTTAGGCCATGGGTAGCTCAAGAGGTCGTTGCAACCGGCACTTTGTGTCGCCATACCCGCCAAGCACACCCCGTGGCCAATACACTGCTGACCAGCGAGGCCCAAAACACGCTGGCCAGGCCGTAGTGCGAAGTCAACACCCCACCGAACAAACCGCCAAAAACCCCCGGCAGGCCGTAACCCAGCGCGGTGTAGAGCGCCTGCCCTCGTCCGCGCAAGCTGCCGGGGAAATGCTGAGATAAAAGCGCGATGCACACCGAGTGGTGCGTGGCAAAGGTGACGGCGTGCAGAATCTGGGCCAGCAGCAGTACGGGCCACACGGCCACAAAAGACGCGGTGAGCCCCATGCGCAGCGTCAGCACGCCGCCGCACAGCACCAGCCAAGCGCTCAGGCTGAGCCAGGGCAACCAGCGGCTCTGGGTGTAGAACCAAATGATCTCGGCCACCACGCAGGCGGCCCACATCAGACCGATGACCGTTTTGCTGTAGCCGTTGGCGTCCAGAAAAAGGGAGAAATAAATGTAGATGCCCATGTGTCCTAGCACATGAAAAAACACCGAAGCAAAGAGCCATTGCACCGGGCGCTTTTGCAGAATGGGCAGCACCGATTTTTTGGACTCGTGGCTGGGAACAGCCTCTTTGATGTCAGGCAGCCACCACGCGCTGACCACCACCGCCAGCAAAGACAGCGAGGTCCAGGCCGGGAAGTGGCCCATGCCGTAAGCCTCAAACCAAGCCCCAGCGCAAAACACGGTGACCAAGAAGCCGAGCGAACCCCACAGCCGCACCCGGCCATAGCGCTTGGCGTCAAACGCACCGCCGCTGCTCACCAGATGCGCCATAGCCGCTTCGCTCATGGGCATCATGGCGCTGGTGTGGAAAAACAGGACAAACAAAACGATGGCCAGCCACCAGATGCCGCCATCCAGCCACAGGCCGAAGGACAACAACAGGGCCGCGCTGGCCCCATAGCGCAAGAGCTTGACGCGCTCGCCTGTGTGGTCACTTAGCCAACCCCAGCCGTAAGGGGCGATCAGGCGCGTGGCGGCCTGCACGGCGGTCAGCAAACCGATGGCCGCCAGGCTGAGCCCCAGATCTTTGAGCCACAGGGTCAGATAGGGGTTGAAAAAACCGATGTGCGCGAAGTAGGTGGCAGACAGCGCTGCAAAGGGCAGCAGTTGGCGGCGAGGGGCGGACATCTAGGGCCTATCGCCCTATTTCTTGTCGCTCCAGAACACACCACCCGAGGCCCAGTTGGACTTCTTGACTTCGGTCAGCACAATTTCCACAGACTCGGGTTTGGAGCCCAGTGACGCGACGGTGGCCTCGGTGAGAGCTGTGACGAAAGCTTGTTTTTGTTCGGGCGTGCGGCCTTCAAACATTTCAACGTGAATGGTGGGCATGGGGTTTCCTTAACGATGAGGGACAAAGCGGGCTTCAGGCCTGCGCAGGGATGGGCGGGAACGGCAGCTTCACGTCTCCACACTGCGCCCGGTGGCGCAGCGCGTGCTCCATCACCACCAGGGCCAGCATGGCCTCGGCAATTGGCGTGGCGCGGATGCCGACACAAGGGTCGTGGCGGCCTTTGGTGATGACCTCGGTACTGTGGCCTTCCACATCAATCGACTCGCGCGGCGAGAGGATGGAGCTGGTGGGTTTGATGGCGATGGACACTTCCAGGTCTTGCCCGGTGCTGATGCCACCCAGCACGCCGCCCGCGTTGTTGGCACGAAAGCCTTGGGGCGAAAGCGAATCACCATGCGTGGTGCCGCGTTGCGCCACGCTGGCAAAGCCCGCACCAATCTCCACACCTTTAACGGCGTTGATGCCCATCATGGCCCAGGCAATGTCGGCGTCCATCTTGTCAAACAAAGGCTCACCCAGGCCCACGGGCACGTTGGATGCGCTGACGCGAATGCGCGCGCCGCACGAGTCGCCGGCCTTGCGCAAGGCATTCATGTAGTCCTCTAGTGCCGACACATCGGCCACCGGGGCAAAGAAGGGGTTGTGGGGCACATGTTCCCAAGACTCAAACGCCACCGGCAGCTCACCAATCTGCGTCATGCAACCGCGAAACACGGTGCCGTACTGGGCGTGCAGCCACTTCTTGGCCACCGCTCCTGCCGCCACCATGGGCGCAGTCATGCGGGCGGAAGAGCGGCCACCGCCGCGCGGGTCGCGAATACCGTATTTGTGCCAGTAGGTGTAGTCGGCGTGGCCGGGGCGAAAGGTTTGCAGGATGTTGCCGTAGTCTTTGCTGCGCTGGTCGGTGTTTTTGATCAGCAGGCAGATCGGCGTGCCGGTGGTCTTGCCCTCGTACACGCCGCTCAAAATCTCCACCGCGTCCGGCTCGTTGCGCTGGGTGACGAACTTGGAGGTGCCGGGGCGACGCCGGTCCAGGTCAGGCTGGATGTCGGCCTCATTCAAGGGCATGCCCGGCGGGCAGCCGTCGATCACGCAGCCAATGGCCGGGCCGTGGGATTCACCAAAGTTGGTGACTGCGAAGAGATGTCCGAAAGTATTGCCGCTCATGGGGGGCATTATCCGGGATTCGCGATACCCGTTCGCCCTGAGCTTGGCCTGTCCTGAGTTTGTCGAAGGATCGAAGGGCTCAAGGCTTCGACAAGCTCAGCCCGAACGGGTTTGAAGTACTCACGCTACAGGCCGTTCTTCATCCGGCCAGTCGCGGATATAGGCTTTGAGCATTTTGTTCTCGAAGTCTTGACTCTCCACCACCGCTTTGGCGACGTCATAAAAACTGATGACGCCCATGAGCATTTTCTTGTCCTGCACCGGCAGGTAGCGGGCGTGATGCTCCAGCATCATGCGGCGCACATCGTCCAGATCGGTCTCCATGGTGCAGGTCAGTGGCGTGGCGTCCATGGCCGTGCGCACCAGGGTGGCACCGATGGCGTTGTTGTTTTTCACCAGGGACTTGATCACCTCGCGAAAGGTCAGCATGCCGACCAGATCGCCCTGAGACATCACCACCAGCGAGCCGATGTCTTTCTCGGCCATGAGTTCAATGGCACTGGCCAGAGGTTCGTCCGGGTTGGCGGTGTACAGGGTGTTGCCCTTGACGCGCAGAATGTCGCTGACTTTCATGGTGACCTCCTTATGACTCACGAATGCCGAATGGCGCTTCCAATATAGCCCACAATGGCTAACAAATAAACACTCATTCACCCGGAGAAACCCCATGCCCGGTTACGCTGACCCCGGCTTCGACACCCTGGCGCTCCACGCCGGTGCTGCGCCCGACCCGACCACTGGCGCGCGCGCCGTGCCGATCCACCTCACCACCTCCTTCGTTTTTGAGTCCAGCGACCACACTGGACGACGACGGCACGGTGCCGGTGGCCAAAGTGGCAGAGGCTCTTCTGAAGTACTGTATCAAAACCGAGAAGATCAACCCGCTCTTTCAGGGTCGAGTCGGACAGGGCGTCGATGGAAATTCCATCGTCCGCGGACGCGATGAATGCGCTGTTGTGTGGTGCTGGGCACAACTTGCGTAAGATCCTCAGGAAGCTGCGGCTTTTTTCCGTTCTGTGAGACTTCGCGGTACGGCAACTGCTGGCGCTTCTGTTGCCACTGGCCACACCGGTCCTATCTCTATCACTCAAAAATCGGTAACGGTCATCGACTGTGCGATCAAGCGAATCGAAAACTAGGTTTCTCAGGGGCGACTAAGTAAAAACACCTCAGGGAAAATCGGGAGGGTTGAATCCGCTATTCAGTGCCAGAATGGCCGGTTGAAAAACACCCCCTTTTTGGAGAGACCATGAAACTGCTTCGCACCTCCCTCGCCACACTCAGCACCTTGGCCGCTGGCCTGCTTCTGTCTTTGAGCGCGGGCGCGCAAAACATCTCCATCGCCACTGGCGGCACGGGCGGGGTGTACTACCCCATGGGCGGGGGCATGGCCTCGGTGCTGTCCAAATACGTGCCCGGCATGCAGGCCACGGCCGAGGTCACCGGCGGCTCGGTGGACAACCTCAAGCTGCTGGGCAGCGGCAAGCCCTACATCGGCTTTGCCATGACCGACGCCGGGCAAGACGCCTACAAGGGCGAAGACAAGTTCAAGGGCAACAAGATTCCCCTGCGCACGCTGATGGTGCTCTACCCCAACCGCATGCATGTGGTCAGCGTGGAAGGCCGGGGCGTGAACAAAATGGCTGACCTCAAAGGCAAGCGCGTCTCCACCGGCTCCCCCGGCAGCGCCACCGAAGTCATGGCGTTTCGCCTGATTGAAGCCGCTGGCCTAGACAAAGACAAAGACCTGAAACGCGAGCGCCTGGGCGTGGCCGAGTCGGTCAACGCGGTCAAAGACGGCAAGATTGACGCCTTCTTCTGGGTCGGTGGGCTGCCCACCGCAGGCGTGACCGATCTGGCTAACACGCCCGGCACCAAAATCAAGATGGTGGACCACGCCGAGGCTGTGGCCGCCATGAACAAGAAATACGGCAACCTCTACATTGAGGACGTGATCCCCAAATCCATGTACCGTGGCATGGACACCGACAACAAGCAGGCCACCGTGATGAACATCCTGCTGGCGCACGAGAACATGGACGACAAGACGGCTTACAACATCGTCAAAACCATTTTCGACAAACGCGCCGACATGATTGCCGTGCACAAAGAAGCCGAGAACTTCAAGCTGGAAAATCAGAAAACCGCTGCAACACCGATCCCCTTCCACCCCGGCGCAGTGAAGTACTTTGCCGAAAAAGGCATCAAGCTCAACTGAGACGACGCTC
>JAYVPU010000098.1:0-2141 GCA_043757205.1 Comamonadaceae bacterium | reverse complement strand
ATACAGAGCGAGGTTGGTCCCCCCATGCACCCCTTTTCGACAGAAAATTGGAGGTATCCAGCAACGTCGATCTGGTGGCTGACGATGTCTAAATTTCGTAAGTGCCCGCCAACAAACGATTTTTACAGACCCTCCAATTAAACAAGTCACACCTTGAATACTTGTTGAATATCAAAAGTATTCAAGGTGCGACTTTCCTAAAATTACGCAAGTCATTGATGTTAAAAGAGAATTTTTTGCTCCTTACTGCGGAGGCCACATCTGCGGGCCATACACCCATGATGACCCAGTACCTGGCCATCAAGGCCGAGTACCCGCAGACGCTGGTGTTCTACCGCATGGGTGACTTCTACGAGTTGTTCTTTGCCGATGCCGAAAAAGCCGCCGCCCTACTTAACATCACGCTGACCCAGCGCGGCCAATCCGCCGGTCAACCCATTGCCATGGCGGGCGTGCCCTTTCATGCGGTGGAGACCTATTTGGCGCGGCTCATCAAGCTGGGTGAATCGGTGGCGATTTGTGAGCAAATTGGCGAAGTGGGCGCGACCAAGGGGCCGGTGGAGCGCAAAGTGCTGCGCGTCGTCACCCCCGGCACCCTGACCGACAGCGCACTGTTGAACGACAAAACCGAGTCGCTCCTGCTCGCCATCCATCAGGGTCCGCGCAACCGCTGCGGCCTGGCGTGGTTGAGCGTGACGCAAGGCGAAGTCTTTCTGGCCGAGTGCCCGCCGGATGAGTTGGCTGAATGGGTGGCCCGCATTGCGCCGGGCGAGTTGATTTACAGCGCCGGGGCCACACCCGCGTTTGAGCTGCGGCTGCTGGGCCTGCGCCAATCGGGCACGCTCTCAGGTGCTATCTCCTTCAGCCTGCGGCCTGAGTGGCAGTTTGACAGCGCGTCTGGCGTTGCCAAGCTGCTGACCCAGCTCAAGGCCGCCAGTCTGGCCCCGTGGCAAGCCGATACGCTGCCCCAGGCCCATGCCGCCGCCGCCGCGCTGCTGACCTACGTCGAGCACACCCAGGGCCGCGCGCTCACCCATGTCCACAGCGTGCGCGTGCAGCGCAGCGACGAATTGATCGACCTGCCGCAAACGACCCGGCGCAACCTGGAGCTGGTGCAGACCCTGCGCGGCGAAGACTCGCCCACACTGTTCTCGCTGATGGACACCTGCATGACCGGCATGGGCAGCCGCTTGCTAAAAAATTGGTTGCTCAGCCCGCTGCGCGATCGCCGCATCTCCCAGCAACGGCTGGACGCCATCGCCACGCTGCGCCCAGGCCCGTGGTCCAAACTGCGCGATCAGCTCAAGGGCAGCAGCGACGTGGAACGCATCACCGCCCGTATCGCCTTGCGCCAGGTGCGCCCGCGCGAGCTGGTGGCTTTGCAGCAGACGCTACAAAAAACAGAGCTGCTTACGCACGCTCTTCAAGAGTTTCAGGCGCTATTAGCACAAATTTCAGGGCACTTGATGCCACCAGTGGGTTGCGCCGACTTGCTGCACCGTGCCCTGCTGGACGAGCCGGCTGCACTGATCCGCGATGGCGGCGTCATCCGCGACGGCTTTGACGCCGAGCTGGACGAACTGCGCGCCATCCAGACCAACTGCGACGCGTTTTTGTTGGACCTGGAGGTGCGCGAGAAAGCCCGCACCGGCATCGCCAATTTGCGCGTGCAGTTCAACAAGGTGCATGGCTTTTTCATCGAGGTCACACAGGGGCAAGTGGACAAGGTGCCGGACGACTACCGCCGCCGTCAGACGCTCAAGAACGCCGAGCGCTTCATCACCCCCGAACTCAAGGCCTTTGAAGACAAGGCCCTGAGCGCGCAAGACCGTGCCCTGGCGCGCGAGAAGTGGCTGTTTGAGCAGGTGCTGGATGCGCTGCAACCCCATATTAACGCCCTCTCCCAGCTTGCCCGCGCGCTGGCCACACTGGATGCGCTGTGCGCGCTGGCGGAACGCTCTCTCACGCTGGACTGGTGCGCGCCGCAGTTCGTGGCCGAGCCCTGCATCGACATCGCCTCAGGCCGTCACCCGGTGGTGCAGGCGCGGCTGGCCGAGACCAGCCGAGGATCGTTCATCGCCAACGACACGCGCTTAGGGCCCAAGCAGCGAATGCAAATCATCACCGGCCCGAACATGGGC
>JAYVPU010000097.1:0-8258 GCA_043757205.1 Comamonadaceae bacterium | reverse complement strand
CTGGCCGCGCTGGTGGGCATCCCGGCGGGCTTTGCCATCGGTCGCTTCAACTTCCTGTCGCGCATGTTCAACCCGCTGATCAGCCTGCTGCGCCCAGTCTCGCCGCTCGCGTGGCTGCCGATCGGCCTGCTGGTGTTCAAGGGCGCCAACCCGGCCGCCATCTGGACCATCTTCATCTGCTCGATCTGGCCCATGGTCATCAACACCGCCGTCGGCGTGCAGCGTGTGCCGCAGGACTACATGAACGTGGCCCGCGTGCTCAACCTCAGCGAATGGAAGATCGTCACCAAGATCCTGTTCCCCTCGGTGCTGCCCTACATGCTGACGGGCGTGCGGCTGGCGGTGGGCACGGCTTGGCTGGTGATCGTCGCGGCTGAGATGTTGACCGGTGGCGTGGGCATTGGCTTTTGGGTCTGGGACGAGTGGAACAACCTGAACGTCAAAAACATCATCATCGCCATCTTCGTGATCGGCATCGTCGGGCTGGCGCTGGAATACGCGCTGATCAAACTGGCTACGGCCTTCACATTCGAAGAGGTGAAATCATGAACGACAGTCGCAACGCCAAATACATCGAAATCCAGAACGTCGAGCAAAGCTTCAAAACCAAGAAAGGCCCCTACCTCGCCCTGCGGGACATCAACCTCACGGTCGCCAAAGGCGAGTTTGTGGCGCTGATCGGCCACTCGGGTTGCGGCAAGTCCACGCTGCTGAATCTGATCGCCGGGCTCACCACCCCCACCCAGGGCACACTGATCTGCGCCAACCGCGAAATCACTGGGCCCGGCCCCGACCGTGGCGTTGTGTTCCAAAACCACTCCTTGCTCCCCTGGTTGACCTGCTTTGAAAACGTGTACCTGGCGGTGGAGCGCGTCTTTGGTGCACAAGCCCAAACCGTGGGTGCACCATCTGACAACAAAGCCCAACTACGTGCACGCACCGACGCAGCGCTGGCCCTGGTGGGCCTGACCGAAGCCGCACAAAAGCGCCCCGGCGAAATCTCGGGCGGCATGAAGCAGCGCGTGGGCATTGCACGCGCCCTGTCCATGGAGCCCAAGGTGCTGCTGATGGACGAGCCCTTTGGCGCTCTGGACGCGCTCACCCGCGCCAAACTGCAAGACGAGCTGCTAGAGATCGTGGCCCGCACCCAAAGCACGGTGGTGATGGTGACCCACGATGTGGACGAAGGCGTGCTGCTGTCCGACAAGATCGTGATGCTGACCAACGGCCCGGCCGCCACCATTGGCGAGGTGCTCCACGTCGATCTGCCGCGCCCGCGTCACCGGGTGGCACTGGCCGACAACCCCCAGTACCAGTACTACCGCAAGGCCGTGATTGATTTCCTCTACACCCGTCAAGCGCATGTGGAGAGTCGGGCGGCTTGATCTGGCACGCTTCTCGCTTTACTTTCGTTGATTGAAACTCTTTCACGAAAGATCAGCACCATGGCGTACTTCCGCACATTTCTCAAATCAGGGCATGCACCGACCTTGTACGTCTCGTTCATGTATTTCGCCTTCTCCTGCTGCATCTGGGTCATGAACGGGGCCATGGCACCCTTCATTTCTGAGGACTACGGGCTCTCACCCGCACAAAAAGGGGTGATGCTGTCCATTCCCATCTTCGCCGGAGCCTTCATGCGCTTTCCGCTGGGCATGCTGTCGCAGTACATCGGTCGCAAGAACGCCACGTTGGTGGAGATGGGCATGATCGTGGTCGCCCTTTTGTTCGGCTACTACTTTGTGGACTCCTACAACAGCCTGCTGGCCATGGGTGTGCTGCTGGGCATTGCCGGGGCCAGCTTCGGTGTGGCGCTCAGCCTGGGTTCGGGCTCCTTCCCGGCGCGCTATAAGGGCTTGGCCATGGGCCTGGTGGGTGCAGGCAATGTGGGTACAGCGGTCTCGGTGCTGGTGGCTCCGGCCTTGGCCCAGCGTTTCGGCTGGCAAGCCGTGTACGGCATCGCTGCCGTGGCCATGCTGTTGCCCATCATCGCCATGGTGGTGTTTGCCAAAGAACCCCCGGACGTTGCTGCCCATGCCTCGTTCAAGGAGCACTCGGCCTGCCTGCGTGAAAAAGACGGCTGGGCCTTCAGCCTGATCTACGCCATCACCTTCGGCGGCTTCATCGGCCTGGCCACGTTCTTGCCCACCTACTACTACGACCAGTTTGGCGTGAGCAAGCTACAGGCCGGTCAGCTGTCCATGCTGGCGGCCTTCATGGGCGCGGCGGTGCGGGTCTTTGGGGGCTGGATTTCCGACCACTGGGGCGGCGTTAACACGCTGACCGCCGTGCTGATTGGGGTGGCCATCACGCTGGTGCTGTGCGGGCTATCGGGCGGCTCACTGGCCGCCTCCACGCTGCTGTTCATTTTGTGCTTTGCCGCTCTGGGCGCAGGCAACGGCGCGCTGTTTCAGCTGGTGCCCCTGCGCTGGCCGGCCAGCACCGCTGTGGCAGGCTCCATGATTGGTGAAGCGGGTGCCCTGGGCGGTGGCCTGGTGCCCAACGCCATGGGCCTCAGCCAGCAGTACACCGGCACCTACCTCTGGGGCTTCGTCCTGTTCGCCGTGCTCACCGTGGGCGTTTTGTTGATGATGCGACGCATGCAACTGCGCTGGACACGGACTTGGGCAGAGAAAGGTGGGCGCGCACGCGCTGCGTGATACGCGCCAGCGTATGAAGCGCGCAGCGCTTTGCCCTTTGTTTTCAGATAATTAGCGTACACTTCGACCTATCATTTTGATAGGATTTGGTTTGACAAACCCGTCCAACCACCAGCTTGAACGCCACAGCCGACGCTCATCGGCAGAGAGCGCCAACGTGGCCTTTATCAAACACGCGTGGGATCAAATGCGTGCCCGGCATGTCAACCAAGCCATGGTGATGGAGGTGCTGCGCATGGGGCGCATGCACAGGCCGCCGGAACCGGACATTCGTTTCACTGGCTTGAAATGCCGCATGGAACACTTTGTGTCGGGCATGAATGTGGCGGTGGTGGTTGCGGTGGAGTACCCCGAACCCGGCCTCACGGTGGTGACCGTCATTGACATAACGAAAGGCTAACAACTATGTACCACTACACCGACGGCGGGCTGCGCAATGTGTGGCTAGCCAATGGCTTTGAAATCAAGAAAACCCCGTTTGGCGAAGCCGTTACGTTCCACGACAGCGACGGCCTCACGCAAGCGATCTGCCAAGCATTGGCGGCAAAGATCGGCATCCTCACGGGCGTGGAGTTGCGCTACATCCGCAGTGCAGGCATGGGCCTGTCGCAACCTGCGCTGGGCAAGTTGATGGGCATCGACGGTCAGTCCATCGCCCGTTGGGAAAAATCCGGCAAAGTGCCACGCTGGGCCGACAAACTGGCGCGACTGCTTTATGCCGGTCACGCCCAAGGCAATGAACCCATTTGCCGCGTGATGGAACGCATCAAAACCGTCGAGCGCATCGTCAAGCAGCGCATCGTGGTGCAAGAAGACCGTGGGCACTGGACGCCGAGCGTGCAGGAAACTGCGGACGCCATTGCGGCTTGATGTTGCGGCCTAATTTTTCCACTTTAAACGCCTTTTAAGTTACGATTAACTTTGCAAGTTTGTCTTGACCAACAAAAGACCAACCATGAAAAAATACATTTTTCTGCTGCTTCTGTCTGTGTTTACCCCAGCGGTGCTAACGGCTGACGGCCCCCACTGGGCCTACCCCATCAAGGTAGAAAAGAACATGGCGCCGGGTGAAGAGGAGCCCGAGCCTCGGCGCCTTGCGGGGAGCAACCAGTCGTACACGCAGACGCAAATTGACAACTTGTCCAGCCCGCCCGATTGGTTCCCGGATCAACATGCTCCCATGCCCGCCATTGTCCAACGCGCCAATGGCACGACTTTGGCTTGCGCTTCATGCCATCTGGTCTCAGGCCACGGACACCCCGAGTCATCACACCTCTCAGGCCTGACCGCGCCCTACATACTGCGGCAGTTAGCTGACTTCAAAAGCGGTGATCGCAAGGAACCCACACGCATGGGCAGCATTGTGAAGTCCATGACTGAGGACGAAATGAAACAGGCCGCGCAGTGGTTCTCCAGCCTCAAGGCCGGCCCCTGGACGAAGGTTGTAGAGACGGACACCGTCCCCAAATCCTATGTCGGTAAAGGCCGCATGCGTTTTGTCGCGCCCGGCAATGAAACCGAGCCGCTAGGCTTGCGCGTTGTCGAGTTACCCGAAGACCCCATCGCCGCCACCAAGCGCGACCCTCGCTCTGGGTTCGTCGCCTATGTGCCCAAGGGCAGCGTTGCCAAAGGGGCTGCATTGGTGACCACGGGTGGTGCGGGCAAAACGATGGCCTGCGCGGCATGTCACGGTGCAGACCTCAAAGGCGTGGGTGATGTCCCCCGGATCGCGGGCATCTCGCCCTTGTATGCGGCGCGGCAGTTGCTTGGCCTCAAGAACGGTGACCGGGGTGGAGATTCCGCGGTGATGATGAAAGCGGTTGCGGCCAATTTGGGTGAGGAAGAGATTGTGTCAATCGTGGCCTATCTGGCCACGCTGGCACCGTAGTTTCACGGGATTGGAAACGACCGGTTGAGCACCGGTCGCCTACGACACGTACACGACATTCGCACGGCTGAGTTATATATCAGCACGCATAGACTGGCATGATCGGGGCTTGTATTGAACTGAACACCCCCGCACCACATGACCGAACCCTTGAACGACCCAGTTGCCAGCACCCCAGCAGAAGCCATCCCGGTGACGCCCTCCCCTGTCACGGACGCCGCCGCCAGTCCGGCGGCCCCGGCTGAAAAGCGCGCCCGTCCCGCCAGACCCAACGTCTTGCCGGTGCTGGAAAAACTCGCCGCCCTCTACCCGCACCTCTTTGGCGCGGTGTTCCGCCCCCTGAAGCGCGGTATTTTTCAAGACCTGCAGGACGCGCAGCCCGATACCTTTGAGAAGCAAGCGCTCAAAGACGCACTGTCCACCCATACCCGTTCCACGCGTTACCTGGCATCGGTCGCGTCGGGCATGCCAAGGACTGACTTGCAAGGGCAAGCCGTGGAAGCCATGGCCCCCGAACATGTCCACCATGCCCTGTTGGAGGTGTTTCGCCGCCGCCAAGGGCGCGCTGCCGAAGACCTGACGCACCAACTGCAAGAGCGCATCGTGCAAGCCATTGATGCGTCTGGCCTGTCAACCGAGGCCTATGCCGAGTTGGTGCGCGCGCGTAACGAAGTCGCCAATGCCGTGCTCGATCAAGCCGTTAGCGACATCGCGCAGCGCACCGCCAAAGACGAGGCCCTGCTGCGCGCGTTTGAGGCCAGTGGTCAGAAGGTCGAGGCCTTTGCGGAGATGTATGGCATGAAGCTGCCCACCGTGGTTGCGGCCCTCAAGCGGGCTCGCACACCCAAGGCACCTGTGGTAACGCCTGAGGCTTAAGTTCCATCAACCACGCATTGATCAAGACCGGGTCCTTGATCGTCTTGAGGGCCTGGTAAGCCACCTCCGCCTCGGGGAAACGGCGGCGCAAAAAATTGAGCCATTGTTTGAGGCGACCCGCCTGAGAACGGGTGTCCAGGCGGGTGCACACGATGTGCCAGAAATCGAGCAGGTGCGGGATCAGCAAGGGCCAGGTGAGTGCCTCTGCAGATTCATCCCCGGTAACAGCGTGCGCAGACGCCTTGATGGCCAGCCCCAGCCCCGGGTCCACCACCGCACCGCGCCCAATCATCAGCATCTCGCAGCCTGACGCCTCACGGCAGCGGCGCGCGTCGTCCACCGTCCAGATTTCGCCATTGGCAATCACCGGGATGTTCACCACTTCACGAATGTCAGCAATGCGTTCCCAGTAGGCAGGCGGGCGGTAGGCCTGCGCCTTGGTGCGGGCATGCACCACCAGCTCGCCCGCGCCGCCGTCGGCAATGGCAATGGCGCATTCAAGGGCAAGCGAATCGTCGTGGTAGCCCAGCCGCATCTTGGCCGACACCGGCATGTGGGCCGGCACGGCACGTCGCACAGCGGCCACGATGGTGTGAATCGTCTCGGGTTCTTTGAGCAGTGCCGCGCCACCGCCATGGCGGTTCACCACATTGGCGGGGCAGCCGAAGTTGAGGTCAATGCCGTGCGGGCCCAGGCTGGCCAGCCGGGCGGCGTTCTCGGCCATGCAAGTCGGGTCTGAGCCCAGCAGTTGCGCGCGCACCGGCACGCCAGCCCAAGTGCGGCCACCGTTGTGCAACTCGGGCACGATGCGGGTGAATACGCGCTCGGGCAGCAACTGGTCCGTGATGCGAATGAACTCCGACACGCAGCGGTCAATGCCGCCCACGCGGGTGAGCACGTCACGCAGCACAAAATCGAGCAGGCCCTCCATGGGCGCGAGCACGATCGTCATGGTTTACAAGGCTTCGACAAGCTCAGCCCGAACGGCATGTTTCTAATCGACACTACCGCTTAGACTGCTACCAAGCGCCACAGCGATGTCACCTCTGCCGCGCGTGCGGCGTGCAGCGGGTCACTGGTGTCTTGTGTTTTGGGGTGTTCGGCTTTCACGTCCATGCGCCCGGCCACCTTCAAGCCGCCCGCCGCGATTGCCCCCAGCAACTCGGCGCGGGTGCGCAGGCCCAGGTGCTCGGCAAAGTCCGACAGGATGAGCCAACCCTCTCCGCCCGGCGCCAGGTGCGCGGCCAGGCCTTTGATAAAGCCCAGAAGCATGCGGCTGCCTTCGTCGTACACCGCGCCTTCCAGCGGCGAGTTGGGGCGCGCGGGCAGCCACGGCGGGTTACAGACGATGACGGACGCCAAACCCTCGGGGAACAGATCGGCCTGCATGACCTTGACCGGGGTGGTCAGGTGCAGGCGGTGCAGGTTGTCACGGGCGCAAGCCAGCGCACGCGGGTCTTGGTCGGTGGCCACCACTTGGTCAATATTGCGCAAGGCTAACACCGCGGCCAGCACGCCGGTACCGGTGCCGATGTCAAAGGCCACCACTTTGGATTGTTTGGCGGCTGGCAAGGGGGCCTTGGCCACCAAGTCCACATACTCACCCCGCACCGGAGAAAACACGCCGTAGTGCGGGTGAATGCGGTTCTTGGGCGGCTCGCCCAGCGCGGGGATTTCAACGCCGCGTTTGCGCCATTCATGCGCACTGATGACGCCCATCAACTCGCGCAATGAAGTCACAGAATTGCCTGCTTGCGCATCCGCCACGCCCCAAGCCTCGGTGCAAGCCTGTTTGGCGTCGGGTGCACGGCGCAGGTCAATGCCATAGTCGGCGTCGAACTCAATCAGTAACATGCCCAGCACCCGCGCACGCTGCGACTGGGCTTGGCGGTGCAGGTGAAAGGCTTGCCCGGCGGGCACACCCTGCTCGGCGGCCACAGTGGCCTTTTTGCGTGCGACTTTGGCTTGTTTCGACGCCTTGGGCGGCTTGTCGATGCGCCGCGCCAGGGCTTGCAGCAGTTGGCGGGCGTTCTGAAAGTCGCCGCGCCACAGCAGGCCCGTGCCTTCGCAGGCCAGGCGGTAAGCACTGTCGGCGTTCATGGTGTCGTCGGCCAGCACAATGCGCTTGGGTGGCAGCGCGCCGCGCTCTGAGCGCCAGTGGGCGGAGTGGGCTTCGCCCTCCTCATTCCAGCTCAGGGTGGACGGCAAATGGACTGTGATGGAAGCAGAAGTGGACGTGGGAGCAATTAATATCGGCATGAACAGGTACGAGTGGTGTGTACCCAAGTATCAACCCAAACTCAGATTCACCCTTTCACCATGACAAACAAGTCCTTTAGCGGCCTGGTCTATTCCACCGAGAGTGGCCGCATGTTCCCCATGTGCCGTCAGCCCATGGCGCAGTGCCAATGCCTGTCTGCCGCGCAGACCAAGGTCGCAGCCGCTCAAGCGGCGTCCGATGGCGTGGTGCGGGTGCAGCGTGAGAGCAAGGGGCGTGGCGGCAAAAGCGTCACCTTGGTCAAAGGTTTGGTGATGGATGCCGCGCAACTCACGCAACTGGCCAAACAGCTCAAGGCCAACTGTGGCTCAGGCGGCACGGTGAAAGACGGCGTGATTGAGGTGCAAGGTGACCATGTCGAAACCGTCATGACTGCGCTGGTGAAGCAAGGGCATCGCGTGAAACGGGTTGGGGGCTAGGCGATGCAAAATCAGCACCCCATACGCACTTAAGCAAAGTCAGTAGTGTCCCAACGTTTGCACATCAGGACGTCGTAAGTTAATGATTTACTTGTTGAATTTGGTGTTTCAGTCTGGTCTCGATTTGAACGTCGAAA
>JAYVPU010000096.1:0-8332 GCA_043757205.1 Comamonadaceae bacterium | reverse complement strand
CCCATTACGAAAACTTCCCCGTAGCCTCATGGCTGTGCCCACCGCGCCTGCGCGCACCGATAGCCGCCATCTACCACTTCGCTCGAACGGCGGACGACATCGCCGACGAGGGTGACGCCCCTGCCCAGGCCCGGCTGGACGATCTGGCCGCGATGCAGGCCGACTTGCACGCCGCCTCGCACAAGGCCATAGGCAGCGGGCGTTGGCCGCATGTGTTTGAGCCTTTGCAGGCCATGATTCACGCCTTCAATCTGCCCGTTCCGCTGTTGGCCGATCTGCTGGACGCCTTCACGCAAGACGTCATCAAAACCCGTGACCAGAGCGGCTACGCCGACCGAGGCGAGCTGCTGAACTACTGCCGCCGCTCCGCCAACCCGGTGGGTCGATTGCTGCTGCACCTGTACGGCGTGCGTGACGAGCAAGCCCTGCGCCGCAGTGACGACATTTGCACCGCGCTGCAACTCATCAACTTCTGGCAAGACCTGAGCGTGGACATCCCGCGTGGGCGCTACTACCTGCCTGAGCAGGATTGCGCCGCGCACGGCGTGACCCGGGCCGACTTGCAGGCTTTGAAGCAAACCGAAGTCACTATTAATTTGATAGCTTCTCACGCACATTCTGCAAGGGCTTTGATGCTAAATGGCATTGAATTAGTCCACCAAATCCCGGGCCGCGCCGGTTGGGAGTTGCGCTTGGTGGTGCAAGGTGGCCTGCGCATTCTGGACAAGATCGAAGCCTTGAACTTCACCACCCTGCAACAGCACCCCAAGCTCAGCGCTTGGGATGCGCCACTGATGTTGTGGCGCGCCTTGTGGATGTAACAATAGAACAATGACCCCAGAGCAATATGTCCAGGACAAAGCCGCCGCCTCAGG
This sequence comes from Comamonadaceae bacterium, assembly GCA_043757205.1. GTDB lineage: Bacteria > Pseudomonadota > Gammaproteobacteria > Burkholderiales > Burkholderiaceae_C > CANCDA01. The sequence continues at coordinate 7,457 of JAYVPU010000096.1, read as the reverse complement.
CAGCAGCTTTTATTACGCCTTTCTCTTCTTGCCCAAACCCAGGCGCGCGGCCATCACCGCGTTTTATGCATTTTGCCGCGAGGTGGACGACGTGGTGGACGAGATGCACGACCCGAGCGTGGCGCGCACCAAGCTGGCCTGGTGGCAGGCCGAGGTGGACAAGTCTTTCGCAGGCTCGCCCACCCACCCCGTGATGCAAGCGCTGATGCCGCTAGCCGCCGACTACGGCATTGAAGCCCGCCACCTGCAAGCCGTGATTGAGGGCTGCCAGATGGACCTGGAGCAAACCCGCTACCTCGATTTCCCCGGCCTACAGCGCTACTGCCATTTGGTAGCGGGCATCGTAGGCGAAGTGGCGGCGCAAATTTTCGGCCAGACCCAAACCCAGACCACGGCCTACGCCCACAAGCTGGGCCTGGCTTTTCAGCTCACCAACATCATCCGCGACGTGGGCGAAGACAGCTTGCGCGGTCGCATCTACCTGCCAGTGAGCGAGTTGCAGCAGTTTGACGTGAAGGCACATGAAATCCTCAAGCGCACTTACTCAGACCGCTTCACCGCGCTCATGCAGTTCCAAGCCCAGCGCGCCCACGCCCTGTACGACGAAGCCCTGGCCCTGCTGCCCGAGGCCGACCGACGCGCCCAAAAACCCGGCCTGATGATGGCCAGCATCTACCGCACCCTGCTGCGCGAGATCGAGCGCGACAACTTCCAAGTGCTGCACCAACGCGTGAGCCTCACGCCCCTGCGCAAGCTGTGGTTGGCGTGGCGGGTGCAGGCTTTAGGCAAGCTTTGAAAGTCGCAGTCATCGGCGCAGGCTGGGCGGGCATGGCGGCGGCGGTGGCGGCCACACAACAAGGCCACCAGGTCACCGTGTTTGAAGCCAGCCGCTCATTGGGGGGCCGCGCCCGTGCGCTAGAGGCCAGCTTGCCCGACGGCACAAACGTAATGCTGGATAACGGCCAGCACATCCTGATCGGCGCATACAGCGACACCCTGCGCCTGATGCGTGAGGTCGGTGTGGATTTGGAGACCGCGCTGCTGCGCCTGCCCCTGAGCTTGCGCTTTCCCGATGGTGCGGGCTTGCAATTCCCCCTGCTGCCTGCACCCCTGCCCGCCGCGCTCGACGCCCTCATCGGCATCCTGCGCGCACGCGGTTGGGACTGGCGCGACAAGCTGGTCCTGCTGCGGCTGGCGGGGCAATGGCAGCGCAGCGGCTTTGTGTGTGACGCGGCGCTGACGGTGGCCGAGCTGTGTGCACCACTCACGCCACGCGTGCTGCACGAGTTGATCGAACCCCTGTGCGTTTCGGCCCTGAACACCCCGGCCAGCCAAGCCAGCGCCACCGTGTTTTTGCGGGTGATGAAAGACGCATTGTTTGGCGTGCGCGGTGGCTCGCACCTGCTGCTGCCGCGCACCGATCTGTCCGAGTTGTTCCCAGCCCCGGCGGCGCGTTGGCTCATCCAGCACGCCGGCCAAGTGCAGTTGGGGCAGCGCGTCACCGAGCTGCGGCCACACGACACTCAGGGTACGCCATGGCAAGTGGATGGGCAGAACTTTGACGCCGTTGTCCTCGCGGTTTCATCATCAAATGCGGCTCTAGCCCTTTCAGAATGTGCGAAAGCAGCTCCTGAATCAATAGCAACTCCCCTTCGGACATGGGCCGACCTGGCGCAGCGCCTGCACTTTGAGGCCATCACCACGGTCTACACCTGGGGCCATCACCCGCCCCTAACCGCCCCCATGCTGGCGCTGCGCAGCAGTGATGAAAACCCCGCCCAGTTCGTGTTTGACCGAGGCCAGCTCGGTGGCCCGCCCGGTCTGCTGGCCTGGGTGGTGAGCGCCAGCACGGGTGAGCGCGACGCCCTGCAAGCGCAAGTGCTGCAACAAGCCCGCACCCAGCTGGGCCTAAATTTGCAAGTGGTGCAAACCGTGGTCGAAAAACGCGCCACCTTTGCCTGCACGCCAGGGCTACAGCGCCCCACCATGCGCATCTCCCCTGGCCTGTTGGCCTGCGGCGACTATGTGGCAGGCCCCTACCCGGCCACGTTGGAAGGTGCGGTGCGCAGTGGGTTGGCGGTGGTGAGCCACTGCGCATCACCTACCTAATCACTTACCCCGTAAGACATCGCATAACTGCGCCATGTCCGCCACGCGGACATGCGGCTGCGCCTCATGCGTCCACTCGCGATCATCCCGGTTCACCCACACGGTTTGCATCCCCGCCCCCAGGCCGCCCAGCACATCCAGCGCGGCGTCGTCTCCCACGTGCAGCACCTCGTGCGGTGCCACGCCCGCCAAGTCGGCAGCGGCGTGGAAGATGCGCGGGTCAGGCTTGCCCACGCCAAAGTCTTGCGCACTCAAACCCGCCTTGAAAAACTCACCAATGCCAACTTGGTGCACGTCGGCATTGCCGTTGGACAGCGCCACCACGGGGAAGCGCGCTGACAACCAGGCCAGAGCGGGTTTGGCATCGGCAAAGAAGTCCACCCGCATGCGCTGGGCAATGAAGACGGCGTAAGCGGGCTCGGCCAGCGTGCTGTCCTCCCCCATGCGCTGTAAGGCTAAGCGAATCACCTCACGTCGCAGCGTGCCCAGATCATGGCCAATGTCGGGGCGGCTGCGTACCACTTCTTGGCGCAGGGCCAGGCGTTGCTCTGCATTGGCAAACACGAGAGCGGCCTGGGGTGCTTGCGGTGTGAGCCAGTCACTCAGCGCAACTTCAGCCCGCTCAATGGCCGGCCAGATCGGCCACAAGGTGTCGTCCAGGTCCAGGGTGATGGCTTTGATTTTTGTGAGGTTCAGCATAGGTGCGAGAGAATAGCGCATGCCCTTCAAACCCGAACCCCCCTTTGCCCACGGCCAAGCGCCCGTCACCGCCATCCTCTTGTGCAATCTGGGTACGCCCGATGCACCCACACCCGCTGCGCTGCGGCGCTACCTGGGGGAGTTCCTCAGCGACCACCGCGTGGTGGAAATCCCCAAGGTGCTGTGGTGGCTGATCCTGCACGGCATCATCCTGCGCCTGCGCCCGGCCAAGTCGGCCGCCAAATACGCCAGCATCTGGACCAAAGAAGGCTCGCCGCTCAAGGTGTGGACAGAGAAACAATCCAAGCTGCTGCAAGGCTGGCTGGCCCAGCGCGGCCACAACGTGCAGGTGCGCTACGCCATGCGCTACGGCAGCACGTCCATCCCCGAGCAGTTGGACGCCCTCAAGGCCGCCGGTGCCACCCGCGTGCTGGTGCTGCCCGCCTACCCGCAGTACTCGGGCACCACCACGGTCAGCATCTCGGACGCCGTGGGCCACTGGGCGGCGCAGGTGCGCCATCTGCCCGAGTTGCGCTTTGTGAACCGCTACCACGACGACTCTGGCTACATCAGCGCACTGGCCCAGCGCATCACCGCAGCGTGGCGCGCCAACGGCAAGCCCGAACAATTGGTGATGAGCTTTCATGGCGTACCCGAACGCACCCTGCACCTAGGCGACCCCTACCACTGCGAATGTCTCAAGACCGCCCGTCTGCTGGCCCAGCAACTCGGCCTCTCCAAAGACCACTACAAGGTCACCTTCCAGTCCCGCTTCGGCAAGGCCAAGTGGCTGCAACCCTACACCGAGCCAACCTTGATTGCGCTGGGCAAGGCGGGCGTCAAACGCGTCGATGTGGTGTGCCCCGGCTTCACCAGTGATTGTTTGGAGACGCTGGAAGAAATCAACCAGGAAGCACGCCACGCTTTTCTGGTGGCGGGCGGCAAAGAGTTCAACTACATCCCCTGCCTGAACGACAGCCCTGAGTGGATCACCGCGCTGTGCGACATTGCCCTGCAACACCTCTCAGGCTGGCCCACGCAAGCTGTGCCTGATGCGAAAGCCTTGGCCGCCTCCCGCGATGCGGCGCTGGCACTGGGGGCCAAGCGGTGACCCAACTCTGCGTCTCTGAGGTCGAACACTACCGACATCTTTTCGTTGGGCATTCGTCGTCATAACGTGTCTCTGAGTGATGACAAACATTTTCTCGCTCACCCTGGTTCCGACTGCTACTTCGCGGGATCAGGTCGGCGGCGCACTCTGCTCCGCGACTGTCCCCAAGTGCCGAGGCGTACAAAACCATGAACCAAACTCCTCGCGATAGACCTATAGCTCATCAGGACATGAATTAGATCTGCTCTTTAACCAACGCGAATTCAAACAAAATGGACCAAGCACGCAACACCAAACTCACCCAAGTAGGACCAGGCACACCCGGCGGCGCTGTGATGCGCCAGTTTTGGCAACCCATCGCCTTGGTTGAAGAGTTCGACCCTGCAGTCAACCCTGCCATGCACCTTCGCCCGCTCAAGGCCGTGCGCGCGCTGGGAGAAGATTTCGTTTTGTTCAAAGACCTTAAAAAAGGCGCAGAGGCTTACGCGCTTTTAGACCGCCACTGCGCGCACCGGGGCGCGGATTTGGCGTTTGCACGCTTCGAGACCGACGGCGATCACGTGGGGGTGCGCTGCCCTTTTCATGGCTGGAAATACGCTGGCGATGGCACTTGCCTAGAAACGCCCGCAGAGCCAACGGGATCAACCCTGTGCCAACGCGTGCGCCAAGGCAGCTACCCCACCGCCGTGCATGCAGGCGTGGTGTTTGCCTGGCTGGGCCCTGCGGGCAGCACGCCACCGCTTTTCCCCAAGCTCGATTGCTACCAAGCCGCCCCCACCCACAGCTTCGCGTTCAAAGGCCTGTGGCAATGCAATTGGTTGCAAGCATTTGAGGTCGGCATCGACCCGGCGCATCCTTCTTTTTTGCACCGCTTTTTGCATGACGTGGATCTGGACGACACCGGCAGCAACGCTGCGGGCAAACAATTCAGAAGCGCGGCGGCAGGCCAGGTGGCGGGCGAGCGCTGGCCCATGTCGCGTGTGATGCGCGAGCTGTGCCAACCCGAGATTCAAGTCGCACCCAAAGACTACGGCATGCAACTCACGGCACTGCGAGCTTTGAATCAGGATGCCACACAAGCAAAAATGACGCACACCCGCATCACACACGCCGTGTTTCCGCACACCTTCATCATTCCGCTGTCGGAAACGATGACCATCACGCAAATCCATTTGCCCGTTGACGACACGCACACTTATTGGTACTCGATCTTCACCAGCACGGGCGAAGCAATCGACCACGCCGCCATGCGCGAGCAGCGGGTGCGCCACACCCATTTGCCGGACTACGCGCCGAAGTCAGGTCAGCACAACCAGTGGGGGTTTAACGCCGCCGAGCAGCGAAGCCGCACCTACTTGGGCATGGGCGAGGACGACATCAATGTGCACGATCAATGGGCGGTGGAGGGCATGGGGGCGATTCAAGATCGCACGGCTGAGCACCTGGGCGCCAGTGACATCGCCATCGCGCACTATCGTCGCTGGTTGCTCAGCGCCATGAGTTTGCTAGAAGCCCAACCCAGAACCCCGCTGGCCGAAGTGGCGGCGCAAGGTGCCTTGGTGGCTGCGCCCCAAACCTTTGATGGGTTCAGGTGATGTCGGCGGGCCCCACCTTGCAGCGCATCGAGGCCAGCGGCATCCACACCGTGCGCGTGGCATGGTGTGATCTGCATGGGCATTTGCGCAGCAAGAGCATCATGGCGAGCGAACTCCATCAGTTCATCCCAAACGGCGTTGGCATGGTCGGCACGCTGATGCTCAAAGACAGCTCAGACCACACCGCGTTCAAGGTGTTTGAGCCTGACCAATTCACACAGCTGAAAGACAGCATCCGGTTTGCAGGCGCTAGCAGTTTGGTCTTAAAACCTGACTTCACCACCGACCCCGTGCCCTTTTATCCCCTGCCGTGGTCAGTTGGTTCGGCTTGGCTCTTTGCTCAACCCTTTTTTGCGGATGGCACACCGGCTCCATTTGATTCACGCCGCGTGCTACAAGTGGCGCTAGACGCCCTCAAACGAGAAGCCGGCTACGCCATGCGCTGCGGCCTTGAGATTGAATTTCACATTTACAAAATCGAAGATGAACAAGCCGCGCTAGACCCCGAAGCGGCGGCCTGGCCTGGCTTGTCACCGCGTGTGAGTTTGCTGCACCCAGGCTATCAGTTGCTGAGTGACGCCTACCTGGACCGCTGCCATGAGCCGTTAGACATCGTGCGCCAAACCGCGGTGGGCTTGGGTTTGCCGCTCACATCGCTAGAGATTGAATTTGGCCCCAGCCAGTTTGAGGCCGTGTTTGACGTGCAAGATGCGCTCGCCGCAGCGGATCAAATGGTGCGCTTCACCAACGGCGTGCGCCAAGCCCTGCGCCGTGCGGGCTATCACGCCACCTTCGTGTGCCGACCGCCCTTCCCCCGCATCATGAGCAGCGGCTGGCATTTGCACCAATCGCTGGTCGATGTGACGACGGGAGAGGCGCTGCACCCCAGTGCACCCACCCATCAACACTACCTGGCCGGCTTGTTGGCGCACGGCCGTGCCATGAGCGCGCTGGCCGCGCCCAGCGTGAGCAGCTACGCGCGCTATCAGCCCAACGTACTGGCGCCGCAAACCGTCTCATGGGGGACAGACAACCGTGCCGCCATGCTGAGGGTGCTGAGCAATCGCATTGAAAACCGTGTGGGCGAACCCATGGCCAACCCCTACCTCTACATCGCGTCGCAAATTTATGCAGGGCTGGACGGCATGGCACGCCAACTCGTGCCACCCATGGCCTGCGACCCGGCTGCCACACCGCTGCCCACCAGTCTGGGCGAGGCGCTGGATGCGCTGTTGGCTGACGAAGCGTACTTAGCTGGATTTGGCAGTGAGTTTGTGCGCTACTACGATCACATCAAGCGCTTTGAAATTGCGCGGTACGAAGCAGCAGAAGACAAGCCTGAGTGGATTCGGCGCGAGTATTTCAATCGGTTTTAAACCTCAGCCTCATTGCATTGCCACCATGAACAGCCTGCGCATCGACAAATGGCTATGGGCCGCGCGGTTTTACAAAACCCGCTCCTTGGCCACAGAAGACATCAATAAAGGACGGGTTGAGGTCAACGCACAAACCATCAAACCCGCGCGCGAACTCAAAGTGGGTGACACCGTAGCCATGCGTCAGCGCCCATTGACGCGCACCGTCATCGTTAAGGCCTTAAGCGACCAACGCGGCCCCGCCCCAGTGGCGCAGCAGTTGTATGAGGAAACGGTAGAGAGCCGCCATGCCAGAGAAAACGCCGCAGAGCAACGTCGCCTGGGCACCGAGCCCGCCCACAGCAGAGAAACCGGGCGACCGACCAAGCGGAATCGGCGGGAGATTGAGAAAATTTGGGATGAGCGTTGAAGGCCCCAAAGAAAGACCTTAAACAACAAACCCCGCACAAACCGAAATTGGTGCGGGGTTGTATTTGGCGGAATCGGAGAGATTCGAACTCTCGATGAGGCTCTACACCCCATACTCCCTTAGCAGGGGAGCACCTTCGGCCACTCGGTCACGATTCC
>JAYVPU010000095.1:0-8350 GCA_043757205.1 Comamonadaceae bacterium | reverse complement strand
GGGCAAACGGGCGCTGAGGTTGCTGCGGCCCTTGCTGGGGCTGGGGCTGGGGCTGGGGCTGGGGCTGGGGCTGCTGTTGAACCTGGGTTTGTGGCCGCTGTTGAACCTGAGGTTGAGGCAGGGGTTGAGCCTGAGGTTGTGGCCGCTGTTGAAAGGCTGGCTGCGCAGGTGGCTGAACTTGTGGCGCAGCGGGGGGCGGACGCGTCATTTGCCGCTGCTCCACTGCCCTATGGTGGGTCGAACCGACCGGTGGCATCGGCACCATCCGCTCGCCTCTATGCTCAAACGCCCCCCTGGATGGGCGCATGCCATTGACCACACCACCATGTTGCTGCCAGTAACTTCGGTGCACGGGCTCAACCCGGCGGTAGGGGAAAAAGCCTCGGTGGATGACCACCCCCGTGACCCCTAACCAGACGCCCCCGTAATAGCGCATCGGCATGACGCAAAAGCAGGAGCCCGGTGTGTCAATGAAGATCGGATAAAACGGGACGCCGGGATAAGTGTCGTAGTACAGAGGGCCGTCCACCACGTACTCCGGCGGCGGCACATACTCATCGGCATAAGCGGGTGGGTAGGCCGCTGGATAAGTGGCCGGGTAAGCGGACGGGTAAGGTGCTGGCTGCCTGGGCGCCACCTCGCAGCCAGCGGTCATCAGCAAGAGCACGGGCAAGGCGGCACATAAAAATCGATTCATGGCAACACCTCTCAGTCAAGTCGTAGGCAGGAAAATCTCCTACTCATAAACAATCGCAGCCCTCCCCGCGTCCGCCTGCGCGATCCAGCCCGCCAGGGCGGCATCGGTGGGGAAAAATTTCGCATCCTCCCCCAGTTGCAGTTCAGCCAAAGCCGATAGGCCGGACACCTCGCGCCGCAAAGTCAGACGCACCCCGAGGCCGCGCAGCAACTCCCCCTGCTCCGTCATCTCTTTGCGGGGCGGCGAGTCCGCTACCATACGAACGATGTCGGGTGCCTGTCCGTTGACAGCCACGCGCAAGTACTTGCCAAAACGGCAGCGCGCTGTGGGCAAATCCCAGACCTGATTCACCGTGAGCTGCAAACCACCGGAGAAGCGGTCGTTTTGCACCTTGCCCATGACGACGATGAATTCATCGTCTTTGAATAAGTGCTTGTTGGCGTTCATCAACTCCTCGGTCACGCGGGCGTCGATCACCATGGATTTATCGTCGAGCTTGAACAGGCCCAGCTTGCCGCGCTGGCCGTTGATGACGCGAAAGTCGGTGATGATGCCGGCCAGCAGCTGCGGCTCGCGCGTGTCGATCAAATCGTCGAGCTGGCGCTTCACAAAACGCCGCACCTCGATCGCGACTTCATCAAACAAATGGCCAGAGAGGTAAAAGCCGACAGCCGTCTTCTCAAACGTCAGGCGCTCTTTCACGCCCCAGGGCATGGCCTCCACCAGCTCGGGTTCTTGCGTGCTGGAGCCGTGGTCGTCCTCACCGCCCATGTCAAACAGGCCGCCCTGGTTGGCGTTGGCCACGGTGGCCGTGGCGAAGTCAAAAGCGCGATCGACCGACGCGATGAGGGACGCGCGGTTAAGTTGCAATGAATCAAAAGCACCGGCCTTGATGAGCGCTTCCACCGTGCGCTTGTTGAGCTTGCTGCGGTCCACCCGCACACAAAAATCAAACAGACTGGTGAACGGGCCTCCTACTTCACGCGCTTTCACGATGGCGTTGATCGCCTGCTCGCCCGTGCCCTTGACAGCACCCAAACCGTAGCGAATGACCGTGTCCGACACCGGCTCGAAGCGGTGCGAACCCCGATTCACGTCGGGCGGGTCAAAGGTCAGGCCCATCTTCAGCCCATCTTCAAACAAGACTCTGAGTTTGTCGGTGTCGCCCATCTCCACCGTCATGTTGGCGCAGAAAAACTCGGCCGTGTAGTGCACCTTGAGCCAAGCTGTGTGATAGGCCAATAGCGAGTAAGCAGCGGCGTGCGACTTGTTAAAGCCGTAGCCCGCAAATTTCTCCATCAAGTCGAACACCTCGTCGGCTTTTTGTTCGTTGATGCTGTTCTTGGCGGCCCCGTCACGGAAGATCTGGCGGTGCTGGGCCATCTCATCCGCGTCTTTTTTACCCATGGCACGGCGCAACATGTCCGCGCCACCGAGCGAGTAGCCACCCAGGATCTGCGCGGTCTGCATCACCTGCTCTTGATAGACCATGATGCCGTAGGTCTCGCTCAGCATCTCGGCCACCAAAGGGTGCGGGTACTCAATCTCTTCGCGCCCGTGTTTGCGCGCCACAAAGCTCGGGATCAGGTCCATCGGGCCGGGGCGGTACAAGGCGTTCAGCGCAATCAGGTCTTCCAGCCGCGTGGGCTTGGCGTCTTTGAGCATGCCCTGCATGCCGCGACTCTCGAACTGGAACACGGCCTCGGTCTTGCCCTCTTGAAACAGCTTGTAGGTCGGCCCATCTTTGAGTGGGATGTTCTCAAATGCAAAGTTCTCTTGTCCGCGGTGCCGCTTGACGATGAAGTCTTTGGCAATCTCCAGAATGGTGAGCGTGGCCAGGCCCAAGAAGTCGAACTTCACCAGGCCAATGGCCTCCACGTCGTTCTTGTCAAACTGGCTCACGGCCGAGTCGCTACCGGGCTGCTGGTAGAGCGGACAAAAGTCGGTCAACTTGCCGGGCGCAATCAACACGCCCCCAGCGTGCATGCCCACGTTGCGTGTCATGCCCTCCAGGCGGCGGGCTAGCTCTAGCAGGGTTTTGACGTCGTCCTCTTTGCTCTCGCGTTCGGCCAAGATGGGCTCGGCCTCCGTGGCGTACACCAGCTTGTCGTCTTTCTTTTTGCCAGGCGGGGGCAGTTGCAGCGTGACCGCCACACCGGGCTTGTTGGGGATGAGCTTGCTGATGCCGTCGCAAAAGGTGTAGCTCATGTCCAGCACACGGCCCACGTCACGGATGGCGGCGCGCGCGGCCATGGTGCCAAAGGTGACGATCTGGCTGACCGCCTCTTTGCCGTATTTGAGCTTGACGTAGTCGATGACACGGTCGCGGTTGGCCTGGCAAAAGTCGATATCGAAGTCGGGCATGGACACCCGCTCGGGGTTCAAAAAGCGCTCGAACAGCAGGTTGTATTCCAGCGGATCCAGGTCGGTAATCTTGAGCGCATAGGCCACCAGCGAGCCCGCACCGGATCCGCGCCCCGGCCCCACCGGGCAGCCATTGTTTTTGGCCCAGTTGATGAAGTCACCCACGATCAAAAAGTAGCCGGGGAAGCCCATCTTCAGAATCGTGCCGATCTCAAACTCCAACCGCTCCACATAGCGTGCGCGCTGCGCCTCACGTTGCGCTTCATCCGGGTAGAGGTGAACCAGCCTCTCTTTCAAACCCTCATGCGAGGTGTGGCGAAAGTAATCTTCCGGCGACATGCGCTGGCCGTTGACCGCGGGCGTAGGGAAGTTGGGCAGCTGCGGCTTGCCCAGCACCAGCGTCAGGTTGCAGCGCTTGGCAATCTCCAGCGTGTTGGCCAGGGCTGAGGGCACATCGGCAAACAGCGCCTGCATTTGTGCCGCACTTTTGAAGTACTGCTCGCGCGTGAACTTGCGCACGCGGCGCTGGTTGCCCAGAATTTCGCCCTCGGCAATGCACACCCGCGCCTCATGCGCCTCGTAGTCATCGGGTTCGGTGAACTGCACCGGGTGGGTGGCCACCACGGGTAGCTTCATGCGCGCGGCCAACTGCACCGCGGCGACCACATGGGTTTCGTCGTCAGCGCGGCCCGTACGCTGCAACTCAATATAGAAGCGATGCGTGAAGATGGACGCCAGCTGTAGCGCCAGTTCATGTGCGCGAGACGTGTCGCCCTGCACCAGGGCCTGGCCCACCGGCCCGGCCTGCGCACCGCTGAGCAAGATCAACCCTTCGTTCAACTCCTTGAGCCAAGCCAGCTTGACGATGGCCTGCACCTTGCCCGCATTTTGCGTCCAGGTCCGCGCCAACAGCTCTGACAAATTCAAATAACCCTGCGTGTTTTGCACCAGCAGCAGCAACCGGGACAAGACGCCCGCGTCCTGACCCAAGCCCTCCAAAAAGATTTCTACCCCGATGACCGGTTTGACACCTTTTTTACGCGCCTCTTTGTAGAACTTGATGGTGCCAAAAAGGTTGCTCAGGTCAGTGATGGCCAGCGCAGGCTGGGCGTCTTTGGCAGCGGCTTTGACGATGTCATCAATGCGGTTGGTACCGTCAACGACGGAAAATTCAGTGTGCAGGCGGAGGTGGACAAACATAAATGGTACTTTGCGGGACAGACCGAATCGTAGCGCGATCTTCTGTCCAAGCGGGTTGAAGTGTTGTTGGTCTGCCAGAAAGCGGGTAGTGGCGGGTGGCGCCCCGGATAACCTGCGCCTCAGGCCTTGCCAAGCGGCGGTCTGCCAAACAGGCTGGAGGCATTGCTGATGGGCCCGAGTTCGGCCGCAGCAGCAAGCAACTCCGGCGCAAGGGCGTACATGCGCTCCTTGGTGAGCCGGATGCGCGGACCGGCGATGCTGATGACGCCAATGGCCTCCTTGCGCCTCATCACAGGCGCTGCAATGGCCGTCATGCCGGGCGCAAACACTTCGTCGATCATCGAGTAACCCCTGACGCGTGCAGCATGCAGAAATCCCAACAGTGCCTTGACGGTCGTGGGCGCCTTGGGTCCATAGACCTCGGGTGAGCCGAAGCCTTGCCGGCTGACCAGTTCCAGAGCCCGTTCGTCACTCATCGTGAGCAGCCAGGCATGCCCGGACGCCGTGCACGACAGATGCGCCACCATCCCCATGTCGGGGTCGTAGCGCAGCCCCTTTCTCATCCCTTGTGCCTTGGCGACCCAGGTCAGCCGGTCGTCGTCGACGATCGACTGGCGGACCAGTTCGCCAGAGGCCGTAGCGAGCCGCTCCAGCAAAGGCTCCGCGATGTCGACAATGCCCGCGCCACTCAGGTAACCCAGTCCGAGGGATACGATCTTGGTGGTCAGCAGGTAGTCACCTTGAGGCCTGAGCTGCCGCACGTAACCCCGGCGCAGCAGCTCGCCCAGCAGGCGGTGGCAGCCGCTCAGAGGTAGGTCCAGTTCGGTCGCCAGCAAGGCCAGCGGCAGCCCAGCCGGATGTGCGGCCAGATGCTCAAGGATTGACAGGCCGCGCTCCAATGCAGTACTCACTCCAGGGCTCCTTTTTACATAGTGACATCAGTTTCCAGAACGGAAATACTTTCTTTGCAGCGTACAAGAATACAGGCATGAGACGGGACCAGTTCCAGGTTCCCGCTCGCAAATACAAGGAGACCTCCCCATGCGCAGATTTTTCTTGCTCAGCCTGGCCGCCATCTGCGCGGCAGCTGGGCCCATCGCCAGTGCCCAGGACATCCAGGAGCGGACCATCAAGTTCGGCCACCTGAACAACACGGACCATGCGGTGAGCCTGGGGGTCAAGCGTTTCGCCGAGCTGGTCGCGGCCAAGAGCGGCGGCAAGCTCAAAGTGCAGGAGTTCCCGTCGTCCCAGCTGGGCAACGAACTGCAGCAGCAGTCCGCCCTGCAGGGCGGCATACAGGAAATGACCGCGCCGGCCACCACATCGCTGGCAGGCATCGTCAAGGAGTTCGGTTTGGTGGACTTCCCGTTTGCCGTGAGCAGCTTTGCGCAGGCCGATGCCCTACTGGACGGCCCGCTGGGCCAGGCGCTGATGGCCAAGCTCCCGGAGCGGGGCCTGATCGCCCTGGGTTACTGGGATCTCGGGTTTCGCAACGTCACCAACAGCAAGCGCCCCATCACCAAACCTGAAGACCTGGAAGGCCTGAAGATCCGGGTGATTCCAAACCCGGTGTTTCTTGAAACCTTCAAGGCGTTCAAGGCCAACCCCATGCCCATGCCCTTTGCCGAACTGTACGGCGCGCTGGAAGCCAAGGCTGTGGACGGTCAGGAAAACCCCTTTGCCGTGATCCTGTCCAACAAGTTCTTCGAGGTGAACAAGTTCGTCAGCGCCACCAATCACGTGTACGCCGCCAACATCGTGTTGGTCAGCAAGCGCTTCTGGGACAAGCTCTCGCCAACCGAGCAGAAGATCATGACGGACGCGGCCAACGAAGCTCGCGCTTATCAGCGCCAGATGAGCCGCACCGCCGCGTCGACCGCAGTCAAAGAACTACAAGCCAAAGGCATGCAGTACAACGAACTGACGCCTGCCGAGCAGGCTCGCATGCGCCAGATTGCAATGCCGGTCACCGACAAGTTTGCCGCCAGTTACGACCCGGTCATCGTGAAGCTGTACCACGATGAACTGGCCAAGGCCCGCAAGTAAGCACCGAAAGCCACTCATGAAAATTCTTGTCCTGCATGGCCCTAACCTGAACCTGTTTGGCCGACGCGAGCCCCACATTTACGGTACGACAACGCTCGCGGAAATCGATACCCGGCTGGCTGCCCTTGCGGCCGAACTCGGGGTGACGCTGGAAACCGTCCAGTCCAACCACGAGGGGGTTTTGATCGACTTTTTGCACCAGCACATCGACGCCGCCAGTGGCGCGCTGGTCAACCCGGCCGGCCTGACGCAGCATGGCGTGCCATTGCACGATGCGATCAAGGCGATGCCCTTCCCCGTGCTGGAAGTTCATATGTCCAACATCGCGGCGCGCGAGCCTTGGCGTAGTCATTCCATCATCTCGCCAGCCGTCAGGGGGACAGTCCAGGGGCTGGGCCCGCTCTCCTACCTGATGGCCTTGCGCGGCCTGGTGGAGCTGGCTCGCCAGGGCAGTGCGCAGTAAGGGCGAGGCATACGCAGACGCCATGCACGCCACCGGTGGGCACCGTGCTCAATGCGGTGGCAGGTGTGGGCAAGCTGAGTGTGCTCTGTTTTTGATAGCTTCTTACGCCCGATGTGCTTGGGAAAAAGGCCAATTTTCTATGGAAATTGCGCTGTACCGCCAAGACTGATGTCTGCCATAACCCGACGGGCAGACGGAGATTTCCCAGCGACAGCAAAAGACCCAAAGCGGGTGCACACGACAGGCAGCTATCCGGTGGGCCAACTCAACTCCAGTCAGAAGCCGTTCGTTGAATTCGGCAACGTGCCCATTGCGGTCATACCCCCACGTCAAAAGGACCATCCAGACTTTCCCCGCCCAGCAATCAAACCCGCCCCGCAAACGCCTCGAACGCATCCAGCGGCAGCGGCCGGCTGAACAGATAGCCCTGGTAGGCATAGCAGCCCTGGCTGGCCAGGAACTCCTTCTGCTCCTCGGTCTCCACCCCCTCGGCCATGACCGCCAGCCCCAGACTGCCGGCCAGGACGATCACCATCTTGGCAATGGCCGCATCGTTCGGGTCGATCAGGATGTCCCTGACAAAAGCTCGGTCGATCTTGAGTTGGTCCAGCGGCAGTCGTTTCAGATAGGACAGCGACGAGTAGCCGGTGCCAAAGTCATCCAGTGCGAAACCCACACCGTGCGCTTTGAGCGCGCTCATCTTGGCGATGGTGGTCTCCACATTCGACACCAGCAGGCTCTCGGTCAGCTCCAGCTTGAGCTTCTTTGGGTTCGCCCCCGTTTTGCCGAGCACCGCCAGCACCGAATCGACAAAGCCGGTCTGGTGCAACTGTTTGGCGCTGACATTGACCGCCAAGGACAGATGGGCCATGTTGGGCTGACCGGCCCAAGTCGCCAGTTGGGCGCAGGCTGTCTCCAGCACCCACTGTCCCAGCGGCAGGATCAGATTGGCTTCCTCGGCCAGCGGGATGAATTCGGCGGGCGACACCATGCCGCGCTGCGGATGCTGCCAGCGCACCAGCGCCTCGGCACCCGTCAGAAGGCCATCATCGCGCCCCTGCGGCTGGTAGTGAAGGAAGAACTGCTGTTGCTTGAGCGCCTCGCGCAGGTCGGCCTCCAGGGCGGCATGTTCGGACACGATGGCCTGCATCTGCGGGTCGAAGAAGCGCAGGGTGTTGCGCCCGGCGGTCTTGGACTGGTACATGGCCAGATCGGCCTGCTGCATCAGTTCTTCGATGGAGGTCTGGTCGTCGCCGAGCAGGGTGACGCCGATGCTTGCCGTGCAATGGAATTCGATGACATTTTTCTCACTCTTGCCTGCAAGGTGATCCAGCCAGAACGGTTGGTTGAGTGTTTTTTGAATTTTCAAGGCGACCGCCTCGGCTTGCGGGGCGGCCATGCCACCCATGTCAAGCCCCTCAAGCAGCACCACAAATTCGTCGCCGCCGAGCCGAGCCACGGTGTCGCTCTGGCGCACCGATGTCTGCAGCCGGTGCGCCACCTCAATCAGCAATTGATCCCCGACATCATGTCCTCGCGTGTCATTGAGGTTCTTGAAGTTGTCCAGATCGAGAAACAGG
>JAYVPU010000094.1:0-30458 GCA_043757205.1 Comamonadaceae bacterium | reverse complement strand
ATGCACCAAAAAAACCGTCCCGAGAGGCGGTTTTTTTATGCGGCGTGAAAGCTGCTTTACAGCTTTTGCGACTGCATGAAGCTGTCGAACTTGGCTTCGGTGAACTTGAACCAGAGGTTGGAGTCGGCGCGGAACTTGGAGTAATCCGTGTAGATTTTTTTCCAGTCCGGGTTCTTGTCATTCAACTCGCTATAGACCTGCATTGACGTTTTGAAGGCGGCGGCCATCACGTCGTTGGAGAAAGGACGCAGCTTGGTGCCCTTGCCGACCAACTCTTTCAAGGCGGCCGGGTTCTTGGCGTCGTAGCGGGCCTGCATGTCGATGTGCGCCACGGCAGCAGCGGCTTCCACAATCGCCTTGTTCTCGGCGGACAGAGCGTCATAGGCTTTCTGATTGATGAAGAAGTCCAACTGCGGGCCACCCTCCCACCAGCCGGGGTAGTAGTAGAACGGTGCCACTTTGTTGAAGCCCAGCTTCAGGTCGTCATACGGGCCCACCCACTCGGCGGCGTCAATCGTGCCTTTTTCCAGTGCAGTGTAGATTTCGCCGCCGGGGATGTTTTGCGGCACTGCGCCCATGCGCTCCATCACGCGGCCGGCAAAGCCGCCGATGCGCATCTTCAGGCCCTTCATGTCGGCCATGGACTTGATCTCTTTACGGTACCAGCCACCCATTTGGGCACCGGTGTTGCCGCCTGCGAAATTGATGATGTTGTACTTGGCGTAGAACTCGCGCATCAGCTTGAGGCCATTGCCCTGAAAGGTCCAGGCCGTCATCTGGCGGCTGTTCAGGCCAAAGGGAATGGTGCAACCCAGGGCAAAGCACTCGTTCTTGCCAAAGAAATAGTAGGGGGCTGTGTGGGCCATTTCGACCGAGCCTTGCTGCACCGCATCGACCACGCCAAAGGGCGGGGTGATCTCGCCACCCGCGTGCACGGAGACTTCAAACTTGCCGCCCGACATGGCTTTGACTTGTTGGGCAAAAATCTCGGCCGCGCCGAAGATGGTGTCCAGCGCCTTGGGGAAGCTGGACGACAGACGCCAGCGCACGGTGGCCTGGGCATGCACCGCAGGCGCAACACCCGCTGCAAGTACGCCAGCAATGCCAGCGTTTTTAATCAGGGAACGACGATCCATTTGCTTGACTCCTATAGTTTGAGAGGGTCTCCTGATCAGCAGACATGCCACAGGAACCTGTGAGAGTTTATACGGATTGTGTGAGAAAACCCACGTAGAAACACGAGGTCGGGTTTTCCCTTGGACGCTTGCCGTAGGCGTGTCAGTTGATGGCTTTGACAGCCTGTGGGGCCTGGACCACCAGTGCAGGAAAGCGCCGCTCAATCGACGCCGCAATGCCCGCCGCATCCAGCCCTTGCAAGGCCATCAATTTGACGGGGTCACCATGCTCAATAAAGATGTCGGGCAAGCCCAAACTCAACAGCGGTTTGAGTACCCCCGCCGCCTGCAAGGCTTCGCCCACCGCACTGCCCGCCCCGCCCATGACAGCGCCGTCTTCCACCGTCACCAGCGCTTCATGCGTTGCGGCGACTTGCAACAGCAACTCAACATCCAAGGGCTTGGCCCAACGCATGTTGACCACAGTGGCGTTGAGTTTTTCTGCCACCTCCAGCGCCGAGTACAAGAGCGTACCAAAGGCCAAAATAGCAATGCCTTGACCCGTAGATTGACGACGCACCTCGCCCTTGCCAAACGGCAGCGCTTGCAAAACTGGCTGGGTCGCCACGCCCGCACCCGACCCACGCGGATAGCGCACAGCGACCGGGTGGTTTTGTTCAAACGCGCTGCTCAGCAATTGGCGGCATTCGTTTTCATCCGCCGGGCAGGCCACGCTGAGGTTGGGAATGCAGCGCAGGTAGGCGATGTCATAGGCGCCAGCGTGGGTGGCCCCATCGGCCCCCACCAAACCGGCGCGATCCAGTGCAAACACCACCGGCAAGTTCTGAATGGCCACGTCGTGGATCAACTGGTCATAGCCGCGCTGCAAAAAGGTGGAGTAAATCGCCACCACGGGCTTGAGCCCCTCGCAGGCCAGGCCAGCGGCAAAGGTAACGGCGTGCTGCTCGGCAATGCCCACGTCAAAGTAGCGGGTGGGGAAACGGCGGTGGAACTCCACCATGCCCGAGCCCTCGCGCATGGCGGGTGTCACGCCCACCAGGCGCGCATCGTACTCGGCGATGTCACACAGCCACTGACCAAACACCTGGGTGAAGGTGGTTTTGGGCTTTGTGTCGGGCTTGACCAGACCCACCGCCGGGTCAAACTTGCCTGGGCCGTGGTAGGCCACGGGATCGGCCTCGGCCAGCTTGTAGCCCTGGCCTTTTTTGGTCACCACATGCAGGAACTGCGGGCCTTTGAGGTGCTTGATGTTTTCCAGCGTGGGGATGAGGGATTCAAGGTCGTGGCCGTCAATCGGGCCGATGTAGTTGAAACCAAATTTCTCAAACAGCGTGGCGGGCACCACCATGCCCTTGGCGTGCTCTTCAATGCGCTTGGCCAGCTCAAACAGGGGCGGCGCGACCTGTAACACCTGTTTGCCCACATTCTTGGCAGCGGCGTAAAACTGCCCGCTCATGAGTTGCGCCAGATAGCGATTCAGCGCACCCACGGGCGGGCTGATGCTCATGTCGTTGTCGTTCAAGATCACCAGCAGCTTGCAGTCTTCCACACCACCGTTATTCAGCGCCTCAAACGCCATGCCCGCCGTCATGGCCCCGTCACCAATGATGGCGACCGCGTGGCGGTCTTCACCTTTCAGGCGCGCAGCAATTGCCATGCCCAGCGCGGCGGAGATCGAGGTGCTGGAATGCGCCGTGCCAAAGGCGTCATGCTCGCTTTCGCTGCGCTGCGGGAAGCCGCTCAAGCCGCCCAACTGACGCAGCGAGTCCATGCGCTCGCGCCGACCGGTCAAGATTTTGTGCGGGTAAGTCTGGTGGCCCACGTCCCACACCAAGCGATCATCCGGCGTGTTGAACACGTAGTGCAAAGCCACCGTGAGCTCCACCGTGCCCAGGTTGGAGCTGAGATGTCCGCCGGTGCGCGACACGCTTTGAAGCACATAAGCGCGCAGTTCATCGGCCAGGGCTTTGAGCTGGGTACGCGGCAGGCGGCGTAGATCCGCCGGGTCGTTGATGGTTTGCAGCAAAGGAAAAGGAGTGTTCGACATTAGCTATTGATTTGATAGCTGCTTACGCTACTATTTAAAGAGTTTCAAGCAGTTTTAATGGTTAACTTGCACGGTTGACAACCATGTCAGCCAGCGCGTGCAAGGCCCGCGTGTCGCGCAGGCCGCTGGCCTGTAGCGCCTCATTGGCCTGCGCCAGCAGCTCTTGCGCATAGGCCTGTGATCGCGCCAGCCCGAGCAGGGACACGTAGGTGGGTTTGTCTTGATCGGCGTCCTTGCCTGCCGTCTTGCCCAGGGTGGCCGAGTCAGCCGTGACGTCCAAAATATCGTCCACTACCTGAAACGCCAGACCAATGGCCGCGCCGTAACTGGACAAAGCGGTCAACGCCTGGGTTGAAGGCGCACCACAGGCCGCGCCCATCAACACGCTGCCCTGCAACAGCGCACCCGTTTTAAGGCGGTGCATCTCACGCAACTGGGGCTCGCTGAGCTTGACGCCCACGCTGGCCAAATCAATCGCCTGCCCGCCCGCCATGCCCGCACTGCCCGCGGCACTGGCCAGCAAGCGGCACAGCTGCGCCTGCACCGTGGGCGGCACCACATCAACATCCGGCGTCAACAGCTCAAACGCCAGCGCCTGCAAAGCGTCACCGGCCAACAGGGCGCGGGCCTCGCCAAACTGCACATGCACCGTGGGCTTGCCTCGGCGTAGCACGTCGTTGTCCATGCAGGGCATGTCGTCGTGCACCAGTGAGTAGGCGTGGATCAGCTCGACGGCGCACGCGGCGCGCAGGGCTGCTTCATCCGACCCGTCATCCAGGGCTGCTGCGTCGAACGGAGCCACCGCCTCGCTCGCAGCCAGCACCAACAGCGGGCGCAAACGCTTGCCCCCATCGAGCACGGCGTAGCGCATTGCTTCACCCAAGCCCGCCGGGGCGTCGGGGGCGACCCAGGCCGACAATGCCTGCTCCACCCGAAGCTGGCGCGCACGGCTCCAGTCGTTCAGATCAAAGTCTGCCGCCATCGCTTGTGTAGCTGTCATTTCTAAAACTTGACCACTCATTCCGCTGCCCATGGTTTCATCACACCCGCATCCAACACCTTGACCTGCCCCTCAATGGCCTCCAACTTGGCGCGGCAAAACTTCAGCAGCTCAGCACCACGCTGGTAGCCCGACAGCAACTGCTCCAACGGCATGTCGCCGGACTCCAGTCGGGCAACCAATTGCTCCAGCTCTTCCAGCGCAGCTTCGTAGCTGGCTGGGGGTTTGACAACGGGGGATGACGCAGTGGCCTTGGGCATGGGGTGGGATAGGGAAAGAGGTGGGACAAAACAATCCCCCGATTTTAGGCTCTGATGGCCTGCACAAGTCGGCAGGTACAATCCCCCCTCCCCATCCAGCCCCGCCGGATCCCGTTTCCACCTGCCCCTTCATAGGGGGAGTCTCTAGGTCAGCTCTCCCATGTCTGATTTAAGTCTTCAACTGCAGCAGGCGTCAAGCCAACTACCAGTTTCAAGCTACTTTGACGAAGCGCTTTACCAGCGCGAGATCGCACTGCTTTTTCAGCGCGGCCCCCGTTATGTGGGGCATGCTTTAAGCGTGCCCAACGTGGGCGACTACTACGCCTTGCCGCAAGAGGCCAACGGCCGAGCGCTGGTGCGCACCGCAACGGGCGTGGAGCTGATCTCCAACGTCTGCCGCCACCGCCAAGCCGTGATGCTCCAGGGGCGCGGCTCGCTCAATGCAACCCAGCCCGGTAGTGCGGGCGGTAACCTCGTGTGCCCGCTGCACCGCTGGACTTACTCACCCCAAGGCCATTTGCTGGGTGCGCCCCACTTCGCCGCCGACCCCTGCCTGAACCTGAACAACTACCCGCTCCAAGAGTGGAACGGCTTGCTGTTTGAAGCCAATGGTCGCGATGTCGCCACCGACCTGGCCAGTCTTGGCCCGCGTGCCGAGCTGGACTTCTCTGGCTACGTGCTCGACCGCGTGGAGATGCACGAGTGCAACTACAACTGGAAGACCTTCATCGAGGTCTATCTGGAGGACTACCACGTCGGCCCCTTTCACCCCGGCCTGGGCCAGTTCGTGAACTGCGAGAACCTCAGCTGGGAGTTCAAAGAACACTACTCGGTGCAGACCGTGGGCGTGTCCAGCGCCTTCAAGCAACCCGGCTCGGGCGTGTACCAGCGCTGGCACGACGCCCTGCTGAATTACCGCGAAGGCAAGTTGCCCGAGCGCGGCGCGATCTGGCTCACCTACTTCCCCCACATCATGGTGGAGTGGTACCCGCATGTGCTCACCGTCTCGACGCTATACCCGATGGGGCCGAACAAGACCATGAACAAGGTGGAGTTTTTCTACCCCGAAGACATCGCCGCCTTCGAGCGTGAATTTGTTGAAGCACAACAAGCCGCCTACATGGAAACGTGCATCGAAGACGACGAAATCGCCGAGCGCATGGACGCCGGTCGCCGCGCCCTGATGCAGCGCGGCGACAACGAGGTCGGCCCGTACCAGAGCCCGATGGAAGACGGCATGCAGCATTTTCATGAGTGGTATCGCAAGGCGATGGAGCAGGGGTAAACGCTCCAGCAGGGAATCACTCTGGATGGTCCTGCGCGCTACTATCTCCAGCCCGCAGCGCCGCCTCTATCGCTGCGATGTCGATCTTTCTCATCGTCATCATCGCTTCGAACGCGCGCTTGGCCGCCGCGGGATCCGCATTGGACAACGCTGCGATGAGGACGCGTGGAGTAATCTGCCACGACAGCCCCCACCGGTCCTTGCACCAGCCGCACTGGCTTTCCTGCCCGCCATTGCTGACGACTGCGTTCCACAAGCGGTCAGTTTCGGCTTGGTCGTCGGTTGCGATCTGAAACGAGAATGCCTCGTTGTGCTTGAACTCTGGGCCGCCATTCAGCCCGATACAAGGAATGCCGGCCACGGTGAACTCGACCGTGAGAACATCCCCTTGCTTGCCGTCGGGATAGTCGCCCGGCGCGCGCAAGACTGAGCCAACCGCGCTGTCAGGGAAAGTCTCGGCATAGAACTTTGCAGCGTCGATGGCGTTGCCCTCGTACCACAGGCAGATCGTGTTCTTGCTGGTCATTTCGTTCTCCATAAAGAATTGAATATCTCGATATCGCCCAATGCGCTTGCGTCAGGCGTCGGCTCAGTGAGTATTGATCGGCGTCTCCGTGTGCATGGCACAGCGCCAGTCGTGGCCGGTCTTGACCCAGGTCGAGGTGTCGTTCATCTCCTGTTCAGTGGTGACGCCCTTGCCGCGCGGCCCGACATTCTGTTTGACGCGGTAGGAAAGGATCGCCGTCGAGTCGTTTGGAAACATGACCGCCATGTCGCTGAATTCAAACGACTTGACCACCATGGAGCCCTGGTCAGCCATCTTGCGATAGCCCGCATGATCGAATTTCATCGCACCGTGCGCGCTGACCACAAGGGAGGGCTCGCAGAGCAGATTCAGCGCCACATCGGTCTCATGATCCACCATCGACTGCCAAAACTTCGTTTCGAGTTCGACTAGGAGGGAGCTTGTTTTCTGCATTTCGGTCTCCTTGCAATGAGAAGGCTTCAATTGTCCAAGTCGCGGGGACTTCCGTCTGTAGGACTGGGCTGATTCAGGTCACCATCGCGGATGCCAGTACGATCACCCCCTCAAGCCTCCAACTCAACAAAAAGATCAAATTCATGCAAGCCCTCTGGATGGTCCTCGGCGCCTTCTCCTTCGCCACCATGGGCGTGGGGCTGAAGGTCGCATCTAGCAGCTTCAACACCTTTGAGCTGGTGCTGTACCGGGGCGTGGTCGGCGTGCTGGTGATGGGTTGGGTGCTGCGCGTTCACGGCACGCCCTTGCGCACTGCGGTGCCGCTGATGCACGCCTGGCGCAGCGTGGTGGGCGGGGTGTCGCTGGTGGCTTGGTTTTATGCCATCGCCCACCTGCCGCTGGCCACCGCCATGACGCTCAACTACACCAGCGGCGTGTGGGTGTCGGCCTTCATCCTGGGTGGCGCGCTGCTCTATGGCAAGGCGCAGCGCCAGGGCCCTTTGATGAGCACCGTGCTGCTAGGTTTTGGCGGTGTGATTTTGATGCTGCGCCCCACCATTGACCAGAACCAGTTGTTCGCGGGCCTCATCGGCCTGCTCTCGGGCGTAAGCGCCGCGCTGGCCTACATCCAGGTCACCGCTCTGGGCAAGTTGGGCGAGCCAGTGGAGCGCACCGTGTTTTTCTTTGCACTGGGCGGTGTGCTGACCGGGGCGGTGGGGCTTCTATGGACGGGCTTCACGCCCTGGGCCGACATCACTTGGCAGGCAGCGGCGTGGATTGTGCCCATCGGCTTGACCGCGTCGCTGGGCCAATGGTGCATGACGCGCGCTTACAGCCACGGCCACACGCTGGTGGTGGCCAGCCTGCAATACTTGGGCATTGTGTTTGCGGCGCTTTACAGTCTGCTGCTGTTTGGTGATGACATCGCACTAATCGGCTGGCTGGGCATGGGCCTGATTGTGGCCAGCGGCGTAGCTGCCACCTTCTTGCGCGAGCGTGAGTTGCCGGATACTCCGGCTGAAGAACATTGACCTACTCACATTGACCTCCTGGATTCCCGCCTTTGCGGAAATGACGACTTCAATCAAAGGATCCTCCTATGTACACCACTCTCATCTCCGTCGATCAACTTCAAACCCTGCAAGCCAGGGGCCAGCCCCTGATGGTGTTTGACTGTAGCTTTGAGCTGATGAAGCCGCTAGAGGGCGACGCGCAGTACCTGCAAGCCCATGTGGCGGGCGCGGTGCGGGCGGACTTGAACCGGAATTTGAGTTTTCATGACGATCCAACGGACGTGCCTGCCTCGGGCGGTCGCCACCCCCTGCCGTCGCGCACGCACTTCGCACAGTGGCTGGCGGGCATCGGCTTTGACAGCACCATGCAAGCCGTCGTCTATGACCGCCAAGGGGCCAACTACTGTGGCCGCCTGTGGTGGATGCTCAAGTGGGTCGGCCATGAGGCCGTGGCCGTGCTGGATGGCGGCTTGCAGGCTTGGCAGGCGGCAGGCGGGGCGGTAGCGACTGGCCCCGAAGCGCCACGCCCAGCGACCACCTTCACGGCCAGCCAAGAGAAAGCCGATCTGGCGACCACCGATCGCGTGCTGCGCCATCTGGGCCAGCCGGATCAAACCGTGATAGACGCCCGCGCCAACCCGCGTTACCGGGGCGAAGTGGAGCCACTGGACCCGGTGGCTGGGCACATCCCCGGTGCACTGAACCGCCCGTTTGGTTTGAACCTCGGCACGGATGGCAAATTCAAACCCGCCGAGCAGCTCAAAACCGAATTCTTGGAGCTATTAGCCGGACGCGACCCGCGCAGCGTGGTGCACCAGTGCGGCAGTGGCGTGAGCGCCCTGCCCAACCTGCTGGCCATGGAAATCGCGGGTTTAGGTGCTTCAGCCCTGTACGCCGGGAGCTGGAGCGAGTGGTGCAGTGATGCGAGCCGCCCAGTGGCAAAAGGTTGATCCGCCTTAGTGCCCGCGCGCCAGACTGCTCACCAACGTCACCAAACCAATCCCACCCAGCAGCCAAGCGATCTGGGCCAAGGTCTCGCGCAAGGACAAACGCTTTTGCAATTGCGGAATCAAGTCCGCCAGCGCCACATAAACAAAGCTGCTGGACGCCACCACCAGAAAATAGGGCAAATAACCCTGCAACTGCTCGACCAGCCAGTAGCCGATGAGGCCACCCAAGGCCGTCACCGCCCCGGCCAGCGACACCTTGCCCAGCGCCGCGCGCCGATTGTTGGAGGTCTGGTTCAACACAATCAAATCGCCCATGTGGTGCGGCACCTCGTGCGCCAGCACGGCGATGGCGGCAATGGCTCCCAGGCGCATGTCAGCGATGAAGGCCGAGGCGATCAGAATGCCGTCGCCAAAGCAGTGCACGCTGTCACCGGCGATGACGGCCCAGCTGCCGGATTTTGGTTCGTCCTGCTCAGTATCGGTGTGCGCGTGGTGATGGTGGCCATCGTCAGCCTCATGCCCATCCTCGTGGTGATGCTCATGCCCGTGGTGCCACAGCTCAGCCTTGTCCAGCAAAAAGAAAAACACCAGGCCGATCAACAGCGTCATGAACAGCGCGTGCGCTTTGGCCTGGCCTTCAAACGCCTCGGGCAACAAATGCAAAAAAGCCGTGCCCATCAGCGCCCCCGCCGCCAAGCTGAGCATGTGCTGGGTGTAGCGGGCCAGCGCGCCAAAGCTCAGCGCCGCCGCTAACCACACGCTACCGATGCCAGCGGCCAGGGTTCCGATCAAAATTGCTATCAATGTCATAGCTGCTTATAAATATATCTATTGGTCTATAACCAGTTTTTATTAAAAATCAGGCGACGCCGTTGGCTTTGAACCAGGCCAGGCAACGCTGCCAGCCATCGTCTGCCGCCGCCTTGCGGTAGGTGGGGCGGTAGTCGGCGTGAAAAGCGTGAGGCGTATCGGGATAGACCACGAACTGCGAGGCTTTGGAGGCTGCGTTGCCCTTGGCGAGCGCCGACTTCATCTGCTCCACCGTCTCCAGCGGAACGCCGCTGTCGGCCCCACCATACAAGCCCAGCACCGGGCCGTTCAAACTGGCGGCAATGTCAATCGGGTTGGTGAGCATCAGCGCGTTCGGCGCACCGACGATGCGGCCATACCAAGCCACGCCGGCCTTGATGTGCTTGCTGTGCGCGGTGTAGAGCCAGGTCTGGCGCCCGCCCCAGCAAAAACCGGTGATGCCAACGCGCTTCAAGTCGCCGCCGTTGGCGCCTGCCCACGCCACCGTGGCGTCCAGATCGCCTATCACCTGGGCGTCGGGGACTTTGTTGATGATCTCAGCCAGCAGCTTGGAAATTTCGCCGTAGCTCTGCGCATCGCCCTGACGCACAAACAACTCAGGCGCAAGGGCCAAGTAACCCGCACGGGCAAAGCGGTTGGCCACATCGGCAATGTGCTCGTGCACGCCAAACACTTCGGACAGCACCAACACCACCGGTAGATTGGTTTTGCCCGCAGGCATGGCGCGATAGACCGGCATCTTGAAGCCCTTGACGTCAATCATCACCTCGCCCACGGTCAAACCGTCGGTCGGTGTCTTGATGGCCGTTTGCGCCATGATGGGCATCACAGAGGCCGCATAGCCCACGCCAATAGCCGCCTTGACTACCGTGCGCCGGGTGGCACCTGCCTCGATGCTCTGGCCGGGCAACAAGGCATTGAAATCATTTTTTTGATCGTGATTTAGCATCACAGGCCCTTAGATGGAAAGAAGAAAGTGCGTAGTCTAGGGCAGACCCGGATAATCGACGTATGAACACACCGATTAAAACCACCCAGGGCTTCGACTCCCTCGCCCTGAGCCCGGCCACGTTGGCCAACCTGACGCAACTCGGCTACACCGAGATGACGCCGATCCAGGCCGCCAGCCTGCCGATTGCGCTGGCCGGCAAAGACCTGATTGCCCAGGCCAAAACCGGCAGCGGCAAAACGGCCGCCTTTGCCCTGGCCGTGCTGGCCAACCTGAACCCGCGCCGCTTCGCCGTGCAAGCCATGGTGCTGTGCCCCACACGCGAGCTGGCCGACCAGGTGACGATAGAGCTGCGCCGCCTGGCCCGCGCGCAGGACAACGTCAAAATCGTCACTCTGTGCGGCGGCGTGCCGCTGCGCATGCAAAACGCATCTCTGGAACATGGCGCGCACATTGTGGTGGGCACACCGGGGCGCATCATGGACCACCTGAGCCGCGAAACGCTGGATTTGAGCGCGCTCAACACGCTGGTGCTGGACGAGGCCGACCGCATGCTGGACATGGGCTTCTTTGACGACATCGCCACCGTCGTTAAGCAGTGCCCCGCCGAGCGGCAAACCCTGCTGTTCTCCGCCACCTACCCCGAGGGCATTGACAAAATTGCCAAACAGTTTCTGCGCGAGCCGCAGCAGGTGAAGGTGGAGTCACACGTCAGCACCAGCCTGATCACTCAGCATTTTTATGAAGTGCGGCGCGCCAACCGGCTGGAGGCCGTGGCGCAGTTGCTGCACCACTTTCGCCCCATCAGCACGCTGGCCTTTTGCAACACCAAGCAACGCTGCAAAGAACTGGTGGAGGTGCTTCAGGCGCATGGCTTTAGCGCACTGGCGCTGTACGGTGAGCTGGAGCAGCGCGAGCGCGACCAGGTGCTGGCGCAGTTCTCCAACCGCAGCTGCTCGGTGCTGGTGGCCACCGACGTTGCCTCGCGCGGGCTGGACATCACGCAGCTAGAGGCCGTGATCAATGTGGACATCTCGCCCGACCCGGAAGTGCATGTACACCGCATTGGCCGCACCGGGCGCGCTGGTGAAACAGGCCTGGCCCTGAGCCTGGCCAGCATGGACGAGATGGGTTTTGTCGGCAAGATTGAGCAGTACCAAAACAATGAATCGGTCTGGCAAAAGCTCGACGAGCTGAACCCCGCCAGCAACGAGCCCTTGCTGCCACCCATGGTGACCTTGCAAATTCTGGGTGGCCGCAAAGAAAAAATCCGCCCCGGCGATGTGTTGGGCGCACTGACCGGCGAGGCAGGCTATACCCGCGAGCAAATCGGCAAGATCAACGTCACCGAGTTCTGCACCTTCGTCGCGGTGGACCGCGCGATTGCGGGCGAAGCCTTGGCGCGACTGAATGCGGGCAAGATCAAGGGCAAGAGTGTGCGGGTGCGGTTTTTAGAGCCGAGTTGAGGCCGCCTGGGTTGAACTCGCCTTTACTCCACCCGTGTAACCGACCCTGGCTTGAAGCCTAAATCCGCCACCTTGCCCTTGCGCCCACGAACGGCGCGGGCGTTGTTCAGGCTACGGATTTCCAGGGTTTCATCTCGCGCTTTGCCACCGCGCCCTATGCCTTCGATCTTCACGCTGCGGGTGTAGGCAGCGGCACCAGCCAAGCTGTCTTTGGCCTCCAGATCAATCAGCATCAGGCCGCGGCCACCGCCGCTCATGGACTTGAGCTCGGTGATCTCAAACGTCAAAATGCGTCCGCCGGTGGAGGCACAGGCCACATGCGTGGCCGCTGGCTGTGGCGGCACGTTGGCAGGCGATGGGCAGCACACGGTGTCACCCTCGTTGCAGGTGATGAAGGCCTTGCCTGCTTTTTGGCGTGAAACCATGTCCCCCACTGTCGCCAAGAAGCCGTAGCCCGCCGAGCTACTGAGCAGCAATTGCGCCTGTGCTGACCCTGCAAAGTAGTGCGCCA
Organism: Comamonadaceae bacterium; assembly: GCA_043757205.1. Lineage (GTDB taxonomy): Bacteria > Pseudomonadota > Gammaproteobacteria > Burkholderiales > Burkholderiaceae_C > CANCDA01. The sequence continues at coordinate 18,052 of JAYVPU010000094.1, read as the reverse complement.
CTTTGCTGCCCGCTTCCAGCTCGATCAGCGTGGTGATGGGTTGGCCATCGCCGCGCGCACCGGGTAGCAACGCGACGGGCACCGAATAAACCCGGCCTTTGTCACCAAACACCAAGAGCGTATCCACCGTGCGGCACTCGAACGCGCCGTACAGGCTGTCGCCCGATTTGAAGCTGTACTCAGTCGCTGTAGCCGGCGCACTTGCTGCATCCCCGGCTCGCTCTTTGGCCCAGCCTTTTTGTGCCCGCACCCAGCCCATTTGCGAGACTACGACGGTGACGGGTTCGTCCACCACCTTGACTTCGAGCACGGCTTTTTTCTCGGCCTGAATCAGGGTACGGCGTGGGTCCACAAAGGCCTTGGTATCCGCCTCGATTTCCTTGACCATCAGGCGACGCAGTGCAGTCGGGCTGCCCAGAATGTCTTCCAACTTCTTCTGCTCATCGCGAAGTTCTTTCAACTCCTGCTCGATCTTGATGGCTTCCAGCCGGGCCAGTTGGCGCAGGCGAATTTCAAGAATGTCTTCAGCCTGTCGCTCCGATAGGTTGAAGCGCGCCATCAGCGCCGCCTTGGGCTCGTCCGACTGGCGGATGATGGCAATCACTTCGTCAATGTTCAAGAGAACGAGTTGACGCCCTTCCAGAATGTGGATGCGGTCCAGTACCTTGTCCAGCCGGTGCTGCGAGCGCCGCTCAATCGTGCGATGGCGAAACTCAATCCACTCCGTCAGCATCTGGCGCAGCGACTTTTGCGTGGGACGACCATCCAGGCCCACCATGGTGAGGTTGATCGGGCTGGAGGTTTCCAGGCTGGTGTGGGCCAGCAGCGTGGTGATGAGCTCGGACTGCTGGGTGCGGCTGGTCTTGGGCTCGCACACCAGGCGCACAGCGGCGTCTTTGCTGGATTCATCACGCACCACGTCAATCACCGAGAGCACCGTGGCCTTGATCTGGGTCTGCTCCAGGGACAGAGCCTTCTTGCCGGTTTTGACCTTGGGGTTGGTGAGCTCTTCGATTTCTTCCAGCACTTTTTGCGTGCTCACCCCTGGCGGCAACTCGGTCACCACCAGTTGCCACTGGCCGCGTGCGAGTTCTTCGATCTTCCAGCGGGCGCGGCATTTGAGTGAGCCACGGCCCGTGCGATAGGCCTCGGCAATGTCGGCCGTGCTGCTGATGATCTGGCCGCCGCCGGGATAGTCCGGACCCGGGATCAGCGCATACAACTCTTCGTCACTGAGCTTGGCGTTTTTGATGAGCGCCACGCAAGCGTCGGCCACTTCGCGCAGGTTGTGGCTGGGGATCTCAGTGGCCAGGCCCACGGCAATGCCGCTGGCACCGTTGAGCAGATTGAAAGGCAGGCGCGCTGGCAACTGGCGCGGCTCGATGGTGGAGCCGTCGTAGTTGGGCTGGAAATCGACCGTGCCCTCGTCAATCTCATCCATCAGCAGGCTGCTGATTTTGGCCAAGCGCGCCTCGGTGTAGCGCATGGCGGCAGCACCGTCGCCGTCGCGGCTGCCAAAGTTGCCCTGGCCGTCGATCAGCGGGTAGCGCTGCGAGAAATCTTGCGCCATGCGCACCAGCGCGTCGTAGGCGGCCTGGTCGCTGTGCGGATGAAAGCGACCCAGCACATCGCCCACGACCCGGGCCGACTTGACCGGCTTGGCCCCGGTGTTGCCACCCGCGCCGCCAAAGCCCAGGCCCATGCGTGACATGGAATATAAAATGCGCCGTTGCACCGGTTTTTGGCCATCGCACACATCCGGCAGGGCGCGGCCCTTGACCACGCTCAGGGCGTATTCGAGGTAGGCGCGCTGGGCGTAGGTGGCCAGGTTCAGGTCATCGTCGCTGGGCGTGGCCGGGTTGAGGTCAAGAGTGGGTTGGTCGCTCATGGGGGTCTAGGGCATTCAATCGGTATAGATGATTTCGGCAGGCACATCAGGCGCGAACACAGGCATATTGCCCCGGCCTTGTGCACCTCCAGCAAAAGCCATGCGCACACGTGCTGGCGACTTGCGTTGCTCCACCAGCACCGCAGGGGGTTTAAGCACGGCCAACATTTGCATCACCGTGCGCACATAGCTTTGGGTTTCCGGGTAGTTGGGGACGCGGTTGCCCGCGCGCTGCACGGCCCCCTCGCCCGCGTTGTAGGCGGCCAAGGTCAACTCCATCTGACCGGGAAATTTGGTGAGCAAATAACTCAGGTAACGCGCTCCTGCGCGGATGTTGGTGCGCGGGTCAGTCAGTTGTTTGCTGAGCGTCAATTTAACGTCAGCCACCACCCCAAAGCGCTGGGCGGTGTCGGGCATGAGCTGCATCAAACCCACCGCGCCTTTAGGCGACACCGCGAGGGGGTCGAAACCAGATTCGGTGGCGATCAGGGCTTGCAGTAGTTCGTACTCAATCTTGTGCTCGCTGGCCGCCTCGCGCAACAAATGTTTGACCTGTTTGTAGCGGGGAGAGACTTCAAAAAAAGCGATCAGCTTCGGTGGCGCGGTGGGCACCGTGACCTGGCGTTGGGAGTCAAACTTTTGCCCCGTGCGCGAGAAAATTTCGTAGCGATCATCCACCCGCTCTTGTGCAAAGTGCGCCACGCCTTTGTCGTCGATGTAGCCCCAGATGTCGGCATGCGCGGCTGGGTTGAACAGCACAGCACAGGCCAGCATGCAGAAGCGGACGAGGCGCTTAGGCATCACACATCCACCTCCACCGAATCGCCGTGCAGTTCCATCAACTCGCGCCGTGCTGCGGCTTCGCCCTTGCCCATCAGCTTGGTGATCAGGTTCTCGGTCTGGGTGAAATCGAAGCTACCCAATTGCACCGGCAACAGCCGCCGTGTATCGGGGTTGAGCGTGGTTTCCCACAGTTGCTCGGCATTCATCTCGCCCAGGCCTTTGAAGCGGCTGATGCTCCACGCCCCTTCGCGCACGCCTTCCTTGCGCAGCTTGTCCAGAATGGCAGTGAGCTCGCCCTCGTCCAGCGCATAGGCTTTGGACGCGGGCTTCTTGCCGCGTGCCGGGGCGTCCACCCGAAACAGCGGTGGACGCGCCACGTAGATGTGACCGGTCTCGATGAGTTTGGGAAAGTGCCTAAAAAACAGGGTGAGCAGCAACACTTGGATGTGTGAGCCGTCCACGTCCGCATCGCTCAGGATGCAGACCTTGCCGTAGCGCAGACCTGTCAGATCAGGCGTGTCGTTGGGGCCATGGGGATCGACCCCGATGGCCACCGCAATGTCGTGAATCTCGGTGTTGGCAAACAGGCGGTCGCGCTCCACCTCCCAGGTGTTGAGCACCTTGCCGCGCAGGGGCAGGATGGCTTGGCTCTCTTTGTCGCGGCCCATCTTGGCGCTGCCACCGGCAGAGTCACCCTCTACCAAAAATACCTCGTTGTGGGCCAGGTCCTTGCTCTCGCAATCGGTCAACTTGCCAGGCAACACGGCCACGCCAGAGCCCTTGCGCTTTTCCACCTTTTGCCCGGCCTTCTGGCGCGTCTGGGCCGCTTTGATGGCGAGTTCGGCCAGTCGTTTGCCGTACTCCACATGCTGGTTCAGCCACAGCTCCAGCACCGGGCGCACAAAGCTCGACACCAAGCGCACCGCGTCGCGTGAGTTGAGTCGCTCCTTGATCTGACCTTGGAACTGCGGGTCCAGCACCTTGGCGCTCAACACGTAGGAGGCCCGGGCAAACACGTCTTCGGGCAACAACTTGACGCCTTTGGGCAGCAGGCTGTGCAGCTCGATAAAACTTTTGACCGCCGTGAACAGACCGTCGCGCAGGCCGCTCTCATGCGTGCCGCCCGCGCTGGTGGGAATCAGGTTGACATAACTCTCGCGCACCGGCTGGCCGTCTTCTGTAAACGCCACGCACCAGGCCGCGCCCTCGCCTTCGGCAAAGTTGTCGCTCTGGCTGTCGGCAAAGCCTTCGGCCTCAAACAGCGGAATCACCGGGTCGCCGTTGAGCGTTTGCATCAGGTAGTCACGCAGGCCGCCCTTGTAGAGCCAGGTCTGGACTTCCTTGGTTTTCTCGACCGTCAGCGTGACCGTGACGCCCGGCATCAGCACCGCCTTGCTGCGCAACAGGTGCGTCAGCTCGTTGATGGGTAAAACGCTGGATTCAAAGTATTTGGCATCGGGCCAGACGCGCACCGTCGTGCCCTGCTTGCGATCACCCACGGTACTCCCACCGTTACCACCAAGTGGCCGCATGGTCAAAGGCTCAATCACATCGCCGCCGGAGAAGACGAGGCGCGCGCACTGCCCCTCGCGGTAACTGGTGGCCTCTAGCCGCTTGGCCAAGGCATTGGTCACACTCACGCCCACGCCGTGCAGCCCGCCAGAGAAGCTGTAGGCCCCGCCCTTGCCCTTGTCGAACTTGCCGCCTGCGTGCAGGCGGGTGAACACCAGCTCAATCACCGGTGCGTTTTCTTCCGGGTGCAAGCCAAACGGGATGCCACGTCCATCGTCCTCGATGCTGACCGAGCCGTCGGTGTGCAGGGTGAGTTTGATCTTCTTGCCAAAGCCCGCCAGCGCCTCGTCAGCCGCGTTGTCCAGCACCTCTTGAATGACGTGCAGCGGGTTGTCGGTGCGGGTGTACATGCCCGGCCGTTGCTTGACCGGCTCCAGGCCCTTGAGAATGCGGATGGAGCTTTCAGAATATTCGGGAAGTGGTTTGACTGCCATGGGGCGGATTGTAGTCGGTTCAGTCAAAACAACTGGATGGATATCCAGTTGACCACTTGATCAGGTCTTGTATTGACACATCTCTGGTGTGTCAGGTTTCAAACATTGGCAAACATTGGGGTCACCTATTGGCCGTCAGCCGAATCCACTTCGACAACGCGCTCAACAGCGTCATCGCCCAACTGAGCGAAGAGGCCGCGTTTTGGGGCCACTGTGTGCCAGCGCACAGATCAGCGGTTGCTGGCTGCCCAAGATTCAGCATGGGCTAGATCGAACAAGATCATTCACTGCCTAGAAAAATCCTGCTGTGTTCGCTCGAAAAACTGGGGCTGAAGTAGGTTGGTGGTCGTTGTGGCGGAAACTCCATCTCGACCCAAACTTCATCCACTTTGAAATGAAGGAGTTAACACCATGAGTTATATCGACGGCTATGTGATTCCCGTACCCGCAGGCAAGAAATAGGCGTACCGCGCCATGGCGACCAAGATGGCCGCCATTCTCAAAGAATGTGGTGCCACGCGAACCGTGGAATGCTGGGGCGATGATTTACCCGAGGCCAAGCTCACAGGCTTCAAACTCGCGGTGAAGGCCGAAAGCGACGAGAACGTGGTGTTCTCGTGGGTCGAGTGGCCCTACAAGGCCGCGCGGGATGAAGGCAAAACGAAGTTCATGAAAGACCCTCGCATGAAAGACTTCAGTGAGATGCCGTTCGATGGCAAGCGGATGTTTGTGGGTGGATTCGAGCCTCTGCTGGACAGCCACTGAGCCTCGCCAGTTTTGAAAGGCAGATCATGCACAAGCAAATCTCAAGCTCAACTCTCGAAAGGTATGTGAAGCTACACCTGAGCTTGATTGCACTCAAGGCAGCAGGTATCTTCATCACTTGCCCCTTCCAGATCCACGTTGCCCAACTCCTGCGCCTTCCGCTGGACGATGATGGCTTAAAAGCGGCCTTGTTTTCAGGGGCTGGCCAGCTGATCGACCTTAATCAGCGTATTTGATTTATAGTTGCGTTCACAACCAACTATTTCGCCTGAATTAAACCATCGTGACGCAGCCCGCCCCTCATCCCTGGCCTGACCGTGTTCCCGTCCTCATCGCCGGTGGTGGCCCTGTGGGCATGACGCTGGCGGCTTTGCTGGCGCGCTATGGCATTGCCAGCGTGGTCATTGAGATGGACGCCAGCTATTGCACGGGCAGCCGGGCGATTTGTATGTCGCGCCGCTCGCAGGAAATACTGGCCTGGGTGGGGGCTGACAAACCGCTGGTGGACAAGGGTTTGTCCTGGGTCGGCGGGCGCAGTTATTACCGTGACAAAGAAGTGCTGAACTTCCAGATGCCCAGCGAGCCGACGCAGCGGTTTGCGCCCATGGTCAACATCCAGCAGTTTTATGCCGAAGAGTTTGCGCACATAGCTGCGCTGGCTCAGGGTGACCTGGTTGATGTGCGCTGGTCCAGCAAAGTGGTGGCAGTGCGACCACTTGTCCTTGGTGCGCTGGTCGATATTGAAGCGGCGGACGGCCTGCACACGGTAACGGCCGACTGGGTGGTGGCCTGTGACGGTGGGCGCAGCACGGTGCGTGAGCAATTAGGCCTGCAACTGGTGGGCACGCAGTTTGAGGGCCGCTACGTGATTGTGGATGTGGTGCAAAAAACCCGCCGGGCGGTGGAGCGGCTGGCCTGGTTTGATCCACCTTCCAACCCCGGCTCAACCATTTTGATGCACCGCCAGCCCGATGACGTCTGGCGCATTGACTACCAAATTCGTGATGACGAAGACCCGGTTGAAGCCGTCAAACCCGAGAACGTGCTGCCGCGTGTGCAAAGCCATCTGTCCATGATTGGCGAGGACGAACCCTGGAAGCTGCTGTGGATGTCGATCTACAACGCCAAATGCCTCACGTTGCCCAGCTACCGCCATGGCCGCGTGCTGTTAGCCGGTGATGCGGCCCATCTGGTGCCGATTTTCGGTGTGCGTGGGCTCAACTCGGGCCTGGATGACGCGGCTAATCTGGCCTGGAAGCTCGCGCTGGTACAGCAAGGCAAGGCAGCCGATAGCTTGCTCGACAGCTACTCCACCGAGCGCGTCCAAGCCACGCGCGAGAACATTGTTTACGGTGCCAAAAGCACGGAATTCATGGCCCCACCCAACGAGGGCTTCAAGCTGCTGCGCGAAGCGGCGCTACGCCTAGCCACAGAGGACCGCACGGTGAGCGCCTTGCTCAATCCGCGCCAGTCCACACCGGTGGAATATGTGGGCTCGGCGCTCAATTGGCCTTCGTCCGCAGGCGACGGCAAAGTCCGTGCCGGCATGCCCGCGCCTGAAGCCAAGCTGAGCGGCATCAACGGGGACACACACCTGACCACCTGCTTCGGCGACGGCTTTGTTGTCTTGTATTTTTCTGATCAGCCCGGACTGCCGACCGAGCTGGCAGCACTGGCCACACCGCCCGGTACAGGCGCAGCCAACCCCGCCGCCGTCCAAGTGATCTGCATTGCCAGCCAGGGCCAGCCCACGGTCAACACACGGGTAGATGAAACGGGCCAGGCCCGTGAGCGCTACGGTGCGCTCAACAGCTCGGCCTATTTGGTGCGGCCCGATGGCTACCTGATGGGCTGCTGGCCGATAGCAAAAGCCCAAGACATCGCCGCCGCCCTGCTTCCCTTTCAACAGGAGCCCGCATGAGCAACCCGCTCGACCAAACTTACACCGCGCTCGCCGAGGCCACGGCCCGTGTGGGTACGGCCAAAGCGCCTTTGTTTCTGGCCACGCTGTCGCTCGCACTGCTGAGCCGCCAGACCGACGCAACCGAGGCCTTAGCGCTGATTGCGCAGGCCGAGCGCTTGGCAGCACTGTGACCCGCCACATGATCCAACTTGACCGCACCCTCACCTACCGCCTGCACTTGCTGCACAAGCTGACCGACATGGCCAGCCAGCGTGCCTACGTCGCCGATGCGGGACTGTCCATGAGCGATGGTCGCTGTTTGACGGCCATAGGCACATTTGCCCCCCTGTCCGTCAACGATTTGGCCCACAAAGCCAACTTGAACAAGGGTCAGGCCAGCCGCGCCGCGCAGTCGCTGGTTGACCAGGGTCTGGTGCGCAAAGTCGCCAGCCCCTTGGATGGTCGTGGCGTAGTGCTGACGCTCAGCCCCAAGGGCAAGACCGCGTGGCAGCGCACCATGGACGTGGTAGGCCAGCGTAACCAGGACATTTTTGGTGTGCTGAGCGAGCCAGAGCAAACCCAGCTCAGCGACTTCTTTGACCGGCTGATTACCCAAGCCCAATCCGGCTATCCGATCAGCCATGCCGAACCCTGATTTTTTTCAAGGAGAAACACGATGAACTCACACTCCTTGCGCTACCTGTCCGGCTTTGGCAACGAATTGGCCAGCGAAGCCGTGCCGGGTGCCCTGCCCGTGGGCCGCAACAGCCCGCAGCGCGCGCCGCATGACTTGTACGCGGAGCTGATCTCCGGCACAGCCTTCACCGCGCCCCGTGCCGAGAATCGCCGCACCTGGTTGTACCGCCGGCAACCTTCAGTGGTCACCAGTGCCTACCAGGCCTACAACCAGCCGCTGTGGACCACCAGCGCAGCAAGCCATGAGGGAGGCAAGGCCATGCCGCCAGACCCTTTGCGCTGGCACCCCTTCGACATCCCCGCAGAACCACTCGATTTTGTGGACGGCCTGCGCACGGTGGCGGCCAACGGCGACGCTGAGGCACAAACCGGCATGGCCGCGCTGATCTATGTCGCCAACCGCTCTATGTGGCAGCGCGCTGTGGTCAACGCGGATAGCGAGATGCTGCTGGTGCCGCAGCAGGGCCGCATTGTGCTGACCACCGAGCTGGGCCTTCTCGAAGTTAAACCCGGTGAAGTCGCCGTGCTACCACGCGGCATGGCCTTTGCGGTCGATTTGCCCGATGGCCCATCGCGTGGCTATGTCTGCGAGAACTATGGCGCGCATTTCCGCTTGCCCGAGTTGGGGCCGATTGGCTCCAATGGTCTGGCCAATGCGCGTGATTTTTTGGCCCCCACCGCCGCCTTCGACAGCACGCCCCCTGCACCCAGCGGATTTGAGATCGTCAAAAAATATGGCGGCCACCTGTGGTCGGCCCGTCAGCCGCGCAGCCCCTTTAACGTGGTGGCCTGGCACGGCAACTTGCTACCCTACAAGTACGACACCGCCCACTTCATGGCCATAGGCTCCATCAGCTTTGACCACCCGGACCCCTCCATCTTCACGGTGCTGACTTCGCCATCCGACACACCCGGCACGGCCAACTTCGACTTGGTGATTTTCCCGCCGCGCTGGTTGGTGGCTGAAAACACCTTCCGCCCGCCCATGTTCCACCGCAACGTGATGAGTGAGTTCATGGGCCTCATTCATGGCCAGTACGACGCCAAGCCCGAAGGCTTCAAGCCCGGTGGCGCGTCCCTGCACAACTGCATGGTGCCGCACGGCCCCGACACGGAGGCGTTTGAGAAAGCCAGCGCAGCAACGCTGGCGCCGCACAAGCTGGGCGACACCCTGGCCTTTATGTTCGAAAGCCGCTACCGCTTTGTGCCCAGCGCCTATGCCATGAACGGCGGGGCACTGGACGCCAATTACCTGCAATGCTGGGATGGGCTTCGGGATGAATTCAAAATCTGAATTTCACGACTTTAGCGACCCAACTTGATAAAGGCTACATTCCAAGCATGACAAAAATAGCCAACAAACTCTCCATCACCCAAGTGCTGATCTGCGGGGCTGCCATCGTCACCCTGTCCATGGGCATTCGGCACGGTTTTGGCCTGTGGCTGCAACCGGTCACGCAAGCGCAGGGCTGGAGTCGCGAAACCTTTGCCTTCTCGATTGCCATCCAGAACCTGACCTGGGGTTTTGCCGGTATTTTTGCGGGCATGGTGGCCGATAAATTTGGTGCGTTTCGCGTCATCATTGGCGGGGCCATGCTGTACGCGATGGGCTTGGTTGGCATGGCTTACGCGCCCACGCCACTGACATTTGCCTTGACGGCCGGCGTGCTGATCGGCATGGCGCAAGCCGGGACGACTTATGCCGTGATTTACGGCGTGATCGGGCGCAATGTCAGCCTGGAAAAACGCTCCTGGGCCATGGGCGTGGCGGCCGCAGCGGGCTCGTTTGGCCAGTTCCTGATGGTGCCCACAGAAGGTTTTTTAATCAGCAGCCTGGGCTGGCAACAGGCCTTGGTGGTGTTGGGTTTTGCCGCTCTGCTGATCGTGCCGCTGGCCTGGGGTCTGCATGAGCCCCACTTTGCCGCAGGCACAGCGCCCAAGCGGGAGCAAACTATCGTGCAGGCTTTGAAAGAGGCTTTTAAATACCCCAGCTTTCAGTTGCTGATGGCAGGCTATTTTGTGTGTGGCTTTCAGGTCGTGTTCATCGGCGTGCACATGCCCAGCTACCTCAAGGACAAAGGTTTGTCACCCGAGGTGGCCAGTTACTCGCTGGCGCTGATTGGTCTGTTCAATGTGTTTGGCACTTATGCAGCCGGGGTTCTGGGGCAACGTTTGCAAAAGAAAAACATCTTGGCCTTCATCTACCTGGCACGGGCCGTCGTCATCAGCGTATTTTTGCTGGTGCCGCTCTCGCCACTAAGTGTCTATATTTTCTCCAGCGTCATGGGCCTGCTGTGGCTGTCCACCGTGCCGCCGACCAACGCCACCGTGGCGCAAATCTTTGGTGTGGCGCACTTGTCCATGCTGGGTGGTTTTGTGTTTTTCAGTCACCAGATCGGCTCCTTCATGGGCGTGTGGCTGGGCGGCTATCTGTACGACAAGACGGGCAGCTACGACATCGTCTGGTACATCGCCATTGCGCTGGGCGTGTTTGCCGCGCTGGTGAATTTGCCTGTCAAAGAAGCCGCCATTCACCGTCGCCCGCTGCAGGCCACAGCGTGAGCTCATGAAACACCGCCACCCACGACTGACCCAAGCCCTGCGCTATGGCGGCGTGGTGGCCGTGCTGCTGGCCGTCTTTAGCCTGTACACACGACCGGATTTTCTGGTGACCTTGTCCAACCAGATTTGGGCTTGTTTTTGATGCGATTTTTTGGTCATCTAGGCCTACAGCCTAATTAATATATGCGTAAGCAGCTATGGAACATATAGCAATTACAGGCACGGCCTCCGACTGGGTGCAGCGTTGGGCGCACCTGATTCGCCCACAGGGTACGGTGCTGGACTTGGCCTGCGGTCACGGGCGACACATGCAATACCTAGCGGCCCAAGGGCATCAGATGCTGGGCCTAGATCGCTCGTCTGAAGCACTGAGCGCCGCCGCTGCGTGGGGCGAAGTGCGGCAAGCTGACATTGAAAACGCGGCCTGGCCTTTGATGCAAAACGGCCAGCCCCGCAAGTTCGATGCCGTGGTGGTCACCAACTACCTGTGGCGCGCCCTGTTCCCTGTGATCCTTCAGAGTCTGGCCCCTGGCGGGGTGCTGATTTATGAAACCTTTGCGGCGGGTAATGAGACCGTGGGCAAGCCTTCGCGCCCCGACTTTCTCTTGCGCCCCGGTGAATTACTGAGTGCTTTTTCTGATCTGCGTGTTGTGGCTTTTGAGGATGGTTTCCTGAGGCAATCACCTCGTTTTGTTCAACGCCTGGTGGCGGTGAAAACTGATTTATCACTGAGTGCAAATCACCCACCGGTGCAGTACGCTCTTTAGCGCGCAGCGCCGGGCAACTCAGGCCGTGGCACTGGCTTAAAATGCCCGATTACTTTGTTTAAAACCCTGGACATGTCACCTACCTTCAGCCCCATCACCGGCAGCATTGTGGCCATCGTCACTCCTATGCTGGAGGACGGTCGTGTGGATTACCCGACCTTGCGCAAACTGATCGACTGGCACATCACCGAAGGAACCGACTGCATTGGCGTAGTCGGCACCACGGGTGAGTCGCCCACCGTGCATGTCGATGAGCACTGCGAAATCATCCGGGTCGCGGTCGAGCAGGCCCGCCAGCACACCCACAAGCACGTCCCCATCATGGCGGGGTGCGGTGCCAACTCCACGGCTGAAGCGATTGAGCTGGCCCAATTCGCCAAAAAAGTTGGTGCCGATTGTCAGTTGCAAGTCGTGCCCTACTACAACAAGCCCACACAAGAAGGCCTGTACCAGCACTTCAAAGCCATTGCCGAAGCGGTGGATTTGCCCACCATTTTGTACAACGTGCCGGGCCGCACCGTGGCCGATATGGCGCACGACACCGTGCTGCGCTTGGCACAGGTGGACGGCATCGTCGGCATCAAGGAAGCCACCGGCAATATCGAACGCGCGCAGTGGCTGATCTGTGAAGCGCCTGAAGGTTTTTGCATCTACTCCGGTGATGACCCGACTGCCGTGGCACTGATGCTGTGCGGCGGGCATGGCAATGTCAGCGTGACGGCCAACGTGGCACCGCGCCTGATGCACGAGCTGTGCGTGGCCGCCATGGCGGGAGATGTGAAGCGCGCCATGGAAATCCAGTTTCTCTTGATGCCCCTGCACAAACAGCTGTTTGTAGAGCCCAACCCTATCCCCGTGAAATGGGCGATGCAGCGCATGGGGCTATGTGGCGACGCCATGCGGCTGCCCATGACCCCACTCACACAAGCCAACACGTCCGTGGTTGAAGGCGCGCTTCGCGCCAGCGGCCTGATCTAACAAGCGGCCTGCAAGTCTCCCTTACTTTTTTGAGGAATCCTCTGGTGAACCCATCTTCGAAACTGGCCCTGCTGGGCCTTACCTTGGCGCTGACCGCCTGCTCCAGCCTGGAGAGCGACAAGGTCGATTACAAAAGCGCAACCAAAGCCAAAACCACGACCTTGGTCGTGCCGCCCGACTTGACCCAAATTGTTCGGGACACTCGCTACGCCACTCCTGGTGCAGCCGTATCTGCCTCAGGGTATCAATCTGTGTCAGTTATTAATCAAACAGTGCCTACCGCTGTGGCCGCTATCGGTGATGTTCGCATTGAGCGGGCGGGCACGCAACGCTGGCTGGTGGTGGATCGCCCGGCCGACAAACTTTGGGATTCCGTCAAGGAATTTTGGCTGGACAGTGGCTTTGTACTCACCATGGATCAAACCAGCTTGGGCATCATGGAAACCGACTGGGCCGAAAATCGGGCCAAGCTACCCCAAGACATTATTCGAAGCACACTGGGCCGAATGCTGGACTCGCTCTACTCAACCGGTGAGCGCGACAAGTTTCGTACCCGGCTGGAGCGCAATGCCGCTGGCGGAACCGAGATCTACATCAGCCACCGCGGCATGATTGAGGTCTACTCCAACACGGACAAATCTCAGACCATCTGGCAACCCCGCCCCGTGGATCCTGAGCTGGAGGCTGAGTTTTTGCGAAAGCTGATGGTCAAACTGGGCGTGTCAGCCGAACAATCCAAAGTACTGGTCACCGCAGACACGCCCAAGCAAAACTCACGTCTGACCACGGTCAATGGGCAAACAGTGGCTCAGATCGACGAAGGCTTTGATCGCGCCTGGCGTCGGGTTGGCCTGTCGCTGGATCGCACGGGCTTCACCGTTGAAGACCGTGACCGCAACCAGGGCACCTACTTTGTCCGCTACGTAGAGCCCAATACCGACAAGACTGAGCCGGGTTTCTTCAGCAAAATGTTTGGTGCAACAGCAAAAGTCAACACCCCGCAGAAATACCGCATCACCGTGCAAAGTCAGGGTGACAACAGCACCGTCACTGTGCTCAATGCCGCAGGTGCCCCCGAGACTTCAGGCAATGCCCAGCGCATTCTCAAGGTGCTGGTTGACGACCTCAAGTGAGTCTTCTGAGCCAATAAAAAAGCCACCCGAAGGTGGCTTTTTTACATTGCGCGAAGCAATTACTTCTTCATGGCATCTTTAGCAGCGTCAACTGCGGCACCAGCTGCAGCACCAGCAGTTGCACCGGCGGCGGCACCAGCAGCTGCAGCGTCAGCAACAGGAGCGGAAGCATCAGCAGCAGGTGCGGGAACCACAACAACGACAGGCGCTGGTGCAGCAGGAGCAGCAGCTTCTTCTTTCTTACCGCAAGCAACCAGGGCAACAGCAGCGATCACAGCTGCCAAAACGAGAGATTTGTTCATGTTGAATTACCTAAAGGATTAAAAAAACGATTTCCGGAAATCGTCAGTGCAGAAAACCGCATTGACCAAGCGAACCGGCTCGAGCCCACTTCGCTTAGCGTCGAATTATATGATGAAAAAAATCGGCTTTTACGGGCAAACCCGAACTACAAGCCCAAAGTGGAAGCGGGGAAGCTCGGCGCACTGTTTCGCTCCCATTCCTGTAGCGCCTCACGCATCAGCAATCGGCGCTGCGGGTCATTGCCACACACCAGCACACTGTTCACCGGATCAATACGGTGCATCACCCAACTCGGGCTCCAGATCGCGCTGGGAAAATCCAGCGGGTCGGCCGAGCGACACACTCGGCACTCGATGATGTGATCCCAGGTCTGACGCCAGCGCACAAAGCGGGCGTGCTGACGTTGCACCGCATCAAATCGAGTGGCCAACAGGCGCATGCGCCGACCCGTCTTGGACCAGGCTTGCAGTGACTCCGCCACAGAGCGTTCGTGCAAAGGCCAATCTTCAAAGGTGGCATCGCTCAGAATAATTTCTTTCCACCCCTCAACGACCGCGCAGGCCAAGGCGTCGCGAACGGTCTGGACAAAAGCCTCTCGGCCCAGCAAACGACCCGTGGGTAAGCTCAGGCGGGATGGATCTGGGTGCTCAGAGTCCATGCAGCCACCCGTCATCACACCAGTCTTGCAGCAGCGCCACAGCCGCAGGGCTCGCCTTGGCCAAGGCCCGCGCATCCAGGCGACGCTCATCGGCCAATTGGCGCATCAGTTTCGCATCGCGCCCCGAAGCGCGGTAACTCTCACCGTTGATAAAAATATGCGCCTCGTCGTACATCATGCGGCTGCGGCGATCCAGAACCACACCGGCTTGCAAGGCGGTGTTCTCTCCCGCATCAAACCAAACGTTCGACTTGGGTTCGCTCAAATACTCACCCAGCAGACGCGGCACGGCGTGGGGGTCTTTCAAGGCCGCTTCCAAAGCCTGACGGGCAAAGTCCTGCAAAGCAACAGGCATAGCGCCGGGCGTGCCGGTAGCTTGCTGCTTCGGGTCACGGTACAAAGACTCGCCCGCCCCATCCGCGGCGTCTTCGGCCAAGCGCTGCAACAGCTCACGCGCCAGCTCGCCCCGTTTGGGTGAGCGAAAACCGATGGAGTAGGTCATGCAGTCCCCCCCCAGCGCCACACCGTCATGCGCGTAGCCGGGGGGCAGGTAGAGCATGTCACCGGGCTCCAATACAAAGGTTTGCTCGGGCACAAAATTGGCCAGAATTTTGAGCGGCACATCATCGCGCAGCGTGAGGTCTTGCTGGCGACCAATCTGCCAGCGCCGCTGGCCCTGGGCTTGCAACAAAAACACGTCGTAGCTGTCAAAGTGCGGCCCCACGCCGCCACCATCGCTGGCGTAGCTGATCATCACGTCGTCCAGCCGCCCCTCGGGCACAAAGCGAAATTGCTGGAGCAAATCGTGCACACCTTCGTGGTGCAGATCGACGCCCTGCACCAGTAGCGTCCAGGCCGCCTGTTTCAAGGCGGGCAAGGCACGGCGCTCCATCGGCCCGTGGCGCATGCGCCAAACCGCTTGGCCTTTTTTCTGCTCAAGTGCAATCAAGCGCGACTCCACCTCATCGCGCCCGGCCAGCTCAAACAGCGCCGAGCGATCCAAGACAGGAGTGAACGCAGGCAGGGCTTGACGAATCAACAAGGGCTTTTTTTGCCAATGGCGCTGCATGAAGGTCTGCGGGCTCAAGCTCCCTAACAAAGGCAAAGCCTGATTGATGTCCATGGTCATTTTCTTTTCAGTCGGTCTGAGTGAGTGTGAGATGCGACAATTCTGCCCTATGGAAATTAATCAACAATGCGTGGTCGCACTGACCTGGATCATCAAAGACACCCTGGGCGAGGAAATCGACGTGCTCGACGACCCGGTTGAATTTTTAATCGGCGGTGAAGATCTGTTCAAAAAGATCGAAGACGCTCTGCAAGGCCATGAAGCTGGCGCGACAGTGTTGCTACAGCTCGAGCCCGAAGAGGCCTTTGGTGACTTCAACGACCAGTTGCTCTTCCTCGAATCACGCGATCTGTTCCCGCCCGAGCTGGAAGAAGGCATGACGCTAGAGGGCGCCACCCTGCCCGCAGGCTGCAACCCAGACGCCCCCAAAGACATGCTCTACACCGTGACCGAGATTTACCCCGAGCACTTGGTGCTGGACGGCAACCACCCCCTCAGCGGCATTGCGCTGCGCCTGAGCTTGCGTGTGGAAGGCGTGCGTGAGGCGACTGAAGAGGAGATTGGCCAGGGTTCGGCCGGTACGGGTTTTTTCAAAATTCAGCCGGTGCATTCAGAAGTTCCGGGCAGTGACTCACTGCACTAAGTTGCGTCATTCCCTCCCGCTAAGGCGAGAATCCAGTCGTTTTTACGCCTTTCCGGTCGATCCGTAGCCGCCCTCACCGCGCTGGCTCGCCGGAAATTCCGTCACCACATTGAACTGCGCCTGCACCACCGGCACGATCACCAGTTGGGCGATGCGCTCCATCGGCGCTATGGTGAATGCGGTGTCGCTGCGGTTCCAGGCGCTGACCATGAGCTGCCCCTGGTAGTCGCTGTCAATCAGACCGACCAGATTGCCCAGCACGATGCCGTGTTTGTGCCCCAGGCCTGAGCGCGGCAGGATCATGGCGGCAAAGCCAGGGTCTTGCAGATAAATCGCGATGCCGGTGGGCACCAGTTGCCAGGCATTCGCCTCTAGGGTGAGCGGTGCATCCAGACAGGCGCGCAAGTCGAGCCCGGCACTGCCCGGCGTGGCGTAGCTGGGCAGTTGATCCGCCATGCGCGGGTCGATGATTTTGACGTCGATGTTCATCTTTTTTTTCGGGTTGCAATCTCGGCCACCAGTTGGCGGGCCAGAGCGAGTTTGCTGTTGCGCGGCAGTTCAGTCGCGCCGTGCTCATCCACCAGCAGCAAGGCATTGTCGTCTTGGCCAAACGTGGCCGGGCCGATATTGCCCACCAGCAAGGGCACGCCTTTGCGTACGCGCTTGGCGGTGGCATTGGCCAGTAAATCGTGGCTTTCCGCCGCAAACCCGACACAAAACAAGTCGCCAGACACGGCGCGCGGGGACTGGGCCAGCGTGGCCAGAATGTCCGGGTTCTCCACAAACTGCAAAGTCGGCGTTGTGCCTGAGCCATCTTTTTTGATTTTTTGATCACTTGCGTTGGCGGGTCGCCAGTCGGCCACCGCTGAAGTTGCTACAAAAATAGTAGCTGCTTGCGCACGTTCTACAGCGGCTTCAAGCATATTTTGTGCTGAAACCACGTTGATGCGAATCACCCCACGCGGCGTGGGCAGGTGCACCGGGCCAGCCACCAACGTCACGCGCGCTCCAGCCTCGCGCGCGGCACGTGCAATGGCAAAACCCATCTTGCCGCTGGACAAATTGGTGATGCCGCGCACCGGGTCTATCGCCTCGTAAGTTGGACCCGCAGTGACTAAAACATGCTGCCCGAGCAAGGGCTTGGGCTGGAAAAAAGCGATCACGTCCTCCAGCAGTTCCTCAGATTCCAGCATGCGGCCGTCGCCCGTTTCACCGCAGGCCTGGTCGCCCGTGCCCACGTCAAATACCGTTGTGCCATCGGTACGCAGTTGCGCCAAATTGCGCTGCGTGGCCGGATGAGCCCACATCTCCCGGTTCATGGCCGGGGCGATCAGCAGCGGCACCTTGTCCAAGGGGCGAGCCAAACAAGTCAAGCTCAGCAAGTCATCGGCCCGGCCATGCAGCAACTTCGCCATGAAGTCGGCGCTGCACGGCGCAATCAAAATCGCATCGGCCTCGCGGCTCAGGTTGATGTGCGCCATGTTGTTGGGCTCGCGCGCATCCCACTGCGAGCCATACACAGGCCGGTTGCTCAGCGCCTGCATGGTCACGGGGGTGATGAACTGCGCCGCCGCCTCGGTCATGATGACTTGCATCGTGGCCCCCTCTTTGACGAGCGCGCGGCACAACTCCGCCGCCTTGTAGCAAGCAATGCCACCGGTCAGGCCCAAAACAATGTGTTTTCCAGCGAGGTCATTCATGAAGTGAAATGTAGCAGAGCCCTATAATCACAATTTCCCACACAAGAGCCTAAAAAGCTCCTCTGACATGACCAAATTTGTCTTCGTCACCGGCGGTGTGGTGTCTTCCCTTGGCAAGGGAATCGCCTCAGCGTCCCTTGCAGCGATTCTGGAATCGCGGGGCCTCAAAGTCACTCTCATCAAGCTCGACCCGTACCT
>JAYVPU010000093.1:0-30568 GCA_043757205.1 Comamonadaceae bacterium | reverse complement strand
CCCACGGGCATCTGAGCTGGGATGGGCGGGATTGGCACTGGGCGTCGGCAAGTCAATCTTGGCTTGTCGAGGTTCGCCCTCAGTGGGACGGCCAACGATTCATGTTGCTGTCTCTAAATGGGGCGAAACCAGGCCTTGATTGGCTCTGGTTAGAGCGTGAAAACGACCCACTGCACTGGGATGCTTTACGACGAGCGTTGTGGGCTCAGGGTAAAACCGAGGTGGCCATCAACGGGCAGAGCCAGGGCCTGGTGGCAGATCAGCCGTGAAGCAGTCACCAAGCAACACGGGCAACGACAGCGATCTTCTGCTGGTCGAGCGCACGCTGGCAGGTGATGCCCATGCCTTCGAGTTGTTAGTGATCAAGTACCAGCGCCGAATTCAACGCCTGATTCGTCGTATGGTGCGAGATGTGGATCTGGTTGAAGACATTGCCCAGGAGACCTTCATTCGTGCCTACCGGGCACTGCACCAATACCGGGGTGAGGCGCAGTTCTATACCTGGCTCTACCGTATCGCTGTCAATACGGCCAAGAAATTCTTGCTCGAATTCAAACACGACCCCGTGGTGATGCAAGCCGCCCTCAGGTCCCAAGATGAAGAAGATGAAACTTCTCAGCGGATAAGCGAACCAATCTCAGACGAAACACCGGAATCGGTGCTCGCCGCCAAGGAAATTGCGGCGGTGATCAACGCGGCTATGGCGGCGCTGCCGGACGACTTGCGTCAAGCCGTAACCTTGCGCGAAATTGAGGGATTGAGCTATGAGGAAATTGCTAGCGTGATGGATTGCCCGATTGGCACAGTTCGATCTCGTATTTTTCGAGCTCGGGAAGCCATATCGATCAAGGTCAAGCCCTTGCTGGAGCATCAATCTGGCAAGCGCTGGTAGATCGAACGAAAGTGATCAAGATGAGTGATGAAAATTTAAACCTCAATGAGCAAATCTCAGCACTGGCCGACGGTCAGTTAAGCGGCGAGGCTTTAGTGCAGGCCGTGCGGTCGCTGGCGCAGGATGAACAGGCGCGGGCCAACTGGCATGCTTATCACTTGGTGGGAGATGTCCTGCGCTCGCAGGAGTTGTCCTGGGGCTGCACGAAAGACAGCGCCTTCTTGTCCCGGTTTCGCAGTCGCCTGCAAGATGATGGCCTACCTTCTCCGTATGAATTTGCTATAGATTCAATAGCTGTTTACGCGCGTAATGAAACGGTCATAGGCATCAATGACCATGAAAAAGAAGCGGCTAACGACCCCAGTCTGCGTTGGAAGTGGCTGGCCGGATTGGCTTCGCTGGCGTTGGCAACGGTGCTGGGTTGGGGATTGGTGGGAGGTGTGAGTGCCCCGTCTAGCCCCTCGCAATTGGCGCAAACGCCATCACCTGTCGTGGTGATGCAGGATGAATCCACTCAGGTCATGATCCGCGATCCGCGGTTGGACCCATTGCTCCAGGCGCACCAGCAGTTTGGAGGTGCGTCGGCCTTGCAAATGCCGTCCGGCTTTGTACGCAACGCCACCTTTGAGCGCTCGGATCGGTAAGGCCCATCATGATCTTGAGTGTGCAAACCCGATGCTTATTCGCAAGTGTTGCCGTATTGTTCAGCACGGCCCTGGTTGGCGCTCAAACGCCTGCGCTCGGGCGGGACGTTGTGCCAGTGCAAAAAGCACCGGCACAACGCAGCACCTCCGAGTGGCTGCTGCGCATGCACGAGGCCTCGCGTCGCAAGGCGTATATCGGCACCCTGGTGGTTACCTCTGGCAGCAGCATGGCCAGCTCACGCATTTGGCACGTGTGCGATGGCGAGCAGCAAATGGAGCGGATTGAGTCTTTGAGTGGTCCGCCGCGTTCAACTTTTCGGCACAACGCAGAAGTCATTACCTTCTCGCCGCAAAGCAAAGTCGCGCTGGTGGAAACACGCGAATCATTGGGCCTGTTCCCCGGCTTGCTCAATTCACCGGATACGGACATTGACAAGTTTTATACCGCCCACCTGATCGGTGCAGAGCGCGTGGCGGGCTTTGATGCTGACGTGGTGCAAATTGAACCCAAGGACAATCTGAGATTTGCCTACCAGGTCTGGAGTGAAAAAAAATCCGGCCTAGTGGTTCGCCTGCAAACACTCGACGCGCAAAAGCGTGTGCTGGAACAAGTTGCCTTTTCGGAGTTGCAGTTGGATGCGCCGGTCAGCATGAGCAAGCTCACGCAAATGATGGCCAAAACCGATGACTACCGGGTGGAGCGCCCCGAGATGATCAAGACCTCGGCGCAGGCCGAAGGATGGGGGCTTAAAACTCTTGTGCCCGGATTTAAATCCATGAGTTGTTATCGTCGCCCGGTTCAAGCCGAGCCGGGCACTGGGGGCTTTGCGGTTCAATGGATTTTTTCCGATGGGCTGGCCACGGTATCTTTGTTCATTGAAAGCTTTGTTCCGGGGCGCCATGGCGCTGAAGGCTTGAGGGCGATGGGCGCGACCCACACGCTGTCAAAGCGCCTGCCAGATAAAACCGGGGGCTGGTGGGTGACGGTGGTGGGTGAGGTGCCTGGGCAGACGCTTGCAGCGTTTGCTCAGGCCCTTGAACAGCGAAAATGAGACCTTATCTGAATGGCTGTAAAGCCGATTGTTATTTCCAAGAAAGCATGATGATGTTCAAAATCGATTTCAAAACCCAATCCGCGCCGAAGTGCTTGGGTGCCATTCTCTTGCTGATGATGCTCAACCTTTTGACTGTGGGTTCGACCTGGGCCCAGTCAACGCGTGGATTGCCTGATTTCACCGAGCTGGTCGAGCAGGTTGGCCACTCGGTGGTGAACATCCGAACCTTGGAGAAAGCATCGGCACGGCCTGGCGCTGACAGTGGTGTGGACGAAGACATGCTGGAGTTTTTTCGCCGCTTTGGCATCCCCATTCCCAATGCGCCGCGTCAGGGCCCGCGCCCCAACCGTCCTAATCTCCAGCCGCAGGAAGAAGAAGCTCAGCCGCGTGGTGTTGGCTCAGGCTTCATTTTGTCGGCTGACGGTTTCATCATGACCAATGCGCATGTGGTGGAAGGTGCGCAAGAGGTTCTTGTGACGCTGACCGACAAGCGCGAGTTCAAGGCCCGCATTGTGGGGGCCGACAAGCGCACCGATGTGGCCGTCGTCAAAATTGAGGCGACTGGTTTGCCCGCAGTCAAGGTGGGTGATGTGAATCGGCTCAAGGTGGGCGAGTGGGTCATGGCGATTGGTTCGCCCTTTGGTCTGGAAAACACCGTCACAGCGGGCATCGTAAGCGCCAAGCAGCGCGACACGGGTGACTACCTGCCCCTGATTCAAACCGATGTCGCCATCAACCCCGGTAACTCGGGTGGCCCGCTCATCAATATGCGTGGCGAGGTGGTGGGCATCAACAGCCAGATTTATTCGCGCTCGGGCGGCTTCATGGGTATCTCCTTCGCGATTCCGATGGACGAGGCGGTGCGTGTGAGCGAGCAACTGCGCGCCTCGGGGCGTGTCACGCGGGGACGACTTGGGGTGCAAATTGAGCAGGTCTCCAAGGAGGTGGCCGAGTCGATTGGATTGGGCAAGCCGCAAGGCGCCATGGTCAGGGCGGTTGAGACGGGTTCAGTCGCCGAGAAGGCCGGCGTGGAAGCTGGCGACATCATCGTTAAATTCGACGGAAAAACGATTGAGAAATCTGCTGATTTGCCGCGCCTGGTCGGACGCACCAAGCCGGGCACGCGCAGCACCTTAACGGTGTTTCGGCGTGGCGTGACCAAAGAGCTAAGCGTCACCGTGGGCGAGTTTGAAGAGGAAAAAGTAGCCAGCAAAGAGCGTGAGGTCAAACCCCGCGTGGCCAGTGCGGGGCAGGCACTGGGCTTGAGCGTGAGCGAAGTACCCGAGGCGGTGAAAAAACAACTCAAAATCAAAGGTGGGGTGAAGGTGGATGCGGCTGTGGACACTGCGGCGCGCGCGGGTTTGCGCGAAGGCGATGTCATTTTGGCCATTGCCAATACGGAGTTGCTGGGTGTCAAAGAGTTTGATGCCGTGTTGGGTAAATTGGACAAGGGCAAGCCCGTCAATCTCTTGTTCCGCCGGGGCGAATGGACGCAATATGCCGTGATTCGCCCTGCGCCTTAGGCGGCTTCCTTGTGTTTAAACCCCTTTGCTTTGCTGGGGTTTTGGCTGAGGATGCGGATTTTGAGACCTTTGAAAAATATATTTTTCGCCATTCCAGCCAAAATTTCATCATCAATGGTGTGTGCGTTCACTAACTTAATTCGAATGAATTTGTGAATTTGGTTAGAATGGTGGCCGTTCTCTCCAGATTACTGGCATATTAAAAAGCCATCGAATCACAATGCGGGATGAGATGGCGGGGTGCACAGGCAGTACACAGCTCACCCACAAGTTGTCCAGATCATTTCAGATAAAATTGTTAATAAGTTGTGAATAAGTTTTTTGTTGCGATGCTGCAACGCCCCTTCTTTGACGTTTCCAGGGCTGTACGACATGGGCTTTTTGCCTACAATGAAGTCCCAGCTATCGCAGTTGCCAAAGATTGTTGGTTTAGGGCGCGTCTTAACCAGACGTGCCCTTTTTTCTTGGCTGCACCGTTTTAATTCAACCACTTGAAGCTGTTCGTTGATGAATCACATCAGAAATTTCTCCATCATTGCGCACATTGATCACGGCAAATCCACGCTCGCTGATCGCTTGATTCAACGCTGCGGCGGACTCGAAGCGCGTGAGATGCAAGCCCAAGTTCTAGACTCGATGGACATCGAAAAAGAGCGTGGGATAACCATCAAAGCGCAGACCGCTGCGCTGCATTACAAGGCGCTTGATGGGCAGGTCTATAACCTCAACTTGATCGACACGCCAGGTCACGTGGATTTCTCTTACGAAGTCTCGCGTTCACTGTCTGCGTGCGAAGGTGCATTGCTGGTGGTCGATGCTTCACAAGGTGTGGAAGCGCAGACCGTGGCCAACTGCTATACCGCGTTGGAGTTGGGGGTTGAAGTACTGCCCGTGCTCAACAAGATGGACTTGCCCAATGCCGACCCCGACAACGCGAAGACGGAGATCGAAGACGTGATTGGCATTGACGCCACACACGCCATTCCGTGTTCGGCCAAGACCGGTCTGGGCATCGACGAGATTTTGGAAGCCATCGTCGCCAACGTCCCCGCCCCCAAAGGCAATCCGACGGCCCCGTTGCGCGCCATGATTATTGACAGCTGGTTTGACACCTATGTGGGCGTGGTGATGCTGGTGCGCGTGGTGGATGGGGTCTTGCTCAAGGGTGAGCGCATCAAGATGATGGCGTCCAACGCGGTGTACAACGCCGACAACATGGGCGTGTTCACGCCCGCCAACCAACCGCGGGACTCCCTCAAGGCGGGCGAGGTGGGTTACATCATTGCCGGTATTCGTGAGTTGCAAGCCGCCAAGGTGGGTGACACCATCACGCTGGAAAAAAAGCTACCCAATAACGCAGGCCCAGCGACCGAGGCCTTGCCGGGCTTCAAGGAAATCCAGCCCCAGGTGTTTGCTGGCCTGTACCCGACCGAGGCCAGTGAGTACGAATCACTGCGAGACGCGCTGGAAAAGCTCAAGCTCAACGATGCTTCCTTGCATTACGAGCCCGAAGTCAGCCAGGCGCTTGGATTCGGTTTTCGCTGCGGTTTTCTCGGTTTACTTCACATGGAGATCGTGCAGGAGCGGCTGGAACGCGAGTTTGATCAAGACCTCATCACCACCGCCCCCAGCGTGGTGTACCAGGTGGTCAAGGCCGATGGCGAGGTCATCATGGTGGAAAACCCCGCCAAGATGCCGGACCAGGGAAAAACTGCAGAAATCCGTGAGCCCATCGTCACGGTGCATCTGTACATGCCGCAAGAGTACGTGGGCGCAGTCATGACGCTGGCCAACCAAAAGCGCGGCGTTCAAATGCACATGGCCTACCACGGCCGGCAGGTGATGCTGACCTATGAGATGCCGCTGGGCGAGATCGTGCTGGACTTTTTTGACAAGCTCAAATCAGTCAGCCGGGGTTATGCCTCCATGGACTATGAGTTCAAAGAGTACCGTGCCTCGGACGTCGTCAAGGTGGACATCTTGCTCAACGGCGACAAGGTTGATGCCCTGTCCATCATCGTGCACCGCAGCCAGTCGCTGTACCGGGGGCGAGCGGTGGTGAGCAAGATGCGTGAAATCATCAGTCGCCAAATGTACGACGTGGCGATTCAGGCCGCGATTGGTGCCAACATCATTGCGCGTGAGAGCATCAAAGCGCTGCGCAAGAACGTGCTGGCAAAATGCTATGGCGGCGATATCAGTCGCAAGAAAAAACTCCTTGAAAAACAAAAAGCAGGCAAGAAACGCATGAAACAAATTGGTTCGGTCGAAGTGCCTCAAGAGGCATTTTTGGCCATTTTGCGGGTGGAAGATTGATGCAGATCATTACCTCTTTTATTCTGGCGGCGTTTGCTGCTTATGTGGGTGGGTGGTACTTTGGTGTCATCGACGGTAACTTTGCCCTTTTGTTATTTTTGGCGACCGTCATCACGGGGGTGTACTGGGTGGCCGAGCGGTTTTACTTTCTGCCGCAACGCCAATTGGCTGCGGCCAAGTTGGAGGCCGATGCCGCGCAACGCCGCAGTGAATTAAACAAACTGGGCATCAATCAGGTGGACGTCAATGTCACCGAGGCCAAACAGCGTTTGCTCATGCAGCCTTGGTGGCTGGACTGGACCGCAGGTCTCTTTCCCGTGATCATCGTGGTGTTTGTGATGCGCTCGTTTTTGTTTGAGCCCTTCAAGATCCCCTCGGGCTCCATGATCCCCACCTTGCTGGTGGGTGACCTCATTTTGGTCAATAAATTCACCTATGGTGTGCGCCTGCCGGTGATCAACCTCAAGATCACCGAGGGCAACAAGCCCCAGCGCGGTGACGTCATGGTGTTTCGCTACCCGCCCAAACCCAGCCTTGACTACATCAAACGTGTGGTCGGTGTGCCGGGCGATGAGGTGGCTTACCTGAACAAGCGCTTGACCATCAACGGCCAAGCCGTTAGCACGAATGGGGTGCCGGAGTTCTTTGACGAGTCGGCCATGCGTTACTTCAAGCAGTTGGAAGAGACGTTTGGTGAGACCAAGCACCGCATTCTCAACGACGATGAGCGTCCTGCCTTCGTGCCAGGCGCGGACGATTTTCCCAATCGCCAAAATTGTCGCTACAGCGTCGAAGGCGTGGTGTGCAAGGTGCCCGCAGGCCACTACTTCATGATGGGCGATAACCGCGATAATTCGCTGGATTCGCGCTACTGGGGTTTTGTGCCAGACCAAAACATCGTGGGCAAGGCTTTTTTTGTCTGGATGAATTTTGGTGATCTGAAGCGGATTGGCCCGTTCAATTGACCCTATGTGGTTCATAAGGAGACAGCGATGAAACATCAATTCAAATCAAGCCAGCGTGGAATGTCGTTTCTGGGCCTGCTTTTTGTCGGTGGTGTACTGGCCGTGACCGGTGTGGTGCTGGCCCAGGTGGCCCCCACTGTGATCGAATACCAGGCCGTGAACAAGGCCGTGAACAAGGCCAAAGACGGCAACACGGTGGCCGAAGTGCGCAGCATCTTTGACAAGGCCGCACAGATTGATGACATCAAGTCTATCAGCGGCAAGGATCTGGAAGTCAGCAAAGAACGTGACAAAGTCGTGGTCAATTTTGCCTACCAGCGTGAAATCCACCTGACGGGGCCGGCCTGGTTGACCCTGAAATACGCTGGACGGTCCAAATAAGGTGACTGAGCGAGTGAATGAACGTGTGTCTGACGGTCTGACCGCGCTGCAAGCCCGCTTGCAGCATCAATTCTCCAATCCTGCGCTGCTGGGCCGTGCCATCACGCACCGAAGCTTCTCGGCCGACCACAATGAGCGCCTGGAGTTTTTGGGTGATGGGGTTCTCAACCTGGTGGTTGCCGATTTTTTGTTTGCGCAATTGAGTGACTTGCCCGAAGGCGACCTATCCCGCATCCGCGCCAACCTGGTCAAGCAAGACACCTTGCACAATTTATCGGTTGAACTCGGTCTGCCTGATGTAATTCGTCTTGGCGAGGGTGAGGTGCGCTCTGGCGGTCAGAAGCGCCCCTCCATCCTGGCCGACGCGCTGGAAGCGGTGATTGGTGCGGTCTATCTGGACGCGGGCTATACGGCGGCCCAAGCCTTGGTGCAACGCCTGTTCAAGGCGGTGGAAATCAACCCGCAAATGGACGCGATTGGCAAAGACGCCAAGACCGAATTGCAAGAATGGTTGCAAGGGCGCAAGATGAAGCTTCCGCTGTACCGCGTGGTCGGCACAACCGGACAGGCGCACAAGCAAACGTTTGATGTGGAATGCGAAATCATCGAACTTAATTTAACCGAGCGCGGCATCGGCAATTCGCGCCGCGCGGGTGAACAATCCGCCGCCACGGCCATGCTACAGACGCTCAAAGCCAAAGGCCAACTATGAACGAAACAAATCCTCCGACCCCCCCCCCGCCACAGGCTGAAGCTATAGCCACAACAGACGTGCTTTCTGCGGCTGTGACGCATGGCGGCGTCAACCCCGACCACCCCAACCGGCGCTGCGGCCTGATCGCCATCGTGGGCAAACCCAATGTGGGCAAATCCACGCTGATGAACGCCTTGGTCGGTCAAAAAATCAGCATCACCTCGCGCAAGGCGCAAACCACCCGCCACCGCATCACCGGCATGCACACTGTGGGTGAGGCCCAGTTTGTGTTTGTGGACACGCCGGGCTTTCAGACCCGGCACAACACCGCGTTGAACCGCTCGCTCAACAAAACCGTGTTGGGCGCGGTGGCGGATGTGGACTTGGTGGTCTTTGTGGTGGAGGCGGGTATGTTCAACCAGGCTGACGCCAAAGTGCTCTCGCTTTTGAACAAGGACATCCCCACGCTGCTGTTGGCCAACAAACTCGATCAGGTCAACCGCCGCGCTGACATTGCGCCCTGGCTGCAAGAGATGCAGCAGCGCCACGCCTTTGCTGAGTTCGTGCCCATGTCGGCCAAGAACGCCAAAGATGTGGAGCGCCTCTTGGTGATTTGTGAAAAATACCTGCCCCAGCAAGACTGGTGGTATGCCGCCGACGAGCTGACCGACAAGAACGAAAAGTTTCTCGCCAGTGAAACGGTGCGCGAAAAACTGTTTCGCTTGACCGGTGACGAGTTGCCCTACACCTCCACCGTGGTGATCGACAAGTTCGAAGAAGAGCCCGGACGCGGCAAGCAAAAACGCTTGGTCAAAATTGCCGCCACCATCATCGTGGAGCGCGACAGCCACAAGGCCATGGTCATCGGCGACAAGGGCGAGCGCATCAAGCGCATTGGCACCGAGACCCGGGTGGAACTCGAAAAACTCATGGATGCCAAAGTCTTTATCGAGATGTGGGTCAAGGTGCGCTCGGGCTGGGCCGATGACGAAGCTCGCGTTCGCTCTTTCGGTTACGAGTGACTGTGGCGATCAAGCGGATCAGCGATGAACCTGCTTATGTGCTGCACCGCTACGACTGGAGCGAGTCCAGCCTGATCCTGGAGGTTTTCACCCGCCACTACGGCCGCATTGCCCTGGTGGCCAAAGGGGCCAAGCGGCCTCACTCCAGTTTTCGCCCGATTCTGCTGCCGCTCCAGCCGCTGCATGTGGCCTTCGGCGGCGACGCCGAAATTCGCACACTCAAAAGCGCAGAGTGGCAGGGTGGCCATGTCATGCCGAGTGGTGAAGCGCTGCTGTCGGGCACTTACCTTAACGAGTTGCTTCTGTTGCTGTTGGCGCGAGATGACCCGCACCCTGGCCTGTTTGATGTGTACGGGCGTGTGGTGCAGGTGCTGGCTTCCGAACATGGCGATGTGCTGCAAACCGCGCTGCGCACGTTTGAGCTGCTGCTCTTGCGCGAAATTGGCTTGCTGCCCGCGCTCGATACCCAAACCATGACCTTGGCTCAATTGCAAGTCGATGCCCGCTACACCCTGGTACCCGAGGGTGGCTTGCGTCTGAGTGGTGAGGCGGATCGGGCCAGCCTGTCAGGTGCGCAGTGGTTGAACTTGCACCAGTCACTGACGGATAACGCCCCCTTCACCACCACGCTGCGCGCCTGTGCTGAGGTGATGGGTGAACTCAAACCCCAGTTGCGCGGCCTGCTCCATTACCATTGCGGGGTGGGTACGCTGCGTACTCGGCAGATGATGATGGACATCCAAAATCTTTGAACCTATGAAGACAGCCCTCTCCGTCAACCTCAATAAAGTCGCTCTCGTACGCAACACGCGGCATCTGGGCATCCCCAGTGTCATACGCGCGGCCACGCTGTGCTTGCAGGCGGGGGCGCACGGCATCACGGTGCACCCGCGTCCGGATGAGCGCCACATCCGCGCCCACGACGTGCATGAGCTGGCCGCACTCCTTAAAGCCTGGCCGGGTTGCGAGTTCAACATCGAGGGCAATCCTTTTCATAACCTGATGGACTTTGTGCGCAAGGTGCGGCCCCAGCAAGCCACTTTTGTGCCCGACAGCGAAGGCCAGTTCACCAGCGACCACGGTTGGACTTTTCCTCAGGATGCGCAATTGCTGCGCCCCTTGATTGATGAGTGCCACGCCCTGGGCGTACGCGTGAGCTTATTCATGGATGCTGACCCACCAGCCATGGCCGCAGCCAAAGCCGTGGGCGCTGACCGGGTAGAGCTCTACACCGAGCCCTACGCCGCCGCCTGGGGGGGGGCTCAGCAGGCCGAGCAACTGGCCCGCTTTGCCGCCGCTGCGCAAGCCGCGCTGGACGCAGGGCTGCAAGTCAACGCGGGCCATGACCTGAACCGCGACAACCTGCCCGCTTTCCTTCAGGCCCTACCTAGCGTGAGCGAAGTCTCCATCGGTCACGCCCTGATTGCCGATGCGTTGGAACTGGGCTACAGCGCGACGATCAAGGCGTACTTGAACTGCATGAACGAGGCCCAGATTTGATTTACGGTATTGGCACCGACATCTGCGACGTGCGTCGCATCCGCGCCAGCTTGGAGCGCCACGGCGAGCGCTTTGCACAAAAAATCCTCAGTGAGGAAGAATTCACCACCTGGCAAGCCCGCAGCGCGCGCTGGCCTGAGCGCGGCATACGCTACCTGGCGACGCGCTTCAGCGCCAAAGAGGCGTTCTCCAAAGCGGTTGGCATGGGCATGCGTATGCCCATGAGCTGGCGCTTGTGCGAGATTGGCAAACTGCCTGCCGGTTCAGCCAACGCGGGCAAGCCCGTCATCGTGCTGCATGGCGATTTAAAGGTTTGGTTCGAGGCCCAAGGCCTGAGCGCCCATGTGAGCGTGACGGATGAGTCCGACTACGCCGCAAGCTTCTGTGTGGTTGAAAAATTAGAGACAAATCGGTCTGCAGGCCAATAAAAACTAGCGTGAACAGCTATTTAATTTGTAGCAATTGGATTTTTAAAAAATGACACAACACGCCCCCCTCATCATCGACATCGCTGGCCTGACCCTGAGCGCGGCCGATAAACGCCGCCTCAAGCACCCGCTGGTCGGCGGCATCATCCTGTTTGCCCGCAATTGGCATGACCGCGTCCAACTCAGCGCCTTGTGCCGCGCCATCAAAAAAATCCGCAAAGACTTGCTGATCTGCGTGGACCACGAAGGCGGGCGCGTGCAGCGCTTCAAGACCGACGGCTTCACCCATTTGCCGCCCATGCGCGCTCTGGGCGAGTTGTGGCTGCAAGACGGCAAGCAGGGTGCGGGAACGGGCGCTATGCACGCCACTGACGCCGCCACGGCCTGCGGCTACGTGCTGGGTGCCGAGCTGCGTGCCTGCGGTGTGGACTTGAGCTTCACCCCGGTGCTGGATCTGAATTTTGGCGAGAGCAGCGTGATTGGTGACCGCGCTTTCCAACGCGACCCGCGCGTAGTCACGCTCTTGGCCAAAAGCCTCATGCACGGCCTGGCCTTGAGCGGCATGGCCAACTGCGGCAAACACTTCCCCGGCCACGGCTTTGTCAAGGCCGACTCGCACACCGACATCCCCGTGGACAAACGCGGCCTCAACGCCATCCTGACGGATGACGCCGCCCCCTACGGCTGGCTCAGCACCAGCCTGGCCAGCGTCATGCCCGCGCACGTGATTTACCCCAAGGTCGATGCCCGGCCAGCGGGCTTCTCCGCCAAGTGGCTGGGTGACATCTTGCGCGGCCGTCTGGGCTTTGGGGGTGCGGTGTTCAGCGACGACCTCAGCATGGCTGGCGCGCGTCTGATTGATGGGCAAGAGGTCAGCTACACCCAGGCGGCGGTGGCGGCTTTGCAAGCCGGTTGCGACATGATCTTGCTGTGCAACCAGTCGGTTGACGGCGGCCAAGCGGTGGACGAGTTGATTGCCGGCGTGACCGAAGCCCAACTCAAAGGCCAGTGGCAGCCGCTAGACGACAGCGAATCGCGCCGCCTGGCATTGTTGCCACAAATGCCAGCGCTCGACTGGGACGCGCTGATGGTGAGCCCGGCTTATATGCGGGCGCTGGATTTGGTACCTTGAGACTGGGTGTCTTGATTTGGGGCGCTCACGGTTTGCGCTCCAACTGGTCGTACACCGATGTGGCCACCAGGGACAGTGCACTCTTGGGTGTACTGGCCGAAATCGCATAGCCCCACTTGCCATCCACCCAGTAAAACACATTGACTTGGCCCTCTTGCGTGTAGCGAAAGGCGGTGTCCTGGTTGGCTTTGATCTCGGTGCTGACATAGAGCGTGAGCCGCTGGCCGTTCGCGTCCTGGTACATGAACTGCGCCACCGGCCCGTTGTCGCCGGGTAGCAAGCGTCCGCCCACCAGTTCGTAGCCCAGGGTCCCTAGCTTGGGCGGGCGCATGGGGCTGCCCATGCGTTTGCTGAGCCAGGTGACGAGCTGGTCTTCATGTTCGGCAGAAATCTCTACTGGTCGCTTCACATCGACGCTGAACACCGCGTGCGCCACGGCGGCCTGGTGGGGCAGGGGCGTGAGACGCGCCAAGCGCTCATTCGCTGGGTACACCCCGTGCGCCAGCCAACCCGCAGCGCCGCTGACCACGGCCAGCAAGAAGCCAGCAGCGATGCGTTGCAAGGACCAGCGAGGTAAGACCTTTTCAGTGGAAAGTACAGGTTTCATGGCTCGCTGGCGCAAGGCCTTGGGCAGAGACTCGTCCAGCACGGGATTGAACCACTCACGCAGGGCTTGACTGTGCGACTGGTAGTCACGCAGACGCAGGGCTTCTTGCGGGTGGGCGTCCAGATAGGCCTCGACGGCGTTGCGCCGCGCCTCGGGCAGTTGCCCGTCTAGATAGGCGTGCAGATCGGTTTCTGTAATGGAAGAGGGCGCGTTCATTTGATCACCCGCAAATTGACAGAGACTGGCAGTGGCCCATCGAGCAATCGCCGCAGGCGTTCACGCCCGCGTGACAAACGCGACATCACGGTGCCGATGGGGATACCCAGGGTTTGGGACACTTCTTCGTAGCTCATTTCTTCCAGTGCAATCAGCAATAGAACTTGGCGTTGCTCGTCGGGCAGGTGCGTCAGGGCGGACTGTAAATCCATGACATCAAGACGGTCAGATTGGGTAGCGCGTGTGGGCAACTCAAGGTCGCTGTCGTCAAGCGTGCGCACGTTCAAACCAGGCCGCCGTACATGATCAATATGCAGGTTGTGCATGATGCTGAACAGCCAGCCGCGCAAGTCACTGCCGGGCTGCCATTGACCCGCACGCGACCAGGCACGCTCCAGCGTGTCTTGCACCAGGTCATCGGACGCATCCCGGTCGCCCACTAGCGCCCGCGCATAGCGGCGCAGGCGAGGCAGAACGACGAAGAGGGTGTGGCTGTCCAACTCAGGCGACTTCAGTTTTATTTAACGATGTGCCAGACACCGTTAAAGCCGTCGCCGGTTTTGTCGCCGGGTTTGGCATCTTTGGCCCAGAAGTACAGCGGTTTGCCTTTGAGCGCCCATTGTTTTTTGCCATCATCACGCGTGATCATGCTGTAGTCGCCGCTGGCGGCTTGGCCTTCCATGGCCATGAGGGGGGGCCAATTGGCGGCACACGGGCCATTGCACACGCTCTTGCCACTGCCTGCTGCATCGCGGTCAAATGTGTAGAGCGTCATGCCATTGGTGCCGGTGAGCATGCCATCGGACATTTTGGCCGGTGCCATTGAAGTGCCCGTGGCAGCGCAGGCCACGAGGGTGGCGACAACCAGCATTGACAACGCAAATTTCTTGAGGTTCATGATGTACTCCGTGAGTGAAAAGTTAATCGATCCATCACGGTAAACGTGGAAGGTTAGCGTTTTATTCCCAGGCGGCGCGTAATTGCTTCAAATAGTGCTTCGCTGAGCAGTGCCATCCCGGCGGCGGGTAGCGCTCCGGCCAGTAGCAAGTCGCTGTCGTTCAAGGCCAGGCCGGTGACGATGCGTTCACCAAAACCGCCCGCTCCGATAAAGGCGGCGATGGTGGCGGTGCCAATCGCAATCGAGGTGGCCGTGCGCACGCCAGCCAGGAGGGTGGGCAGGGCCAGCGGCAGCTCGACGTAGCGCAGGCATTGCGCGCCCGTCATGCCCAGGGCCTTGGCCGCCAGCCGAAGACCGCCCGGCACCTCGGCCAGGCCGGTGCTGGTGTTGCGCATGATGGGCAGCAGGGCGTAGAGCGTGAGCGCCAGTAAGGCGGGCACGCTGCCAATGGCACCGAGCAGCGCAATCAAGGCCGCCAGCAGGGCCAGCGAGGGCACGGTCTGCATCAGGCCCGCCAAGCCCAGCACGGCGGCGCGCAGGCGTGGGTGCGGAAAGGTCCACACCGCCAGCGGAATCGCCAACAAGGCCGCCAAGCTCACTGAGGCCAGTACAAGTGCCAGGTGTTGGCTGGTCAGACGCGCCAGATCAGGGCCGAAAAGCTTAGCCCAAAAGCCGCGCCGCTCGGGGTCGGATTTCGGGGGCGTGTTGTTGCCGGTCTTTGTTGCGAGATGCTCTGGGGTTTGGCCCGTCAGGAAGTCGCGTGCGATCACCTCAAACGCCACGCCTTGCAATTCAGCCCGGGCGTTCATCGCAATCATGGCGCGCGCGTCAATGCGGCCTTCCAATTTTTGCAATGCCGCCCAAGCAGCGGGCCAACGCGAGGGCAGGTCCAGCCGGTACAACAGAAGCGCGTCGTAGTGGGGGAAGTAGCTGCGGTCATCGGCCAGCACGCGCAGGCCTAGGTGGGCGATCTTGGCGTCGGTGCTGTAGATGTCGATCACGTCGATCTGCTGCGCCTTGATGGCGTCATAGGCCAGGCCGTGGTCCAGGCCGGTGGGTGTTTGCGGCAGAGCGTAGGCCTTGGCCAATCCACCCCAGCCATCACTGCGGCCCAGAAATTCATTGGACAAGCCCAGTTTGAGCGCCGGGTGGCGCGCCACATCGCTGAGCGTGCGTACGCCGAGCGCTTGCGCGCGCGCATCCGTCATGGCCAGCGCGTAGCCGTTGTTAAAGCCTAGCTGGACGTCCACGCCAAGGCCCAACGGCATCAACGCGCGGCGCATCTCGGTCAGATTCATGGGCGTGGTGTTTTTGAGAATTTCCAGGTTGATGGTGCCCGCGTACTCGGGGTACACGTCAATGGCACCGGAGCGCAGCGCCTCGTAAACAATGGCTGTGTTGCCCAGGCCTTGCAGTACTTTGGGTGCTTGCGCCGCGTGCGGGGCCGCCTGCTGTGCAATCACCTGCGCCAGGATGTAGGACTCGGTGAAACGCTTGGAGCCTATGCGCAAAGGCTCGGCACGGCTATCGACTGCCAGTGCGTCGGCGGCAAATGCAGCGCTGGCCGTTGCGCTGATGAAGCAACACCACACGACCAGTTGCAGCAGCCAAGACTTGGCGCGTGCAGGGTTGAGCGTGCGGATGGGGGTCATCATCCTGCCACCATTGTGGCCTGCCCCCACGCCAGTTTCTCACCCGCGTCCAGATGCGTCAGGTACAGGCGCAAGTCAAACTCAAACTGGTGGTAGTCGGGCTCCATGTAGGTGCAGAGTTTGTAAAAGGCTTTGTCGTGCGCCTTTTCTTTGATGTGGGCCAGCTCGTGCACGGCGATCATCTTCAGAAACTCAGGTGGCGTGTCTTTGAACAGCGAGGCCACGCGGATCTCCCGCTTGGCTTTGAGTTTGTTGCCCTGCACGCGTGACACGGTGGTGTGCGTGCCCAGGGCGTGCGCAATGACGTGCAGCTTGCTGTCAAAACAGACCTTGCTCAAGGGATCGGCACTGCGCAGGTACTCGCTTTTCAGGGTCTGCACGTAGTCGAACAAAGCGGTGTCCGATTGAATGCTGTGGGTCGTTTTGTATTTCTTGAGTAACAGCTCGCCCAGCCGCTGCGTGTTGACGAGCTGCTGCACCTGCGCCAGCGTGTCGCTCGGATAGCCTTGCAGATAGCGCAGCGATGTATTTGCTACTGAATTCATAGCTGCTTGTGCTTGTCATGCCTAGGTTGCAGGCATTTTTGAGATTAAATTTCGCGGCGCAACGCCGGGAACAGAATGATGTCGCGGATGCTGGCGCTGTCGGTCAGCAACATCATCAGGCGGTCAATGCCGATGCCGCAACCACCCGCCGGGGGCATGCCGTACTCCAGGGCGCGCACGAAGTCGTGGTCAAAAAACATGGCTTCGTCGTCGCCGCTGTCCTTGGCGTCCACCTGGGATTGAAAGCGGGCCACTTGCTCCTCAGCGTCGTTCAATTCCGAAAAGCCGTTGCCAAACTCGCGGCCAGTGATGTAAAGCTCAAAGCGCTCGGTCACCTCCGGGCGGGTGTCGCTGGCGCGGGCCAGGGGCGAGATCTCGACCGGGTGCTCGCAGATGAAGGTCGGCTGCCAGAGTTTTTCTTCCACGGTTTCTTCAAAATACAGCACTTGCAGGCTCGCCAGGCTGCGGGTGGAGAGATGCTTCTTGGCTTCCGTCAGGCCCAGCTTGCGCAAGGCGTTGGTGAGCCAGTCGCGGTCATCCACGTTGGCCCCGGCCTCGGTGTGCTTGAGGATGGCTTCGCGGATGGTCAGGCGCTCGAAGGGCTGGGCCAGATCGACCGGCTTGCCGCCGTAGCTTAAAGTGGTGCTGCCTGCGGTTTGCAGGGCGGCATGACGGATCAGGCCTTCGGTGAAGGTCATCAAATCTTGATAGTCCCAATAGGCCGCGTAGAACTCCATCATGGTGAACTCGGGGTTGTGACGCACCGAGATGCCTTCATTGCGGAAGTTGCGGTTGATCTCGAACACGCGCTCAAAGCCGCCCACCAGCAGGCGTTTCAAGTACAGCTCGGGGGCAATGCGCAGGAACA
The DNA here is from genome assembly GCA_043757205.1 of Comamonadaceae bacterium. GTDB lineage: Bacteria > Pseudomonadota > Gammaproteobacteria > Burkholderiales > Burkholderiaceae_C > CANCDA01. The sequence goes on along the minus strand of JAYVPU010000093.1, from coordinate 13,230 downwards.
TCTCCTGGTCCAGCGCGTTGTGGTGCGTGGTGAAAGGCTTGGCGTTGGCACCCCCGGGGATGGGGTGCAGCATGGGCGTTTCGACTTCCAAAAAGTCGTGCTTGACCATGAACTCGCGGATCGCCGTGACCGCCTTGCTGCGCTGGATGAAGCGCTGGCGGGTGGTCTCGTCGGTCATCAAATCCACATAGCGCTGGCGGTACTTCACCTCTTGATCGGCCATGCCGTGGAACTTGTCCGGCATCGGGCGCAGGCTTTTGGTCAGCAGGCGCACGCTCGTGGCGTGGATGGACAACTCGCCCGTCTTGGTCTTGAAGATGCGGCCCTCGGCGGCCACGATGTCGCCCAAGTCCCAGTGCTTGAACTGCTCGTACAAGGCTTCACCCACCTCTTCACCCTTGACGTAAATCTGGATGCGCCCGGTGCTGTCTTGCAGCGTACAAAAGCTGGCCTTACCCATCACGCGCTTGAGCATCATGCGGCCCGCCACACTGGCCGTGCTGCCTTGCTCTAGCAGACCCTCGGTCGTTTGCCCGGCGTGCGCCGCAAACAAGGCCGCGGCACGGTCGGCCGGCTTGAAGTCATTGGGGAAGGCCACGCCCTTGCCCTGGGCTTGCTGCTGGCGAATGACCTTGAGTTTTTCACGCCGCTCAGCGATCAACTGGTTTTCGTCCGGGGCGGGGGTGGGGGCTTGGGTTACGGCTTGCTCAGACATGGGAATGCGAGATGGAATAGGGGGGAGTAGAAGACCCGTAGGATTGGGGTCGAGACCACGTATTTTAATGACGCTATTATTTGTTCAGTTTGTGCACACTAGACCTGACTGCTTAGACTCCCCATTTATCTTACTCACAGCCCATGCTCTACCAAATCATTTCTTTATTGCTTGAAGTCATCGTCAGCGTAGTGGCCAGTGCCTGTTTGTTGCGGCTGTACATGCAGCAGCAGGCGATTGCGATGTCGGCGCGTTCGGGCAATCCGCTGGGGCGTTTTGTGTTTGCCTTGACGGACTGGTTGGTGTTGCCGCTGCGCCGGGTGCTGCCGGCGCTGGGGCGCTGGGATACGTCTAGCCTGGTGGCGGCGTTTTTGCTGGAGTTGACGCAGTTCTCCTTGCTTTGGCTATTGATGGGGCAAGCAGGCAACTACGTCACGGTGCTGATCCTGGCTGGCTTTGGCCTGGTGCGGCTGGTGATCTCTGGTTTCACGGGCCTGGTGATCGTGTATGCCGTGTTGTCTTGGGTGCAGACGCGCTCGGTGATGAGCGATGTGATCGAGCGGTTGGTGGCCCCCATCTTGAGCCCGGTGCGGCGCTTTGTTCCCTTGCTGGGCGGCGTGGATTTGTCGCCGTTGGTCTTGCTGGTGCTGTTGCAGGTGGCCGCCATTGTGTTGGGCCACTTGCAGGCGTCGGCGTTGATGTAGGCCTTCCCCTTGTGCTTGCGCTGCGGGGCTATTCAGCCTTGATGCGCGCGGCCTGAATCACCTGGGCCCATTTGGCTTGCTCGCTGCGCTGAAAGGCCGCAAGTTTCTCCGGGCCACCGCCCACGGGCACGGCTCCCAGATCCGTCAGGCGTTTGGCGACCACCGGTTTTTTGAGTGCAGCGTCCACCTCAGCGGACAGGCGCTTGACGATGTCGGGCGGCGTGCCTGCGGGGGCGTACAAGGCGTACCAGGAAGAGGCTTCAAAGTCTTTGAGGCCTAGCGCCTCGCCCATGGTGGGGACGTCCGGGTAGTCCGGCAGGCGCTGCGCGGTGGTGACGGCCAGCATCTTGAGCTTGCCGCTTTTCACAAACGGCGTGCTGGTGAGCAGCGTGTCAAACATCACATGCACTTGGCCCGCCACCACGTCCGCTATGGCCGGGCCAGAGCCTTTGTAGGGGATGTGGGTCATGAAGGTGCCGGTGCGGAACTTGAAGTACTCGGGCACCAGGTGCGACGAGCCGCCGTTGCCGGCCGACGCAAAGTTGACCTGACCGGGGTGCGTCTTGAGGTGGCTGACGAATTCGGGGATGGTTTGCACCGGCAGGCGCTGCGGGTTGCTCACCACCACAATCGGCACGGTGACCACCAGCGCGATGGGCGCGAAGTCTTTGTTGGCGTCGTAGGGGATTTTGTCGTGCAACCGGGGGTTGATGGCCATGGTGCCGATGCTGGCCATCATCAGGGTGTAGCCGTCGGCGGGTGATTTGGCGGCTTCTGTCACGCCGATAAAGCCGTGCGCACCGGCCTTGTTCTCGACCAGTACCGGGGCTTTGAGCGCCTCGCCCATGGCCTGGCCGAGCACGCGTGCCGTGATGTCGGTGGGGCCACCGGCGGGGAAGGGCACGATGATGCGGATGGGTTTGCTGGGCCAGGCTTGCGCGCTGGCAGGGCCGCTCAGGCTCAGTAAAGCACCCAGCAGCAGCCATGCCACCAGGGGATGTTGACAGCCGTTTTTTGACACTTCAGGCTGTAGCGCTTTGAGGATTTGCATAGAGTGCTTCTATTTCTATAGCGCTGTAGCCCAGGGCGGCGAGCAACTCCGCATTGTGTTCTCCCAGCCTGGGTGGGCTCAGACGCACGCCGGGGCGCGCGCCATCCAGGGTGAAGGGCATGAGCACGGTTTTCGACTCTCGGCCATCGGGCAGAGTGATGGGAGCCAGGCCGCCGGTGGCCAGCAGGTGCGGGTCGTCCAGCAAATCTTGCGGGCGGGTGATGGGGGCGAAGGGCAGGGCATGGGCTTCAAAGGTCGCACCGAGTTCGGCCGCGCTGAAGGGGGCCAGGCGCTCGCGCAGCAGCGGCATCATCCACTCGCGTGCGCGCACCCGGTCATTGTTGCTACGCAGGCGCGCATCGGCCTTCAGGTCGGCAAAGCCAAAGGCATCGCAAAAAAGGGCCCAGGCGGTGTCGCTGACCACGGCCAGGAAAATTTGCTCGCCGTCTTTCACCTTGAACACGTCGTACACCGCCCAGGCCGAGATGCGCGCGGGCATGGGGGCGGCGGCTTGGCCGGTGACGGCGAACTGCATCATGTGCTGGGCCACCAGAAACACATTGTTCTCAAACAGCGCGCTTTGCACTTCCTGACCCAGGCCTGTTTTTTCACGTGCCGCCAGCGCCGCCATGGCCCCGATGGCACCGAACATGCCGCCCATGATGTCGTTGACACTGGTGCCCGCGCGCAGCGGGTCGCCGGGGCGGCCCGTCATATAGGCCAGCCCGCCCATCATCTGCACCACTTCGTCCAGTGCCGTGCGGTGCTCGTAGGGGCCAGGTAAAAAACCTTTGTGGCTGACGTAGATCAGACGCGGATTCAGGGCTTTGAGGCTGGCGTAATCGAGGCCCAGCTTTTGCATGGTGCCGGGCTTGAAGTTCTCGCTCACGATGTCAGCGGTGGCGATGAGGCGCAGCACAGCTTCAAGCCCTTCGGGGGTTTTTAAATCCAGTGCCAGGCTTTTTTTGTTGCGATTGAACAGGGGGAAAAATCCCGCGCCCGAGCCAATCAGTTGGCGTGTGGCATCGCCCTGGTGGCCGTGGCCTATGGGTTCGACCTTGATGACTTCTGCGCCCAGATCGGCCAGCACCATGCCGCAGGTGGGGCCCATCACCATGTGGGTGAATTCGACCACGCGCAGGCCGGTGTAGGGTAGTTGGTTGTGGGGGGAGCTGTCACTCATGCCAATTTTCCGTTCGCATTGAGCTTGTCGAAATGGGGCTTGGCTTCGACAGGCTCAGCCCGAACGGAAGGCGTCCAGTTTTTGGGTAGCCCGGCCTCAGGCGTCATGCCGTAGAGAGTCTCACCCGGCAGACCGGCTTGGAGTGGCGCACGCGCGGCCATGAGCTTCTCGATATCGATGCCGGTGTTCAACCCCATGGCCTCGAACATGAAGACCAGGTCTTCCGTCACCACATTGCCGGATGCGCCGGGGGCGTAGGGGCAGCCACCCAGGCCGCCGAGCGAGGCGTCAAAGGTGGTCACGCCCACGTCATAGGCCGCCAAGCAATTGGCCAGACCCAGGCCGCGGGTGTTGTGCAGGTGAGCCGCTCCGGCCTTCGATCCAATAGCTGCGCGCAGGCGGGTGAACAGCCGCCGCACCTGGGCCGGATTGGCCATGCCGGTGGTGTCGGATAGGCCCGATTCATCGGCTCCGGCGGCAATACACTCGCCGGCCAGCCAGATCACGTCGTCTTCAGCTACTTCACCCTGAATCGTGCAGCCAAAGGCGGTGGCGATGCCGGCTTCGATCTTCACGCCGGGGGCTAACTCGTCACGCAGTCGTGCGATGGCGCGCACTTCTTCCACCATGGCCTCGCGCGTCTTGTGCACGTTGGCCAGGGAGTGCGCCGCGCTGGCCGACACGGGAATCGTCAGCTTTTGCGCGCCCGCTTCCAGCGCCGCTTGCGCGCCGCGCAGATTGGGCACCAGTGCCATCACGGTGACGCCGGTGTGGGTGAGTGCGTGGCGCAGCACGGCGGCGGTGTCGGCCAGCTGCGGCAGCAGGTGCGCGGGGACAAAGGAGCCGACTTCGATCTCTTGCACGCCGGCAGCCACCAGGGCATCAATCCAGCGGCACTTGTCCGCAGTTGACATGACGGACTTGACGGATTGCAGGCCGTCGCGCGGGCCGACCTCGCTGATGAGGACTGACCCGCTAAGCGTCATGCGACTGCATCAGTCGGTTGACGCTGCAACATGGCCAGGGTGCTGGCAATCGTTTTGCGCAGTTCTCGGCGGTCACAGATGAAATCGACTGCGCCTTTGGTCTGCAAGAACTCGGCGCGCTGAAAGCCTTCGGGCAGGGTCACGCGTACGGTGGATTCGATCACGCGTGGCCCGGCAAAGCCGATCAAGGCTTTAGGCTCGGCAATCACCACATCACCCAGGAAGGCGAAGCCTGCACTGACCCCGCCCATGGTGGGGTCGGTCAGCACGCTGATGTAGGGCAGGCCTTTTTTGGCGAGTCGGGTCAGCGCCGCATTGGTCTTGGCCATTTGCATGAGCGAGAGCAGGCCTTCTTGCATGCGCGCGCCACCGGTGGCGGTGAAGCAGAGGAAGGGTACTTTTTGCTCAATGGCGGCTTCAACGCCGCGCACAAAACGCTCGCCCACCACCGAGCCCATGCTGCCGCCCATGAAGCCGAACTCAAAGCAGGCCGCCACGAGGCTGATGCTGTGCACAGCGCCGCCCATCACGACCAGGGCATCGGTCTCACCCGTGTTTTCCATGGCCTCTTTCAGGCGTTCGGGGTATTTACGGCTGTCTTTGAATTTCAGGGGGTCGATGGGCAGAACTTCTTGGCCAATTTCGAAACGACCTTCGCCGTCTAGAAAATGGTTCAGACGCTCGCGCGCACCAATGCGGTGGTGGTGGCTGCAGGTGGTGCAGACGTTCTGGTTTTTTTCCAGGTCGTGCTTGTAGAGCACGGTTTCACAGCTTGGGCATTTGATCCACAGGCCTTCGGGCACACTGCGCCGGTCGGCCGGGTCGGTGTGCTGGATTTTGGGGGGGAGTAGTTTTTCGAGCCAGCTCATGGAGCCTCCAACGATGAATTGTCAACATGAGTTCCGTTCGCCCTGAGCTTGTCGAAGGGCTTTAAGGCTTCGACAAGCTCAGCCTGAACGGGATCTTGAATTGTGAATGCTTCAGATTATGCGTCCAATGCCGCGCGAATGTCCCGCAGAAAGGCCGACGCCACTGGCACCACTTGGTCGCGCGGCTGAGGGTCAATCAGCTGGATGATTTTGCTGCCAATCACCACGGCATCGGCCACTCGGCTAATCGCACGGGCGGTGGCCGCGTCGCGGATGCCAAAGCCCACACCGACGGGCACATGCACGTGCTGACGGATGCGCGGCAGCATGGCCTCCACCGCAGCCGTGTCCAGCGTAGCCGAGCCGGTGACGCCTTTGAGTGAGACGTAGTACACATAGCCGCTGGCGAGGGCGGCAATTTGCTGCATGCGCTCATCGGTGCTGGTGGGTGCGAGCAGGAAGATCAGGTCCAGGCCGTGGGCCTTGAGCGCCGAGGCAAAAGTCACGCATTCTTCGGGCGGGTAGTCCACCACCAGCACGCCGTCGACGCCGGCGGTGGCTGCGTCACGCGCAAAGGCGTTGTCGCCTGCTGTTTTGGAGTGCAGTTGGTCGTAGCGCTCAATCGGGTTGGCGTAGCCCATGAGCACCACGGCAGTGGTGTTGTCCTGGGTGCGGAAGTCGCGCACCATGGCCAGCACCTGCACCAGGCCCACGCCGAATGCCAAGGCTTTGTCACCGGCTTTCTGGATCACGGGGCCATCGGCGCTGGGGTCGGAAAAGGGCACGCCGAGCTCAATCACATCGGCCCCGGCAGCCACCATGCCGTGCATCAGCTCAGGGGTGATGTCGGCGTAGGGGAAGCCAGCGGTGACGAAGGGGATCAGGGCCTTGCGATTTTGCGCTTTGAGTGCCGCGAAGGTGGCTTTGATGCGGCTCATGCTTTGGCTCCCAGGGGGAACACATTCACGATTTGCTCGTTGACGGGACCACCTTTGACGGACTGCCCTTGGCAACTGGGACGACAGAAAAAGTCGCCCCCGCTCAAGTCGGCCACGGTGCCGATGTCTTTGTCGCCCCGCCCTGAGAGGTTAACCAGGATGGATTGATCCGGGCGCATGGTTTTGGCCAGCTTCATGGCGTGGGCCACGGCGTGGCTGGACTCCAGCGCGGGGATGATGCCCTCGGTGCGGCACAGGTAGTGGAAGGCGGCCAGTGCCTCTTTGTCGGTGATGCCGACGTATTCGGCACGACCAATGTCTTTGAGGTAGGCGTGCTCGGGGCCGACACCGGGGTAGTCCAGCCCGGCGCTGATGCTGTGGGTCTCGGTCACTTGGCCGTTGTGGTCTTGCAGCACGTAAGTGCGGTTGCCGTGCAGCACGCCGGGGCTGCCTTTTTGCAGCGAGGCCGAGTGCTTGCCGCTGTCCATGCCTTCGCCTGCGGCTTCGACACCGATCAAGCGCGTTTTTTCATGCGCAATGTAAGGGTAGAAGATGCCCATGGCGTTGGAGCCGCCGCCAACACAGGCCACCACAGCGTCGGGCTGAGTCGCAACCACGCCCAGACGTGCCAGCATCTCGGGCATTTGCACCAGGCATTCTTCGCCAATCACGCTCTGGAAATCTCGCACCATCATGGGGTAGGGGTGGGGGCCCGCTACCGTGCCGATGATGTAAAAGGTGTTGTCCACGTTGGCGACCCAGTCGCGCATCGCTTCGTTGAGGGCGTCTTTGAGGGTTTTACTGCCGCTCTCCACCGGCACGACAGTCGCGCCCAAGAGCTTCATGCGGTACACGTTGGGGCTTTGGCGCTTCACGTCTTCGCTGCCCATGTACACCACGCATTCCAGACCATAGCGCGCGCAGATGGTGGCGGTGGCCACGCCGTGCTGGCCTGCACCGGTTTCGGCAATGATGCGTGGCTTGCCCATGCGCTTGGCGAGCATGGCCTGGCCGATGGTGTTGTTGATCTTGTGCGCACCGGTGTGGTTGAGGTCTTCGCGCTTGAGGTAAATCTGCGCGCCGCCTTGCTCGCGGCTCATGCGGGCGGCGTGGTACACAGGTGAGGGGCGGCCCACAAAGTGGGCCAGCTCGTACTTGAACTCGGCGAGGAACTCGGGGTCGTGCTGGTATTTGGCGTAGGCGGCGCGCAGCTCGTTGATGGCATGGGTGAGCGTTTCGCTGACAAAGCTGCCGCCGTAAATGCCGAAATGGCCGCTGGGGTCGGGTTGTTGGTAGTCAAACATGGTCTTGATGAGTTGAGGAAAGAGCTGCTCATTCGCTGCGCTAATCGAGACTGGTCTGTCCCGCAAGGTTATCGAAATGTCGGTCTGCGGCGCGCACAGCCGCAACAAATTGCTTGATTTTTTCGGCATCTTTGATGCCTTTGAGTGTGCCGCCGCCGGGTGCATCCACCTCGACGCCGGAACTCACATCCACGGCCAGCGTTTTACAGCGCGGCCGTACCTGCAAGATGCCATCGGTCACGTTGGCAGCGCTGAGCCCACCACTTAAGACGAGGTGAGCGTTGACGTTTGCTGGAAGGAGTGACCAATTGAAAGCCTTGCCGCCACCGCCAAACCCTTCGACTTCGGCGTCGAGCAGGATGGCCTGGGCGTTTGAATAATCAGACGCGTATTTTACGAGGTCAAAATCCCGCCCCGCCTTATCCAAAGGGATGCGGGCTGCACGCAGGTAGGGGCGCGTACCATGGTGGCTGGCCTGTCGGCATTGTTCGGGTGTTTCATCGCCATGAAATTGCAGCGTAGCGCCCTGAATATATGCACAATCAGCTATTATATTTGTAGCACTTTCGTTGACGAAGAGCAGTACGGGTGTGACAAACGGCGGCAGACGGCGTGCCAGTTCGGTGGCACGTAGAGGTGTTACATAGCGCGGACTTTTGTCGTAGAGCACAAAGCCAATGGCGTCAGCCCCGGCGGCCACAGCAGCGTCCACATCTTGCTCACGCGTCAGGCCGCAAATTTTGATTCTGGTACGGATGAATCCGCTGCCGGGCCGTCCCAAGGCGGATTGCGCCCCCTCGGGGGGGAGCGCAACAGACGAAGTCGCAAGCGTGGGGGCTTTTGTCATAGCAGCCCATCATACGCAGGCGTGCGCTCTGGCAGGCCCCAGCGGGCGTCGTAGCGCGGGCCGAGGAAGTACAGGCCGTCGGGCGAGAAGGTGGGGGCGGCGGCGTCACGGTTGCGCGCGGCCAGCACCTCAAGAATCCAGCCGGGCGGGTGTTTGCCTTGGCCGATGGCGATCAGGCAGCCCATGAGGTTGCGAATCATGTGGTGAAGGAAAGCGTTGGCTTCAAACTCGAAACGCCAGTAAGCGCCCCGGCGCGTGATCTCCAGGCGCAGCATTTTTTTGGTGGGCGAAAGCGCCTGGCAAGCCGAGGCGCGAAACGAGGTGAAGTCATGCTCACCCAAGAGATGCTGGGCGGCCTGGGTCATGGCGTCCATGTCCAGCGGGTGGTAGGCCCAGCCCACCCGACCCGCGTCCACGCTGGGCCGCACGGGGGAATCGAGCAGCAGATAGGCATAGCGACGGGAGAGTGCATTGGCCCGGCAATGAAACTCATCCGTCATGATGTGCGCCCACTGCACGGCAATGTCTCGGGGGAGATGCGTGTTGGTGCCGCGCACCCAGGCGTGGGTGGGGCGGTCGAGCGGGGTGTCGAAATGCACGACTTGCATCAGGCCATGCACACCGGCATCGGTACGACCAGCACACACCGTGGAGACACGTGCGGTATTGATGTTGCTGAATTTGGCCAGGGCCGCCTCCAGTTTGTCTTGCACAGTCTTGCCGGAGAGCTGGCTCTGCCAGCCTTCGTAGGATTGACCGTTGTAGCTGATGCCCAGGGCCACTCTCATGGCCGAGGCCTGTTACAGATAGTCACGATCAGGACGCGTCATTCCTAGTGGAGCTGACTCAAGGCTTGTTGTGCCTTGGCCTTCATTTCACCGGAAGCCTCAGCAATCACCTCTTCGATCAAGTTGCGTGCGCCGTCTAAGTCGCCGATGGAGCCAAACTCAGTGGCCAAGGCCAGCTTGGTGCCCAGTGGGTCTTCTTCATCGTCAGGGGTTTGCTCGGTAGTCGGGCCCAAGTCAAGTGACAGGGAGCCAAGATCAAACTCGAGCAAGCCGTCGTGGTCAGACTTGGTTTCGGGAACTGATGCTTGAGTTAGTGACATTGGCGCTGTGGGTGCACTGGCGTAGTTGTCAGGCTCAATGCCTTGAGACGCACTGGCCGGGTAAGCCAGTGCATTGACCTCGGTCGCGTCGAAAGCAAGACTTTGAATGTTGGCTCGGGATGAGTCAACAGCGTCAGGGTGACTGGGCGCGCTTGGCATTTCGGGCAAGTTGAAATCAAGGTCCAACTCGGGAGGGGTGACATCGTGGCTAGCAGCGGGGGGAGCGTCGTCCAGTGAAAAGTCAAGATCCAGGTCCAGATCTGTCGCTGGGGCGGGCGTGTGCGGCTCGGGCTCAGCGGTCATCTGTACGCTGGACTGATAAAGATCGTTGGTGGGGTCAATGCTGCGGCCCAGCTCGCACACACGGCCCCATTCCTGACTTTCAACGCCGGCCACATGGAGGATTTGTTTGGAGACGTTTTCAAAGCTTTTCAAGTCGCGGCGTTTGGCGTAAATCTCCAGCAATTTTTGGTGAATGGCGACCCGACCCGGGTGCATGCGCAACGCTTCTTTGAGGATTTCTTCGGCTTGAATGTCTCGACCATAGGCCAAATAAACATCAGCTTCAGCCACCGGATCCACATCGTCAGCCGACTCAAGTTGGCTGGGTGTGTAGAGCATGGAGGAGCCGGACAGGGCGGAATCGTGTGTGTCGATTTGTTGACCACCGCTGGCCCCAAAAAAGGAGTCTGGCTGGATGCGACTTTCCAGAAACTCGCTGTTCAATTGTGTTGATTCTTTGCGTTTTTTATAGCGATAAAAACCCAAGCCCGCTAGTAAGGCGATCAAACCTCCCGCCACGGCGGGCACCAAGGGGTCGTCTAGCAAGTCATCAATAAAACTGGACTCAGATGCAGGCGCGGGGACAGGGACGACCGCTTTTTTCACCGGCGCGGAGGCCATAGCTTGAGGCGCAGAAGCCTCGGTGGCGTCTGGGGTGACTACGGCCACAGGCGTGACAGCGACAAGCTCTGATGCCGCAGAGAGCACGGATGCGACGACCGTAGGCGCTGTTAAAGCCGGGGTGGGTGCGGCCGCTTTGACGGCTGATGCCGGTGTCGTGGGCGCTGGAGCGGGGGGCGCAGCCGCGGTGGCGGCAACCAGCTTATTCAGCTCGGCAATGGCTTTAGTCGCGTCATCCGTTTTCTTTGCTACTTCTTTGGCTTGTCGCTCTTTGGCAATATCGATTTCATTGGCTTTGCCAGAAACCGTGCCTTGGGAGAGGGTGAGCTTGTCGGGAACAGTGGCACTGGTCTTCTTGTCATCCACTTTGGACTGGACCGTGCCGCTGGATTGTCGATCTGCGACAGCCACCGTGGTCAAGGGTGTGATGCTGGCAAGCTTGCTGCGAAATGCGTTGAAGTCCTGACTTTGAGTGAGGATAATTTGCTTGGCTTCAGCCATTGGCGTGGCTTGAGCATCAACAGCGCCTGGCAGGTTGAGTACGGCCCCGGCGCGAATGCGGTTGACATTGCCAGCGACAAACGCGTCTGGATTGGCGCGCAGCATGGCGACCAGCATTTGATCCAGAGAAATGCTGGGGCTGACCAGGGTTGAGGCAATTCGACCGGCGGTGTCGCCGGGCTTGACCGTGATGCTTTTTCCGGATTCTGATGGCGTTTCAGCGGGAGGCGCTGATTTCTTGATCACTGTTCGAGGCAGTGCCGGTGCCCGAGAAAGACTACCAGTGCTGGCGGCATTGCTGCTGGGGGGCTGGGGGGCTGTAGGGGCTTTGATTTGTGCAGGAACCGAGCTCAGTTGGGGCGCGGTGGAGGTGCTGACTTGGTTGGGTCGTGAGTTGGGTGGGTCGAATAGCAGGGTGTAGTCACGCACAATTCGCCCTGAGACCCAGCTGGCTTCGAGCATCAAGTCGACAAAGGGGTCGTTAATGGCCTGTTCGCTTCGGATACGCAAGTAGGAGCGATCATCCCGGCGTTTTTCCAGCGTGATGGTGAGTTTGGTCAATGCGGGGTTGTATTCCAACCCCGCCGCCTTGAAGGCTTCGGGTGAGGCGGCCTTGGCTTTGAGTGAAGCTGTTTCGTCGGCATTGATGTCCAGAATTTCGACCTCAGCCAGAAGCGGCTCACCCAAGGGCGACAAAACAGAGATTCGACCCAGCGACAAGGCCAGTGCTTGAGAGGCACAAAGTCCCATGACCGTGGCGATAGCGATTGCCAATGCGTTTTTTTGCCAGCAGTGTGACTTTGAGATCAATTTATTACTCTCCGATTCATGGGCAGTCGGCCAATATTTTTCATGGACTTGTCGCTAATGCAAAGGCATTAAAAACTGAAAAAGCACCATAACATCACTATGTTAGCCTGACAAGCTGAGACATTACTTAAGTTTCAGACTGTGGTCAGCAACATTTTGTAATCGCACGTTTGTTGTCAACTTACAACGACAAACACCTCTGGTGTTTTAGAAAAGCCTTGCCCAAAGAAGCTCAGGCGTTGAGCAAAATACGCAACATGCGGCGCAGCGGCTCAGCGGCTCCCCACAAGAGTTGGTCGCCGATGGTGAAGGCGCCGACGTACTCCGGGCCCATGGCCAGTTTGCGAATGCGGCCCACGGGGATGGTCATGGTGCCGGTCACGGCCACTGGGGTCAGGTCTTGGATGGTCGCTTCTTTGGTGTTAGGCACGACTTTGACCCAGGCGTTGTCGGCGGCAATCATGGCTTCAATATCGGCCAGGGGGACGTCTTTCTTCAATTTGAAGGTCAAGGCCTGGCTATGGCAGCGCATCGCGCCCACGCGCACGCAAAAACCGTCCACGGGGATGGCATCCGTGCCAAAGCCTGCGCCCTGGCCCAAGATCTTGTTGGTCTCGGCCATGCCTTTCCACTCTTCTTTGGACATACCATTGCCGAGGTCTTTGTCGATCCACGGGATCAGCGAGCCACCCAAGGGGGCACCGAAGTTGGCCGTTTCAGAGGCACTCAGGCTGCGTTGCTTGGCAATGACTTTGCGATCAATTTCCAAGATGGCGCTTTTGGGGTCATCCAGCAAGGCTTTGACTTCCGCGTTGAGCGTGCCGTACTGCGTCAGCAGCTCGCGCATGTGCTGCGCGCCACCGCCGCTGGCGGCCTGGTAGGTCTGCGTGCTCATCCACTCGACGAGGCCCGCTTTGTAGAGCGCACCGACGCCCATCAGCATGCAGCTGACGGTACAGTTGCCGCCGATCCAGTTGCGGCCGCCTTTGAGCAGCGCGCTCTGGATCACCGGCAGGTTGACCGGGTCGAGGACGATGACCGCGTCATCGGCCATGCGCAACGTCGACGCGGCGTCGATCCAGTGGCCGTTCCAGCCCGCTGCGCGGAGCTTGGGATGGACCTCGGCAGTGTAGTCGCCGCCCTGGCAGGTGATGACGATGTCGCAGCGGCTGAGCGCCGCAATGTCGTGCGCGTCCTGCAGCTTCGTCTCGTTCTTCGCTTGCGACGGAGCCACGCCGCCGGCACTGCTGGTGCTGAAGAACAGCGGTTCGATGAGCGCAAAGTCGCCTTCGGCCTGCATGCGGTCCATCA
>JAYVPU010000092.1:0-8442 GCA_043757205.1 Comamonadaceae bacterium | reverse complement strand
CTACGGTGATGCCGTAGTCAGGCACGGCGTCAACCATGAATTCAATCGCGTCTTTGTGGTTGAGCAGCATCGACGCGTCGCGGTCGTCGCCCGCAGAGCGGCCTTTGGCAAACAGGGCTTGGGTATCTAGCAGGCTGGTGCGGTTGCCTTCCAGCCGCGACGAATGCCAAGACAAGTCAATTAGCAGTTGCTCCAGCACCTTGCGTGCGTAGGTGCTGGCGGGCTGCTGGCCTTGCGCGCGCCCAGCGGCAAACAGCTCATTGGCCACTTGCGCAGGTAGAAGCGACGACTGGTTGGGCACATAGGCATCGACAAATTGCCGCTGATAAGTGACTGGCGAACGTGTGCCGATAGGGGCTTGTAGCTGGGTGCGTAATGCGATGGCCTGATCGCTCCAGGGTATGGACGCAGCAGATTTCAGTGTTGGCTGGGCAGGGGTCTGGCTTGCAGCAATCGTGTAAGCCGTTGCTGGGCCTGTACCTTGTTTGACGATGGCCCCGCTGGCGACCAGCTTGGCCAAGTAGCGATTGACGGTGGGGCGTGACCCGCCTGTTTGTGCTGCTAGGTCGCTGGCGCTAGCGGGCCCAAGTCCTTGGCTGGCGCGCTGGCTTAGCGCTGCGGCGATGTCAGTTGAAAGCTTTTTATTTGCCATGCCTGCCCGCCTTTATCTTATCGATATCAAATCATTAACTTATCAATAATCCTTTAGTCTATCATTATTTGATCATTTTGCCACTTGCCTCCATCAATGCTGGTGCCCATGCGCGCCATGCACGTGCTGGTGGGCAATTTCTTCCTCGCTGGCAACGCGCACGTCCAGCACCTTGATGGCAAAGCGCAGGGCCTTGCCTGCCAGCGGGTGGTTGCCGTCGAGCAGCACGGTGTCGCCCTTGATCTTCATCACATTAAAGACCATCACGTGCCCATCGTCGCCGTGGCCTTCGAGCTGGCCACCGACCTTGACACCGGGCGGAAACTGCTTTTTGGGCAGGCTGCGCAGCAGGCCTTCGTCGCGCACGCCAAAAGCGTCCTGCGGCTGCAAATCAAGCGTGACCTGGTAGCCGGTTTCCTGGCCGGTCAGGGCTTCTTCAATTTTCGGCAGTGTGTTGCCATAGCCGCCGTGCAGGTACACGGTGGGCTCTTTGCCGCCTTCAATCAGCTTGCCTTGCAGGTCGGTGACCTTGAATTGCAGGCTAACGGCGGTGTTTTTGTCAATTTTCATGGTTTTTGGCTCAAAAAAGAGTGTTTTCAGGTATAAAATCGGCCTTTAGACCAATGGATTCGGGCGCAAGCAGCTATTTATTTCGTAGCATTTGAAGAGCATTCTTCTGCCTAACGGCAGGCCTGTAGCGCTTTGCCTGCCAGTTGCGGCTTGATGGCGTCCAGCTGGTTGCGCAGCGCTGCATCGACTGCGGCCAGCTTGAGGCGCTGGCCGCGTTGCTCGGCCCGCTCCTGAATCACCTTGGCGGTTTTGACGCCTTTTTTGGCGATGCGCGCCAGGTCGGTGTCGGCAGCAGCTTGCGAGTCAAAACGGCCCAGTGACAGACCGGGCTCCAGGGCCGGGCTGTTCAGCGCTTCAAACGACACGCCCAGGCCGCGCAGCTCGCCCCTTTTTTTCGTCACGGCATCGGCGTTGGTGTACTTGCCCATGTAGACCATCCAGCGGGCGGGCTCTAGCGCGCTTTCCAGCACCCAGCTGCCCGCAGGCAGGGCTTGACCCAAGCGCTCACGCAGCACGACGGTTTGTTCTTCGTTAAAGATGCCGACCTGCAGGCATTCAACAGCGCTGGTACTCGCCGTGGGTGTGGATGCCAGTGTCGATGCCGCTACCAGCCCAGGTGCTGATGCCGGAGCTTCAATTTGCCGTGCCTCAAGCGGCGTAAGGACGCGCACCGCCTCGGGCCTGATTTGCTGCGCCATGCGCTGTGGCTCGGCTTGGGCGATGGGCCCAAAGCCATAAGGTGCCAGCAGGCCACGGCCCCAGGCGTAGTAGCCCGCATTGGCCAGTACCAATAACAAAACGAGCAGCCTTAGCATGGCCGCACACTCACTTCTGAGCTGGTGATTTCTTTCATACCCGCCGAAGTATGCACCAGCAGCGCACCAGCTTCAGTCACACCATGGGCTTCGCCCTGCATGCCGCCTGTCAGCTGCACCGCGCGGCCAGCCAGCACGTCGCGGGCGCTAAAACGGGCCTGAAACGGCGCAAAGCCAAACTGCGCAAACGCCTGCACGGTCTGCACCAGCGGCGGCATCACCAGTTGCAGCGCCTGGGCGGCATCAATGCCTGGCCGCACGTCTTGCAGACAGCCGGGAGGGATCTGGCCCGCGCCTTGCTCCGCTAACACGACCGGGCAAATATTGATGCCCACGCCAATCACCACGTAACGCAGGTTATCCACGCTGGCGGTTTCAACCAGCACACCGGCCAGTTTGCGTTCGCCTTGCGGGCTGGTCAGCCACAAATCGTTGGGCCATTTCAGGCCGATGCGGGCGGGCGTTGGGTGGTTGGCATCCAGACTTTCTGCCAGGCTGATGCCGACTGCAAGCGACAGGCCAGACCAGTCTGTGGGCTCTAACAGCAGCCCGAATGAAAACATCAAGCTGTCACCGCGCTGGCCATGCCAGTGGCGGCCCAGCCTGCCGCGCCCGGCGCTTTGCTGCTCGGCTACTAGCAGCGTGGGCTCCAGCGTGCCACTTTTAAAGCGCCGCATCAGCTCCGTGTTGGTCGAATCAACCGTGGGCAGCATCTCGCATGTAAAGCCCGGCAGGGCGGGCTCTATGGCCTGCCAGATGGCTTCCAGCGGCCAGCGGATGGGGTCGATAGGTGACAACGCCAGCGCCTTCAGTCTTTTTTGCTTTTCTTCTTCTTTTTCTTGTCGTCTTTGTCTTTGGCTTTTTCCTTGGGTGCGAGCAGCGTGCCCCGGCACTTTTTGGCGCCGCACCAGCACGGGTATTCAGCCAGAAGTTTTTTGGTGTACTTGGCGTCAATGATCAAACCGTAGTCATAAAACAGCTCTTCACCGGCCTTGATGTTGCGCAGCGCCTTGATAAACACCTGGCCGCCGTCTTCGTCAGCTTCGCAGTTGGGCTTGCAGGCGTGGTTGATCCAGCGTGACGAGTTGCCGCCATGCTTGGCATCAATCACATGCTTTTCGTCCATGTGAAAGTAAAACGTGTGGTTGGGGTCTTTGGGGTCGTGCGGGTGGCGGCGCAGTGCCTCTTTCCAGCTTATGACCTCGCCCACATATTCAATGATGGTTTCGCCCTCGGCCAGGTCGGCTAGCGCAAAAACGCCCTTGCCGTGCACGCCGGAGCGGCGGGTTTGAATGCGGCGACCAGATGCAGGGGCTGATTTTTTGGACACGTTTGAAAAATTTGGTAAGGTGAACTCGTATGGGTGCGCGCATGTGCGTGCCCGCGTGCTAGCGCGTACGTGTGTGCGTGCGCGAGAAACTGGATTGTAGTCAGATGAAAAACGCAGTTTTAGATAAATCCGCCGTGGCCGGTAAAACCTTGGTCATTGCAGAAAAGCCCTCGGTCGCCCAAGACATCGTGCGCGCCCTCACGCCGCTGGCGGGCAAGTTCGATAAGCATGACGAGTACTTTGAGAGCGACACCTACGTCGTCACCAGCGCCGTCGGTCACTTGGTGGAGATCCAAGCCCCCGAGGCCTATGACGTCAAACGCGGTAAGTGGAGCTTTGCCCACCTGCCCGTCATCCCGCCGCACTTTGACTTGAAGCCGGTGGACAAAACCAAGACGCGCCTGAACGCCGTCATCAAGCAGGCCAAGCGCAAAGACGTGACCAAGATCATCAACGCCTGCGACGCGGGCCGCGAGGGTGAGCTGATCTTTCGCCTGATCGAGCAGTACGCGGGCGGGGCCAAGCCCCTGGGCAAGCCGGTCAGCCGCCTGTGGCTGCAATCCATGACGCCGCAGGCCATCCGTGACGGCTTTAATGCCCTGCGCACTGACAAGCAAATGCAGCCCTTGGCCGATGCCGCACGCTGCCGCTCCGAGGCCGATTGGCTGGTGGGCATCAACGGCACGCGCGCCATGACGGCGTTCAACTCGCGCGATGGCGGCTTCTTTTTGACCACCGTGGGCCGGGTGCAGACCCCCACCTTGTCGGTGGTGGTGGAACGCGAAGAGCAAATCCGCAAATTCGTCAGCCGCAACTACTGGGAGGTGCACGCCACCTTTGGCGCGCAAGCCGGTGAGTACAACGCCAAGTGGTTCGACCCGAGCTGGAAGAAAGCCGCCGCCAACACCGCCGCAGGCAACACCGACGAGCCCGACGCTGAGCTCAAGGCCGATCGAGTCTGGACCGAGCGCGAAGCCCAGGCCATTGCCAACGCCGTGCGGGGCAGCAGCGCCACGGTGACCGAGGAGAGCAAGCCCACCACCCAAGCCTCGCCCCTGCTGTTTGACCTGACCAGCCTGCAACGCGAAGCCAATGGCAAGTTTGGCTACTCGGCCAAGACCACGCTGTCCATCGCGCAAAGCCTGTACGAGCGCCACAAGGCCCTGACCTACCCGCGTACCGACTCGCGCGCCCTGCCAGAAGACTATGTGCCCGTGGTGAAAGACACCTTTGCCATGCTGGCCGACAGCGGCATGCGGCATCTGGCCCCCTTTGCGGCCACCGCTATCCAAGGCGGCTATGTGCGCCCGAGTAAGCGCATTTTCGACAACACCAAAGTGAGTGACCACTTTGCCATCATCCCCACGCTGCAAGCCCCCAGCGGCCTGAGTGAAGCCGAGCAAAAAGTGTACGACCTGGTGGTGCGCCGCTTCATGGCGGTGTTTTTTCCGAGCGCGGAGTACCAGGTGACGACGCGTATCACCACGGCAGCCCAGCACGCCTTCAAGACCGAAGGCAAAGTGCTGGTCAAGCCCGGCTGGCTGGCCATCTACGGCAAAGAAGCCGCCGAAGAAGTGGCCGACGCGAAGGACGGCGACAAGGGCCAAAGCCTGGTGCCCGTCGCCCCTGGCGAAAAAGTCAAGACGGAAACCGTCGATCCCAAGGGCCTCAAGACCCGCCCCCCGGCTCGCTACTCCGAGGCCACACTGCTCGGTGCCATGGAAGGCGCGGGCAAAACCGTGGAAGACGACGAACTGCGCGAAGCCATGCAGGAAAAAGGCCTGGGCACGCCCGCCACGCGCTCCAGCATCATCGAGGGCCTGATCGCCGAAAAATACATGCTGCGCGAAGGCCGCGAGCTGATTCCCACGGCCAAGGCCTTTCAGCTCATGACGCTGCTGCGCGGCTTGGGCGTGGAAGAACTTTCCAAGGCCGCGCTCACCGGCGAGTGGGAGTACAAACTCGCGCTGATGGAGCAGGGCAAGTTGAGCCGTGCCTCCTTCATGGCCGAAATTGCCGCCATGACCGAGCGCATGGTGAAAAAAGCCAAAGAATACGACCGCGACACCATCCCCGGCGACTACGCCACGCTGGTCGCGCCCTGCCCGAACTGCGGCGGCATCGTGAAGGAAAACTACCGCCGCTACACCTGTACCGGCACAAGCGGCAATTCCGAGGGCTGCGGCTTCTCCTTCGGCAAGACGCCGGCCGGGCGCACCTTTGAGGTCACGGAAGTAGAGCAATTCTTGCGCGACCGCAAGATTGGCCCACTGGAGGGTTTCCGCTCCAAAGCGGGTTGGCCTTTCACGGCTGAGATGGTCATCAAATTTGACGAAGAGACGAAAAACTACAAGCTCGAATTCGACTTTGGCGACGACAAGAAGGGTGAAGAAAGCGGCGAGCTGATCGACTTCTCGGCCCAAGAGGCACTCGGCCCGTGCCCGAAGTGCGGCGCGGCAACGGGCAATGCCACCGGCGGCACGGTGTTCGAGCATGGCAAAAACTATGTGTGCGATAAATCCGTGCCCACCTTAGCCCAGCCCACACCGAGTTGTGACTTCAAAAGCGGGCAGATCATCTTGCAGCAACCGATTGAGCGTTCGCAGATGCAAAAACTGCTGGCCACCGGGAAAACTGACCTGCTCGACAAATTTGTCTCCATGCGCACCCGCCGCGCCTTCAAGGCCATGCTGGCCTGGGACGCGACGGCAGGCAAGGTGAACTTTGAATTTGCCCCTAGCAAGTTCCCGCCGCGCAAAACCGCCGCCAAGACTGCGGTGGCGACCAAAACAAGCCCCGCAGCCAAAAAAACACCCGCTAAAAAAGCGGCGTCAAAAACGGCTGCCAAAGGGGCGGTCAAGGTCGCCAAGCCCAAGGCCCCGCGCAAAACCACCGCCGCCAGCGGCAAGCTGCCCAGCGCCGCGCTGGCCGCCGTCATCGGTGCAGACCCCGTGGCGCGCACCGAGGTCATCAAAAAACTGTGGGACTACATCAAAGCCAATGGCCTGCAAGATGCCGCCAACAAGCGCGCCATCAATGCAGACGCCAAACTCCTCGAAGTGTTTGGTAAACCGCAAGTCACGATGTTTGAGCTGGCGGGGATTGTGGGCAAGCACCTGGGCTGATGCTGGCCCGGCGCTGGCTCTGCGGAGCCAGCGCACATTCACCTCAATGCGCGAACTTGCTGTCGCGCCCGATGATGCTGAGATCGGTGAACTTGGAACCTTCGTGGTTCTTGGCGCTGTAGTTGATGTTGAAGCCACCCAGGTTCACCTCGTGCATGGACTCCAGCGCGCTGATCAAACCCTCGCGCGTGAGTGAGCGGCCTGCGCGCTTGACGCCCTCGACAAACACCTTGGCCATCAGAAAACCTTCCATGCTGGAGAAGTCAAACTCTTTTTGACCGGCTTCAGTCATGCGTTGCTGGTACTCGCGCACCACAGGCACGGCCTGCGCAAAGGGAAAGGGCACCACCTGCGAGATCACCACGCCGGTGCCCACGGGTCCCAGCTCGTCGGCCAGCGCCTTGGAGCCGACAAAGCTCACGTTGAAGAACTGACCGCCATAGCCCTTCTTGCGCGACTCTTTGATGAAAGCCGAAACCGATTTGTAGGCCCCGATCTGGATCACGGCTTCGGGCTTGGCCGACAAGATCGTGGCCAGGGAGGCCGTTACATCCACCGTGTTGCGCTCAAACGTGGCTAGGGCCACCGGCTTCAAGTCACGTTTGGCCAAAGCACGGCTCACGCCCTCCAGGCCAGCTTTGCCATAAGCATCGTTTTGGTAAAACACAGCGATGTTTTTGGAGCCCATTGAAGTCACATGCTGCACGATGCGTTCGGTCTCGTCAAAGTAGCTGGCGCGCACATGAAAAATCTGCCGATTGAAGGGCTCCCGCAAAGCCTGTGCGCCGGTGAACATGCCCACCATGGGCACCTTCTCCGCCGTGAACACCGGCATGGCAGCCAGCCCCGTGGGCGTGCCCACCGCGCCGATCAGGGCGAACACTTTGTCTTCAAAAATCAAAGCCTTGACCGCAGCGGTGGCCTTCTCGGGCTCATAACCGTCATCCCGCGTGACCAGCTTGAGCGTGCGGCCATTCACACCGCCTGTAGCGTTGGTGGCCTTGAAATAGGCCTCAATGCCGACTTTAAGCCGCTCACCGAGTTGCGCCGCCGGGCCGCTGAAGGCGGCAAACTGGCCGACCACAATTTCTTTATCGGAGACGCCTGGGGACTGTGCCATGGCGCTGGTGCTGGCGAGCAACAGGGTGAGCGAGGCCAGGGCTTTGGTAAGTGTCATCAAGCATCCTTTTTTAATCAGGCGAGGAGCCCTGCATTGTAGGGTTGATTACCTCTTGATACACCCCGTGTTATCCCTTTATGTCGCGTCGCTTTCACGCCCTGGTAACACCTGAGCTGCGTCGTCCATTTGCCCGTCGATGTAGTACCAGCGCCCATCAGTGCGCACAAAACGACTGGTCTCGTGCAGGCGCTCTGCCCCGGCAGACGTGCGACAACGCGCCACAAACTCCACCACCCCCGCGTCCCCCGTGCTTTGCGCATGGCGCACTTCCAGCCCCAGCCATTTAACCGGCGACAACTCCAGCTCGCCCGGCGACGTTGACGCGTGCCAGGTGGCCAGCAGGTAGTCGATCAAGCCCAGCCCATAAGCGCTGTAACGCGAGCGCATCAAGGCCTCGGGCGTGGTTGCGTGCACGCCCGAGGCTAGGCCCGCGTGCCAGGGGCCGCAGCAGTCGGCATAGGGTTGCCCGCTGTCGCAGGGGCAGGGCGCGCGGGCGGAGAGGCTGGGTTTCTTCATGGGGGGAATGGTAGCGGCTGTCATGGTGACACTGTTGATGGCGACAGGTCTCGATATCATTTCGAGCATGACCACCCCCGCACTGCCCGTGCTCTACTCATTCCGGCGCTGCCCCTACGCCATTCGCGCCCGCATGGCCCTGCGCTACGCGGGCATTGAAGTCACGGTGCGGGAGATTGCACTGGGCGACAAACCCGCCGACTTCATGGCCCTGTCCCCCAAAGCCACCGTGCCGGTGCTGCAACTGCCAGACG
>JAYVPU010000091.1:0-8622 GCA_043757205.1 Comamonadaceae bacterium | reverse complement strand
GACCGTCAAGTACTTCAACAACGAGGCCTTTGAAGCGCGGCGCTATGACGAAAACCTGGAGCACTACCGCCGCGCCGCCGTCAAGAGCCAGACCACCTTGAGCCTGCTCAACACCGGCCAGCAGCTCATCATCGCCATTGGCCTGGTCGCCATGCTGTGGCGCGCTACGCTGGGCGTGGTGGAGGGGCGCATGACGCTGGGCGACTTGGTGATGATCAACGCCTTCATGATTCAGCTCTACATCCCGCTGGGTTTTTTGGGCGTGATCTACCGCGAGATCAAACAAAGCCTGACCGACCTGGACAAGATGTTCACCCTGATGGAGAAAGAGCGGGAGGTGGCCGATGCGCCGGGTGCTTTACCGCTTGTGATTCAGTCGCATAAGACCGTTCGCCCTGAGCCTGTCGAAGGACTTCGACAGGCTCAGCCCGAACGGAATGTGAAGCTCGTGGACGAGGAAGGGGCCACGGTGCGTTTTGAGAACGTCAGCTTTGCCTACGACACCCAAGACGGCCGCCCCATCCTGCACCACATCAGCTTTGAGATTCCAGCGGGCAAGACGGTGGCCGTAGTCGGGCCATCGGGTGCGGGCAAGTCCACGCTGGCGCGACTGCTCTATCGGTTCTATGACGTGAGCAACCCGGCTGAGGGCGGGCGCATCACCATCGCCGGGCAAGACATCAAGCAGGTCACACAAGCCTCGGTGCGCCAGGCCATTGGCATCGTGCCGCAAGACACGGTGCTGTTCAACGACACGGTGGCCTACAACATTGCTTATGGCCGCCCCGGTGCCAATCAGGCCGAGGTGGAAGAAGCCGCAAAGTCGGCGCACATCCATGGCTTCATCAGCGCCGCGCCCAAGGGCTACGACACCATGGTGGGCGAGCGCGGCCTCAAGCTCTCAGGCGGTGAGAAGCAGCGCGTGGCGATTGCACGCACCCTGCTCAAAAATCCGCCCATCCTGATTTTTGACGAAGCCACCTCAGCGCTGGACAGCGCCAACGAGCGCGCCATCCAGGCCGAGCTGCAAAGCGTGGCCATCAACAAAACCACACTGGTGATTGCGCACCGCCTGTCCACCGTGGTGGACGCGCACGAGATCTTGGTGATGGAGGCCGGGCGCATTGTGGAGCACGGCACGCATGCCGAGTTGTTGGCGCTGGGCGGGGTTTATTCACGCATGTGGGCTTTGCAGCAAAATTCGGAGTGACAGGCGATCGGTTTGGCTTATAAAATGCACGTTCGTTCGTTTTTAACCCTGCTTGGTGTTTTGGGGTAGAACGTCACTGTGTCTTGTTCCGTTCTTAAAAATTTCAAGTTGGAGACCGTATGAAAAAGCATGTGTTGGCACTCGCCGTTATGGCATTCACGGTTGGCAGCGCCCTCGCGCAGGCCAACGACACCCTCGCCAAAGTCAAAGCTTCGGGCAGCATCACCCTGGGTGTGCGCGACTCTTCAGGCGCGCTGTCCTACACCTTGGGCGAGGGCAAGTACGCAGGCTTTCACGTGGAACTGTGTCAGCGCATCGTGGCCAATGTGGAGAAGGCGGTGAGCAAAAAGTTGGACGTGAAGTACCAGTCCGTCACCTCACAGAATCGCCTTCCACTCACGCAAAACGGCACAGTGGACATTGAATGTGGCTCCACGACCAATAACGCCACGCGCCAGAAAGACGTGGCCTTCGCCGTCACCACTTTTGTTGAAGAAGTACGCATGGTCGTTAAGGCCAACTCCGGCATCACCTCGCTCACGCAGTTGAATGGCAAAAACGTAGCGACCACCACGGGCACAACCTCGGTGCAGACGCTGCGCAAAAACGAACGCGCCAATGGTATCGACTTCAAAGAGGTCTACGGAAAAGACCACGCCGACAGTTTCTTGCTGCTGGAGTCGGGCCGCGCAGATGCTTTCGTCATGGACGGCTCCATATTGGCGGGCAATATCGCGAATGCCAAGAACCCGGCTGATTTCAAAATCGTGGGTGAAGTGCTCTCGGTCGAGCCCATCGCCATCATGCTGCGCAAAGACGACCCCGCTTTCAAGAAGCTGGCGGACGACACGCTCAAAGACCTGATGAAGTCCGGTGAGATGGCCAAGCTCTACGACAAGTGGTTCGTGCAGCCCATCCCACCGAAAAACGTCAAGGTGGGCTTGGCCGTGAGCGAGAGCACCAAGGCCGCTTGGGCCACGCCGAACGACAAGCCAATGGAAGATTACGCGAAAAAGTAATCGATTGCCAGGTACAAACGCATGACCTGGGACTGGCAAGTCTTCCTCCACGACGACGGCAGCGGGCGCACCTATCTGCAATGGATGATGGACGCCTGGGGCTGGACGCTGACTGTGGCGGTCAGCTCCTGGGTGGTGGCGGTGCTCATTGGAGCCTTGATGGGCACCTTGCGCACGCTGCCTAACAGTCCTGTATTGGCCCGTTTGGCCACCGCTTGGGTGGAGTTGTTTCGCAACATTCCGCTGCTGGTGCAGGTCTTCCTCTGGTACTTTGTGGTACCCAAGATGTTTCCGGCTTTCCAGCAGGTGCCCAGCCTGCTGCTGGTGGTATTTGCCCTGGGTTTTTTCACTTCCGCCCGCATTGCCGAGCAGGTGCGCGCAGGCATACAGGCCCTGCCCAAAGGCCAACGCTATGCGGGCATGGCCCTGGGCCTGACAACGGCGCAAACCTACCGCTATGTGATTTTGCCCATGGCGTTTCGCATCATCCTGCCGCCCTTGACCAGCGAGTCCATGAACCTGCTCAAGAACTCATCGGTGGCCTTTGCCGTGTCGATTGCCGAGCTCACCATGTTCGCTATGCAGGCACAGGAAGAAACCTCGCGCGGGGTGGAGGTGTACTTGGCGGTCACGGCGCTCTACGCGCTGTCGGCCTTTGCGGTGAACCGCGTGTTTGCCTTCATCGAGAGACGAGTGGCGATTCCCGGTTTTATCGTCGCCGGTGGCACCGGGGGAGGGCACTAACATGCTGGGCCTAGACCTCACTTTTCTCGACTGGGACATCATCCGCAAGTTCGTGCTGGGCGGCTTCTGGTTCAGCGTGCAACTCACGCTGGTGGCCACACTGGGCGGCATCCTTTTGGGCACACTGCTCGCCCTCATGCGGCTGTCAGGCAAAAAAGCGCTGATGCTGCCCGCGACCATTTACGTCAACGGCATGCGCTCCGTGCCGCTGGTGATGGTGATCTTGTGGTTCTTCCTGCTCATCCCCTTCATGATCGGCCGGCCGATTGGCGCGGAGCTGTCGGCCTTCATCACCTTCATCGCGTTTGAGGCGGCGTACTTCAGCGAGATCATGCGGGCGGGCATTCAGTCCATCCCGCGGGGTCAGGTGTTTGCGGGTCAGGCGCTGGGTATGAGCTACGGGCAGAACATGCGTTTGGTGGTGTTGCCGCAGGCCTTTCGCAATATGCTGCCGGTGCTGCTGACGCAGACCATCATCCTGTTTCAGGACACCTCGTTGGTGTATGCCATCGGCGCCTATGACTTGCTCAAGGGCTTCACCAATGCGGGCAAAATTTATGGCCGCCCGGAAGAGGCTTATCTGCTGGCCGCCGTCGTTTATTTTGTGATTTGTTTTGGCCTGTCCACGCTGGTGAAAAAGCTGAACGCCCGTATCGCCATCATTCGCTAAGGTAGCCCCATGATTCAAATCAAAAACGTCTCCAAGTGGTATGGCCCGGTTCAGGTCTTGAACGAGTGCTCGGTCAACATTGCCAAGGGCGATGTGGTCGTGGTTTGTGGGCCCTCGGGCTCGGGCAAGTCCACCCTCATCAAAACCGTGAATGGCCTGGAGCCCATCCAGGCGGGTCAGATTTTTGTCGATGGTGTGAACCTCTACGACGAAAAAACCGACCTGCCCAAACTGCGCGCTCGTGTCGGCATGGTGTTTCAAAGCTTTGAGCTGTTTCCGCACTTGTCCGTGACGGAGAACCTGACCCTGGCCCAGATCAAGGTGCTGGGCCGCAGCCCGGATGAAGCCAAAACGCGTGGGCTCAAGATGCTGGACCGCGTGGGCCTCATGGTGCACAAAGACAAGTTCCCCAGCCAGCTCTCGGGCGGGCAGCAGCAGCGCGTGGCCATTGCCCGCGCCCTGTCCATGGACCCGATGGTGATGTTGTTTGACGAGCCCACTTCCGCGCTAGACCCCGAGATGGTGGGCGAGGTGCTGGACGTGATGGTCAAGTTGGCCACCGAGGGCATGACCATGATGGTGGTCACGCACGAGATGGGCTTCGCCCGCAAGGTGGCCAACCGCGTGATCTTCATTGACGTGGGCGGGCGCATTCTGGAGGACTGCGCCAAAGACGAGTTCTTTGGCCACCCTGAGAACCGCCAGCCCCGCACGCGTGAGTTTTTAAACAAAATCCTCGGGCACTGAGGCCGCTGTGGGCCGGGCAAGGCGGGCTCAGCGGGGATGGATCCAGCGTGCCAGTGTCTCGCGCAATTGAGTGAGGTTGATCGGCTTGGTCAGGTAGTCGTTCATGCCCAGGCTGCGGCATCTCTCTTGGTCGGCCACAGACGCATTGGCGGTCACGGCAATGATGGGAACCAGCGCACCCAGCGCGCGTATCTTTTCGGTCGCTGCGTAGCCGTCCAGCACGGGCATGCGGCAATCCATCAAGATGAGGTCGAAATGGCCCTTCTGAGCCGCATCCACCGCCTCCTGGCCATTGTCCACCACGCTGACGTCGTGGTAGCCGATCCGTTTGATGAGTTCTAAGACGACCAGCTGATTGATCGGGTTGTCCTCGGCCACCAAAATTCTGGCCTGGCTTGACTCGGGTTGCAGTGCTCCCTGCGACGCCGTTGAGGGTGCCGCAAGCGGGGCGACCTCGTTGAAGGGAATGTCGCCAATGAAGGTGGAGCCCTGTCCTGCCACGCTGGTCAGCGCGACGACACCGCCCAGGTGTTCTGCCAACTGCTTGACGATGGCCAGGCCCAAGCCGGTGCCGCCGTAGTTTTGCGTGATGGCGCTGTCGGCCTGCACAAAGCGCGTGAACAGCCGTGCCTGCGCCTCCGGCGCAATGCCAATGCCGCTGTCTTGCACGGTGAAGCGCAGCGTGGTGATGTGCTGGTCGCCCAAGCGCGCCGAGCGCAACAATGCCACGCGCAGGCTGATTTCGCCATGGTGCGTGAACTTGAGCGCGTTGACCAGCAGGTTGTTCAGGATTTGGCGCAAGCGGTGGCGGTCGCCTATGACGGCGAGGGGCACCTCCGGCGCTTGATGGGCACTGAAAGTCAAGCCCTTGTCGCGGGCCAGCAGGGTGTAGAGGTCGCTCAACTCCGCCAGCAGTTCGTCCAGGCTGAAGGGAACTTGCACGGTATCGAGTTGACCGGCTTCAATTTTCCCGATGTCGAGCAGGTCCTCAATCAAGGTCAACAAGGTTTTCCCGTTGACACTGATCAGCGTGATGTACTGTCGCTGCTGCGGGGTCAAACGGTCGAGCAGCAGCAACTCGGCCATGCCCAGCACGCCATTGAGCGGCGTGCGCATCTCATGGCTCATGGTGGTCAGAAATTCAGACTTGGCCAGGTTGGCGGTCTCGGCCATTTGCCGGGCTTGTTTTTCTTGCACTTCGCTCTCGCGCAGCGCTTGCGTGCGCTCGATCACGCGGCGCTCCAGATCAGCGTTGAGTTGCCGCACCTGGGCCTCGGCCCGTTTGATGTCGGTCATGTCGATGATGACGCTCAGAAAGTGCACGTCCCTGCCCTCATCGCTACGCAGGACGATGGTTTCCATCCGCGCTGTGAAGGTCGTTCCGTCCGTGCGGCGCAGATCAAGATGGCAAACCTGCTTCACGCCCGTCGCCTGCGCGGCGCGGTGGTGCAGGTAGAGCGAGTCTTGCGCCTCGTGGGTGACAAAGCCCGAGAATTTTTGACCCATGAGCTTGCTGCGCACCAGGCCGAGCAAGGTGGCCAGGGCCAGGTTGGCCTCCAGCACCAGCCCTTCGGGACTGAGTGTCATGTAGCCCACAGGGGCAAAGTCGTAGAGTTGGTTGAAACGGTCACGGGACTGGGTCAGCTCGCCTTGCGCCTGGCGCAGCTCCTCGTTCTGCATCTCCAGCTCAATTTGATGCACCTGGAGTTCATGCACCAGGCGCTGGACTTCCTCCGGGTTCATGCGGGCGATGGCTGTGCGTGTGGCCAGCACGGCGGTCTCTGCCCGCTCACGCAAGTCGGTCATGAGTTGTGACCGGGGGGGGGGGGGCGGTGGGCGAGGATGAAAGCTGTGGCATGGTGGTTGGGGCCTCGCTTAAGGCGTGGTTTGCTTGACATGAAAGCAGATCGCGTCGGATTGCCCCAGGTCATCTGTCAATGTTTTGAGGGTGAGCGTGCCTACCAGTTCACGCCCGGCTTTGGTCACAAGGTGCACGATGGGGAATCTAGGCTCGCGCGGTGGCTTGGCCACATTCTCTGGGGCCGAGGCGATATCTGCGGGAGCGACTGATGTCATATTGAGGCGATGCTGTAGGGCTGCGTTCCATGGTAGTCCAGAATCAAGGTTCGCACATGAATTTGGCGACAATCACACCATGAACCCAGAAACTACCCCCGAACCCGTCCGCCAAGTCGTCATCACCCGCCCCGACGACTGGCATTTGCATGTGCGCGATGGCGACGCACTGCACACCGTCGTGCCGCACACTGCCGCGCAATTCGGTCGCGCCATCATCATGCCCAACCTCAGGCCCCCCGTGACCACGGCGGTGCAGGCTGCGGCCTACCGGGAGCGCATTCGCGCGGCCGTCCCTGTGGGTTTGAAGTTTGAGCCCTTGATGACGCTCTACCTCACCGACCTGCTGCCGCTCGATGAAATCAAACGCGCCAAGGATGCGGGCGTGGTCGCGCTCAAGCTTTACCCGGCCGGTGCCACCACCAACAGCGACGCAGGCGTCACCGACATCCGCAAGACCTACAAGACGCTGGAAGCCATGCAGCGCGAAGGCCTGCTGCTGCTGGTGCATGGTGAGGTCACCTCGCCCGACATCGACCTGTTCGACCGCGAGGCCGTCTTCATTGACACCCAGCTTATTCCGCTGCGGCGGGACTTCCCCGAGCTGAAAATCGTGTTTGAGCACATCACCACGCAAGAGGCGGCGCACTATGTGCGTGATGCCGACCGTTTCACCGCCGCCACCGTCACCGCGCATCATTTGCTGTACAACCGCAACGCGATTTTCACGGGTGGCATTCGCCCGCACTACTACTGCCTGCCGGTGCTCAAGCGCGAGAAACACCGCCAAGCGCTGGTCGCAGCGGCCACCAGCGGCAATTCAAAATTCTTCCTCGGCACCGACAGCGCACCGCACCCGGCGCACCTCAAAGAGCACGCCAGCGGCTGCGCCGGTTGCTACACCGCCCACGCTGCCATCGAGATGTACGCCGAGGCCTTTGACGCGGCGGGCGCGCTGGGCCAGCTCGAAGCCTTTGCCAGCTTCAATGGGGCCGACTTCTACGGCTTGCCGCGCAACACCGACACCATCACACTGCGGCGCGAATCCTGGACGCCACCCGAGAGCTTTGCCTTTGGCGATGCCCAACTCAAACCCCTGCGTTCAGGTGACGCCTTGCCGTGGCGCATGGTTTAGAGGCCATTGACTGGGACGCCCCCTGGCTGACGCACTGCCGTGCGGTCGGCCAGCCGCTGGCGCAGGCGGTCGTGGCGGGAGCGTCGGTGCGGGAAGCCTTGAACACCTCCCGTGTTGCGCCGGTTCGCTTCGTAGCGCAGAGCGACTTGCCAGACAGCGTGGCCTATGAGCAGTTCATTTTTGACAGCGCCAGCGTCCCCACCCGCGACAACCTGCACGACTTTTTCAACGGCCTGTGCTGGCTGCATTTTCCGCAGACCAAGCAGCGCCTCAATGCCTTGCAGGCCGAGCAGATTGCTGCCGCAGGCATTCAATCGGTGCGCGGGCCGGTGCGTGACGCGCTGACCCTGTTCGATGAAAACGCAGCCCTGCTGCGCGCCCCCGATGCCCTGTGGGCTGCGCTGATCGCGCGCGACTGGCAGCGCCTGTTCATCGACTTGCGCCCGCTGTGGGCACAGGCGCAACTCGTGCTGTTTGGCCATGCTTTGCTGGAGAAGCTGGTTTCACCTAGAAAAGCCGTCACAGCCCATGTGTATCTAGCACAAGAAGCTCCTGATTTAGTAGCAGACTGGGATCCCTGGCTGGCTCAAGCCTTGAGCGCCGAGAAGCTGGCCAACAAGCCGTTTGCGCCGCTGCCCGTCTTGGGCGTGCCGCACTGGTGGGCGGCCAATGAAGACCCCTTGTTTTATGCCGACGCCCAGGTCTTTCGCTTGCCTCGCAGCAAGGCTTTTGACGCCGCATAATAGAAGGTAAGGTAGAGGCAACTAAAAGTAATCAAAGGGGTGAAATGAAGCGAATCATCTTGTTTGTATTGACCAATCTGGCTGTGGTTCTGGTGCTGGGCGTCGTGGCTAATTTGCTGGGCGTCAACCGCTACCTCACGGCCAATGGTTTGAACCTGACGGCCCTGCTGGGCTACGCCCTGCTCATGGGCTTTGGCGGCGCATTTATTTCCCTGCTGATCAGCAAGCCGGTGGCCAAGTGGAGTTGTGGCGTTCGTCTGATCACGCAGCCGCAATCG
>JAYVPU010000090.1:0-8698 GCA_043757205.1 Comamonadaceae bacterium | reverse complement strand
CAATGCTGCGCGACACGATGCCCGCTTCAATCGCTTCGCCATCGGGCATCTTGAGCCGATCCATGATGGCCTTGACCCGGTCCCCGGCAAAGATGCGCATCAGGGCGTCGTCCAGACCCAGGTAAAAACGAGAGGAACCCGGGTCGCCTTGACGACCAGATCGACCGCGCAACTGGTTGTCAATGCGGCGTGATTCGTGACGCTCGGTGGCGATGATGCGCAAGCCGCCCAAGGCTTTGACCTTCTCATGGTCCAGCGTCCACTGAGCGCGCAATGCAGCGATCTGGGCTTGTTTGGCCGCGTCGTCCAAGGCGGGATCAGCTTCTACAGCTTCGATGGCTTTTTCAATGTTGCCGCCCAGCACAATGTCGGTGCCGCGACCAGCCATATTGGTGGCAATGGTGATGATTTTTTCACGACCGGCCTGCGCAATGATGTCGGCCTCTCGGGCGTGCTGCTTGGCGTTGAGCACCTGGTGCGGCAGATTTTCCTTGTTCAGCAACTCGTCAATGATCTCGGAGTTTTCAATCGAGGTGGTGCCCACGAGCACGGGCTGACCGCGTTCATAGCATTCACGAATATCCTGAATGGCCGCTTCGTATTTTTCGCGCGTGGTTTTGTAGATGCGGTCGAGTTGATCTTCGCGTTTGCTCAGGCGGTTGGGCGGGATCACCACCGTCTCCAGACCGTAAATTTCCTGGAATTCGTAGGCTTCGGTATCGGCCGTGCCGGTCATGCCCGCTAGCTTGTTGTAGAGGCGGAAGTAGTTCTGGAAGGTGATGGAGGCCAGGGTCTGATTTTCGGCCTGAATCTGTACGCCTTCTTTGGCCTCAACTGCCTGGTGCAGACCATCGCTCCAGCGCCGACCCGTCATGAGACGCCCGGTGAACTCGTCCACGATCACCACTTCGCCGCTTTGCACCACATAGTGCTGGTCACGGTGGTAGAGGTGGCGCGCTCTCAAGGCCGCATACAGGTGGTGCATGAGAGTGATGTTGGCCGGGTCGTACAGGCTAGCCCCTTCAGGCAGCAAACCGGCTTCGCTCAGGATGCGCTCCGCATTTTCATGGCCTTGCTCGGTGAGGAAGACCTGGTGAGTTTTTTCGTCCAGCGTGAAGTCACCGGGTTTGGTCACACCTTCGCCAGTGCGCGGGTCGGCTTCGCCTTCTTGCAGCGTTAAGCCGGGCACGATCTTGTTGATGGCGATGTAGAGCTCGGTGTGGTCCTCAGCCTGGCCACTGATGATCAGAGGCGTGCGCGCTTCGTCAATCAGGATGGAGTCCACCTCATCGACGATGGCGTAGTTCAGGCCGCGTTGCACGCGGTCTGCACGTTCATAAACCATGTTGTCGCGCAGGTAGTCAAACCCGTACTCGTTGTTGGTGCCGTAGGTGATGTCGGCCCGGTAGGCTGTCTGCTTGTCTTCACGTGACATTTGCGGCAGGTTGATGCCGACGCTCAGGCCCAGGAAGTTGTAGAGCCGTCCCATCCACAGAGCATCGCGGTTGGCCAGGTAGTCGTTGACCGTGACAACGTGTACACCCTGGCCGCTCAGGGCATTGAGGTACACGGGCAGGGTGGCGGTCAGTGTTTTGCCTTCGCCGGTGCGCATCTCGGAAATCTTGCCGTTGTGCAGGGACATGCCCCCCATCAACTGCACATCGAAATGGCGCATTTTCATGACGCGCTTGGAGCCTTCACGCACCACGGCAAAGGCTTCCGGTAGCAGGGCGTCCAGCGTCTCGCCGTTGGTAACCCGTTCGCGGAACGCCTGAGTTTTGCCTCGCAACTCATCATCGCTCAGTTTTTCAAACTGATGCTCCATCGCATTGATGCGGGTTACAACGGTGCGGTATTGCTTGAGCAGACGATCATTGCGACTGCCGAAAATTTTGGTGAGGATATTGGTGACCATGAATGCTCAACTCATTTGCCGATTCTTATGAACCCGCAAATCAGCGCAATCCTTTTTCAATCAAGGTGAATGAGAGTCGCCACGCTGGCGTGACAACGGCTTGGCCGGGCAATTTGCACCAACCTAACCAAGCCCGCAATTCTACCTTTGCACCTGAGGGCTGGCGACGGCGGCGACGGTGACCTTTTGTGCAGGCGTTAAAGCCAACTGCTGAGCCGGCAAGGCATGGCCGGCGTTGAGGAATTTTTGCGGGTCCTGGAATACCCCTTGGACCAGCACTTCAAAATGAAGGTGGGGGCCGGTCGAGCGACCCGTGGTTCCGACTTCGGCTATTTTTTGCCCGCGTTTGATAAGGTCACCCTTCTTGACGAAGACCCGGGAGGCGTGGGCATAGCGGGTGAGGAGTCCTTTGCCATGATCGACCTCGATCATGTTGCCGTACTGGGGGTGAACTTCTTGTGTCACCACCACGCCACCAGCGGCCGCCTGTATGGGTGTGCCAGGAGACGCTTGAAAGTCAAGACCCGTATGCAGGGCGGAGCGTCCTGCGATCGGGTCAATTCGCCAGCCAAAACCTGAGCCTGCATTGACATTAGCGACCGGCGCTTGCGTAGGCACCAGCAAGGCTTTGATTTTTTGGTCAAACAGGCGCGACTCCATCACCGTCAATAAGTCTGTGCGTTGGCCTGAGAGTCGCTCAAGGTCATCCAGCGTGGACTGGAGCTCTTCCATGGTGAGTGAGCGACCAGTTACCAATGCCCCGCCTTGACCAGGCTTGGTCTTGATATCGTTGGGATTGATGCCCGCTAAGCCGGAAACACGCTCCCCCAGTGACTCGATCTGAACCATCTTGGCTTGCATTTCCCCGAGTTGTTTGGCCATGACGTCCAGGTTTTCACGCATGATGCGATCCCGCTGGGCAAATTCGTCTTTGACCACCAGCTTGACCAGCCTGCCAATCACCGGCCAGCCTTCGCGCGCGCCTTTGAGAAAAACCCAGTGGTACAGACCCGCAGCCACCAACATTAAAGCCAAAGAAGCCCCCATCCCGGCCAACAACAACTGTTTGCCGCTCAAGTGGACCGCACGGCTCTTGGCGAGCCATGCATCCGTGATAATCAAATGCATATGAACATACTCCGCAAGAGCTACTGATGCATCGCCGTGCCCACTCGGTGAGCTTGCAGCAGGCGACTCAAGATTCTCCGGTGCTGGCCCGGTTGACAGAATTAACGACAGATTCAGTGGCCAGACTTAAGGCCATTGAACCGCTGATTCCCCCACCACTTCGCTCCGCGATCACGGCCGGTCCGATTGATGGGCAGGACTGGTGTCTTCTCGTGAGTAGCAACGCGGCCGCTGCCAAAATCCGCCAAAGCTTGCCTGCTTTGATGGCTCACTTGCGCACCAAGGGATGGGAGGTTACCTCAATTCGCTTGAAGGTTCAACCTGTACGAAGCGGATAGTTCGTAACAAGAATGACATAAATGGTGCCGATTGTCGGAATCGAACTGACGACCTACCGCTTACAAGGCGGTTGCTCTACCAACTGAGCTAAATCGGCACGGCGTTTATTTTACTTCACATCAAGGGCAAGAGCTGCGCTAAAGGCACCTCATGCATGCCCTATTTAATGCGCGTCAGTGCGGGTTTGGTTCGCCCTGCGGGTTGGGGTGGCTCTGGCTTGTCATCTTCATGGGGTGCCTCCTGAGGCACCAGTTGAACACGCTTGCCCGCAGCCTCTTTGCGCACACCCATGGCGCGTGGTTCTGAGGCTGAGGGGTCTCGTGTTGATGCGGGGGCTTCTATGGGGAAGGCCATGCCCTGGCCATTTTCACGCGCGTAAATGGCAATCACACGGTTAATGGGCACTCGAATGTCTTGCGCCACTCCCCCAAACCGGGCTTTGAACTCGATGAGCTCGTTGCCCAAATGGAGTGAGCTGGTGGCATCAAAGCTGATGTTGAGAACAATCTCACCATTCTTGACGTGATCCATAGGAACCCGAACGCTGTCGTCCACCTTCACCGCCACATAGGGTGTGAAGCCGTTATCTGTACACCACTCATAAAGGGCGCGCAGAAGGTAAGGGCGGGTGGACGGCGTGTCCTTGTCGGTCAACATCAGAATTTAGGTGTCAAAGCTTATTTGCGCATCACTTTTTCAGAAGGTGTCAGCGCCTCAATGTAGGCGGGTCGCGAGAAGATGCGTTCTGCATACTTGAGCAGTGGCGCAGCGTTTTTGCTGAGCTCAATGCCGTAGTAGTCCAAACGCCAAAGCAGAGGCGCAATGGCGACGTCCAGCATGGAGAAGTTGTCACCCAGCATGTATTTGTTCTTGAGGAACACGGGGGCGAGCTGCGTCAGGCGATCGCGGATGTGAGCGCGTGCTTTCTCCAGCGCTTTCTCGTTGCCTTTGGTCACGCGGGACTCCAGTGTGGAGACGTGCACAAAGAGTTCTTTCTCGAAGTTGAGCAAGAACAGGCGTACACGGGCGCGATCAACCGGGTCACCCGGCATCAACTGGGGGTGTGGGAAGCGCTCGTCAATGTACTCATTGATGATGTTGGACTCATACAGGATGAGATCGCGTTCAACCAGGATGGGCACCTGGCCATAGGGATTCATCACATTGATGTCTTCTGGCTTGTTGTACAGATCGACATCGCGGATCTCAAAGTCCATGCCTTTTTCGAAGAGGACAAAACGGCAACGGTGGGAAAACGGGCAGGTAGTTCCTGAATACAGCACCATCATGATGGGGGCTCCTAAAAATCAAAACGTAGTTTCAGTGGAGACTAACTTGTATTCAAGTTAGGTCGAAACTAAAAAGAGTGGGGTGCGCTTTGCATCCCACTCCGAACAGTTCAGGCCTCAACTTGAGATTGAGGCCTGGCATTGGACATCCGTCAAATTTACTTGACGTCTTTCCAGTAGGAGGCGTTGAGGCGCCAGGCAAAGAAGGAAAACACGAGTAGGAACATCAGAACCCAGACGCCCACTCGCACGCGGGTGTTCTGCGCGGGCTCTCCCATCCACTGCAGGTAGTTCACGAGATCGCCAACCGCCTGATCATACTGGAGCGGGCTCAAGGTGCCGGGTGAGAGCTGCTCCCAGCCTGCAAAGGCCTGCGTCTCGTGACCGTGCTCACCCGCCACCGTTTTCATGATGGGCTGACGCTTGCCTTGCAACTCCCACAGGGCGTGGGGCATGCCCACGCTGGGGAAGGCCAGGTTGTTCCAACCTGTGGCCTTGGTGGCATCAGGGTAGAAGGTGCGCAAGAAGGTGTAGAGGTAATCAGCCCCGGAGCCTTGACCCGGTGCGGCGCGTGAGCGCGCAATCACAGTCAGGTCAGGCGGGTTGGCCCCAAACCAGACTTTGGCCTGTTTGGGGTCAATGGCCGACTTCATGGTGTCGCCCACCTTGTCGGTGGTGAACAGCAAGTTATCTTTGATCTGCTCGTTGGTGAAGCCGATGTCTTGCAGGCGGTTGTAGCGCATGTAAGCCGCCGAATGGCAGCTCAGGCAGTAGTTCACAAACAGCTTGGCACCATTTTGCAAAGAGACCATGTCGGAGGTGTTGATCGGGGCTTTGTCCCAGGCGATGGCACCTTCGCTGGAAGCTTGGGCGGCGGACGTGAAGCCGAGCGCCGCGATCAGGGCAATGAGGATTTTTTTCATGTTGTTCTGCTCCGGCTCAGTGTGCAGCAAAGGTGACGCGGGCGGGGACGGGTTTGGTTTGACCCAATCGGCTCCACCAGGGCATCAGCAGGAAAAAGCCAAAGTAGAAGAGGGTGCCGACTTGGGACACGCGTTCACCGATGGCCGAGGGTGGCTGAACACCCAGATAGGCCAGTGCGACGAAATTGATGACAAAAATGCCGTACAGGTATTTGTGCCAGTCAGGACGGTAGCGGATTGACTTCACTTCGCAGTTGTCTAGCCAAGGCAGGAAGAACAGGATGACGACTGCGCCCCCCATCACCAGCACACCCCAGAACTTGGCGTCAATGGCCAGCATCATGGCAGTGATCGCCACTGCGGCACCGAGGACAACAGCTTTGAGCAACGTTGGCATCTTCAGCTTGAGTGCGCTGAAAACGGCAGCACCGAATACACAGGCGATCAAGGCATACATCATCTCGCTGGTGATGGCGCGCAGCATGGAGTAATACGGCGTGAAATACCAGACCGGCGCGATGTGTGCAGGGGTTTTGAGTGGGTCAGCCGGGATGAAGTTGTTGTATTCAAGGAAGTAGCCACCAAACTCAGGCGCGAAGAAGATGATGGCGGAGAACACCATCAAAAACAGGCTGACACCAAAAATGTCGTGCACCGAGTAGTAGGGGTGGAAGGGCACGCCGTCCAGCGGGTGGCCCTGAGCGTCTTTCGGGGCATTGGGGCCCTTGATCTCAACGCCGTCCGGGTTGTTGGAGCCCACTTCGTGCAACGCAATGATGTGCGCGGCCACCAGGCCCAGCAGTACCAGAGGTACAGCAATCACGTGGAAGCTGAAGAAGCGGTTGAGCGTTGCGTCACCCACCACATAGTCACCACGAATCAGCAGCGCCAGATCGGGGCCGACAAAAGGAATAGCGGCAAACAGGTTCACGATCACCTGAGCACCCCAGTAGCTCATCTGGCCCCAGGGCAGCAAGTAGCCCATGAAGGCTTCTGCCATGAGGCACAAAAAGATGGCGCAACCAAAGATCCAGACCAGTTCGCGTGGCTTACGGTAGCTGCCGTAGATCAGACCGCGGAACATGTGCAGGTACACCACCACGAAGAAAGCCGAAGCCCCGGTGGAGTGCATGTAGCGCACCAACCAGCCCCAAGGCACGTCGCGCATGATGTACTCGACCGAGCCAAAAGCCAGCGCAGCGTCGGGCTTGTAGTGCATGACCAAGAAAATGCCGGTGACGATTTGGATCACCAAAACGAGTAGAGCGAGCGAGCCAAAGATGTACCAGAAGTTGAAATTCTTCGGTGCGTAGTACTCGCTCATGTGCTCCTTGAAGAGCTTGCTCAGCGGGAAGCGGTTGTCCACCCAGTTCAGCAGCTTTTCGGCGGCCGGGGCGTTGGGGGAGATTTCTTTCATTTCAGCCATTTTGTTCTCCGCTTTTTAATCAGGCTTTTTTATCTTCACCGATCAGCAATTTGCTGTCGGAGAGATAGAAGTGCGGGGGCACTTCGAGGTTGTCGGGTGCCGGTTTGTTCTTGAACACGCGACCGGCCATGTCAAAGGTAGAGCCATGGCAGGGACACAAGAAGCCGCCTTGCCAGTCATCCGGCAAAGAGGGCTGCGCACCCATTTGAAACTTGTCAGAGGGCGAGCAGCCCAGGTGCGAACAAATGCCCACGGCCACCATGATCTCCGGCTTGATGGAGCGGTGCTGGTTGCGGGCGTACTCGGGCGTGAGCTCTGAGGGTTTGCGTTCTGATTTGGGATCAGCCAACTGGGATTCGGCTTTGTTCAAGCTGGCCAGTTGCTCAGGTGTGCGTTTGATGATCCACACCGGTTTGCCGCGCCACTCGACGGTCAGCTTCTCACCCGGCTTGAGGGCGGCGATGTCAACCTCAACGGCAGCACCTGCAGCTTTGGCCCTCTCGGACGGCTGGAAGGAGCTGATAAAAGGAATGGCTACTGCGCCAGCACCTACGGCGCCCGCGCAGCTGGAGGCGATGAGCCAGGTCCGTTTGCTGGGGTCAATTTGACTATTTGGGGTCAGCGTGTCACTCATGGAAATCCTCAATGAAACATCACGGCGCGGCGGTTTGCATGGCGCGCGACAACCGAAAATTATAGCTGACGCGAGAAGCCCATCAGGCAGGTCATAACGCTGAGATGCCCTAAACCCGTAACCATGCTATACTCGTCGGCTCTGTGGAAATCCGTCTGCGGAGCTAAATTGAAGAGGTCAACATGTACGCGGTCATAAAAACCGGTGGCAAACAATATCGTGTTGCTGCTGGAGAAAAAATTAAAGTAGAACAGATTGCTGCGGACGTAGGCCAAGAGATTGTTATCGACCAGGTTCTGGCTGTCGGAAACGGCGCTGAATTGAAGGTGGGTACGCCCTTGGTGTCCGGCGCAACTGTCACAGTCACTGTGGTGACTCAGGGCAAGCACGACAAAGTTCGCATTTTTAAAATGCGCCGTCGCAAGCATTATCAAAAACGTCAAGGTCACCGGCAGCTGTTCACTGAACTGCTCATTGGTGCGATTGCAGGCTAAGGACTCGAGTCATGGCACAGAAAAAAGGCGGCGGCTCTACGCGAAACGGGCGCGATTCGCAGCCCAAGATGTTGGGTGTGAAAGCCTTTGGCGGTGAGTTGGTGAGCGCTGGCTCCATCATCGTTCGCCAACGCGGCACCAAGTTCCACCCCGGCGTCAACGTCGGCGTGGGCAAGGATCACACCTTGTTTGCTCTGACGGACGGTCACGTTTCATTCGCTATCAAAGGCGCATTGAGCAAGCACACGGTGAACATTACCGCTGCGTAAGCTGTCGGTTGCTCCCGTTCGAAACCCTGCGCCCGGCGCGGGGTTTTTCGTTTATAAACCTTGAAAAACCATTGCCATGAAATTCGTTGACGAAGCCTATATTGACGTCTCTGCGGGAGACGGCGGCGCTGGCTGCGTCTCGTTTAGACATGAAAAATACAAGGAATTTGGCGGCCCCAATGGCGGTGACGGTGGTCGTGGCGGCCACGTCTTTGCGGTGGCCGATCTGAATCTGAACACGCTGGTGGACTTTCGCTTTTCGCGGCGGCATCATGCCAAGC
>JAYVPU010000089.1:0-8853 GCA_043757205.1 Comamonadaceae bacterium | reverse complement strand
GCGAGGTGATTGAGAAAGCAAAAATCGAGAAGCAGTGATGGCGAACCAGAAAAAAATCTACATCCTTGACGCCTTCCATGAGGCCGGTATCGCCCTGGCCCGCCAACACGCGCAAGTGGTGTGCTGGCCAGACCCCGCCACAAAAAATTGGCCTGAAGACGCTGACGGCGTGATGACGCGCATGACGCCCATCACCGCGGATCAACTGGCACGCGCTAGACGAGTGAAGGTGATCTGCAAGCAGGGCGTGGGCTACGACACGATTGACCTCGTCGCCGCGCAACGCCACGGCATCCCCATCAGCCGCACTCCGGGTGTGAACAGCGAGGCGGTGGCCGAGATGGCCTTTGCGTTAGCGTTGTCCGTCACGCGCCGCGTCACCCGCTTTGACCGCATGTTGCGTGCGGGCGATGAGATCGTGCGGCCTAAGAACCTGGCGATTCAGATGCAGGGCAAGACGGTGGGCATTGTCGGCATGGGCAACATTGGCACGCGTGTGGCGCGCAAGTGGTTGGGTGCGTTTGACGCCCAGCTTTTGGCCTATGACCCGCACGCATCTGCTGACGCCTGGGCTGACATCTCCCACACCCGTTTGCACAGCCTCGCCGACATGCTGCCCCAGGTGGACTTGCTCACCCTGCACCTGCCCTTGACGCCCGAGAGCCGCTACATGGTGGGCGCGCCTGAGCTGGCCATGATGAAGCCCGACGCCGTGCTCATCAACGTTTCACGCGGTGGCTTGGTGGATGAGCAGGCGCTGTACCTTTCCCTGAAAGCAGGCCACCTGTTTGGAGCGGGTCTGGATGTGTTTGAGGTCGAGCCGCCCCCGGCGGATCACCCTTTGTTGTCTCTGCCTAACTTCGTTGGCACCCCGCACGCCGCCGGTGGTACGTACGAGACGCAGGCGCGCAGCTCGCTGCAAGTGGCGCAGCAGGTGATTGACGTTTTAAACGGTCTCCCTGTTGAAAATAAGATGAAAATAGGCCTCTAGCCCTTTGTTTATATTCGTAAGCAGCTATCAAACATATAGTGAATTCAACACCATGACCCACCCAATCGAACTTGTGAAAATCGGCATGAAGCGATACTTCAACTGCTTTCTGGCCCTGAGTTTGGTTTGTTTCGTGGCGATCGCCCAAGCGCAAGACACCAAACCCATCCGCATCATCGTGCCCTTTGCGCCTGGCGGCAGCAATGACATCGTGGGCCGCACCATGGCGCAGCAGTTGTCGGTGCGACTCAAGCGCAATGTGATTGTGGAGAACCGGGCCGGTGGCGGTGGCAGCGTGGGCTCAGAGCTGGCGGCGCGCGCCGAGGCCGATGGCAGCACGCTGCTGTTGATCTCATCCACCTTCGCAATGAACCCGTCCATCATGAAGCTCAGCTATGACCCGGTGAAGTCGTTCACGCCAGTGGCCATGCTGGGCATGGGGCCGAGCGTAATTGCCGTGCCCACCAGCTTGCCCGTGAACACCGTGAAAGAGCTGGTGGATTATTCCAAAAAGAACCCTGGCCGCGTGAACATTGGCACCGCTGGCGTGGGCAGTTTTCAGCACTTCGCCATTGAGCTGTTCAAGACCCGCAGTGGTGCGGACTTGACCGTGGTGCACTACAAAGGCGGCAGCCCGGCGCTGACCGATCTGGCGGCCGGCCATATCCAGGTGTCGCTGGGCAGCCTGATTCAAATTCAGCCCTTCCTCAAGTCCGGGCGCATCAAGTTGTTGGGCATTGCAGGCCCGAGCCGAGCTGCGATGGTGCCGACTGTGCCGACCTTGAAGGAGGAGGGCATTGACGTGGACGCCAGCAACTGGTGGGCGCTGCTGGCTCCCACTGGCACGCCCAGCGCGTTTGTCGAGTTGCTGCACCGTGAAGCCAACGCTGTACTGGCCGATGCGGAGATGAAAAAACGCTTCACCAATGAGGGTGCAGAGGCCATGCCCATGACGCGCGCTGAGTTTGAAAAATTCTTGGTGAGCGAGACCGCCAAATGGGCCCGACTGGCCAAAGAAACCGGCATCAAAGCAGAATGACGCTACTCGTCCAGCCCCTCAACGCCGTGCTTGGCGCGGAAGTCTCTGGCATTGACTTAAGTCAGCCCCTGGATGCCGCAACACGGCAACAGCTCAATGTGCTGTTCACCCAACACGCGGTGCTGGTGTTTAGAGACCAGCCCTTGACGCCGCCGCAGTTCATGCAGGCCGCCCAAGTGTTTGGCGAGTTGATGCCGCAGCAAATCAAAAAATTCGCTTTGCCTGACTACCCGCTGGTGGGTGCGAATTCAACCCTGGATTTGCCCCGCAAGAACGGCAAGCTGCAAGTGCGTGGCGAGAACTACCATACCGACCATTCCAATGAGGTGACCCCACCCAAAGCCACAGCGCTGGTCGCCGTGCAAATCCCATCACACGGTGGCGATACGCAGTTTGTCGATGTGCGCCGTGCCTACTTAGACTTGCCCGAGGT
Organism: Comamonadaceae bacterium; assembly: GCA_043757205.1. Taxonomy (GTDB): domain Bacteria; phylum Pseudomonadota; class Gammaproteobacteria; order Burkholderiales; family Burkholderiaceae_C; genus CANCDA01. Next base: position 6,390 of record JAYVPU010000089.1, on the reverse strand, counting down.
GATGAAGCAAAAAATCGCTTCTCTGCGGTCTCTGCACGTGCATGAGAGCAGCCGCAGCCCACGCAGCTTTGCCCAGCTCAGCGCCGAGCAGATGGCCGCTATCCCACGCACCGCTCAGCCGCTGGTGATTCGCCACTCGGTGAGCGGCGTGCCTGCGCTGTACCTCAACACCGGGCGCATGGAGGGGGTGCTTGGCTTTAGCGATGAAGAAGGATTTGCGCTCATCGACACGCTGTACAACCACGCCACGCAGCCCCGCTACGAGTACCGCCATCAATGGCGTGTGGGTGACTTCGTGATCTGGGACAACCGCAGCGTGATGCACCAGGCCAACGCCGACTACGACCCCGAAGAGTTTCGTTATCTGTACCGCGTGATGCTCAAGGGCGATGCCCTCACGGCTGCGTTCGAGTCCCTTTGAAAGGCTGGAAACCTCACATGAAAAAATGGCTCACTTTACTGCTGTGCATGTTGGCGTTGACGTCTGTGCCGGTTCAAGCGAAAACGTCCTGGCCCAGCCGTCCCATCAAGCTCTTGGTGCCTTACCCACCCGGTGGCTCCACCGACATCCTGGCTCGCTTGCTCGGGCAAAAGCTGTCTGAAAATTTAGGCCAAGCGGTGGTGATTGAGAACAAAGGCGGGGCCAGTGGTGGTGTGGCGGCGAGCTACTTTGTCAAGCTACCGGCTGACGACCACGACTTCATGGTGGCCTCGCTGCCCATGATGGCCATCAACCCATACCTTTACAAAAAATTAGGCTACGACCCCGATGCCGATTTGGTGCAAGTTGGGCTGATCGGCCAGACGCCCAACGTGATCGTGGTGCCCAGTAGCTCACCCGTGACGACGCTCAAGGCCTTGGCTGAGCAGGGCAGAGCCAGCGCCAAGCCGTTGGCCTATTCCAGCTCCAGCGTGGGCAGCGCGGGCCATCTGCTCAACGAACTGTTAAAAACCACGGCGGGCATTGAGTTGCTGCACATACCTTACCGGGGCAACAGCCCCGCCATGGCGGCGCTGCTGGCGGGCGATGTGCAGTTCACCACCGACAACCTGACGCAGTTGTTGCCGCAAATTCGCGCGGACAAGCTGCGCCCGTTGGCGGTGACCTCGGCCAAGCGCTGGTTCCAGTTGCCGGATGTGCCCACGGTGGCGGAAAGCGGCTTTCCCGCGATGACGACCAGCGCCTGGTTTGGCCTGGTGGCGCAAGCCAAGACCTCACCCGAAGTGGTGGCGCGCATGAACCGGGAGCTGACGGCGATTCTGAAAACCCCGGACTTCGTCGCTAAGCTGCGTGAGGTGAGTTTTGAGGCCTTGCCGGGCACGCCGCAAGACATGGTGGCGGCCTCTGTGCGCGAACGGGCTCAGTGGAAAAAAGTGATTGAAACCTCGGGCGCGAGCGCTGATTGAATTTGACACACCACGATTGAATATGCCCGTTTCACTGAGTCAAACGCCCCGCACCGGCGGGCAAATCGTGGTCGATGCGCTCTTGCAGCAAGGTGTGGACACTGCGTTCACCGTTCCGGGTGAAAGTTTCTTGCCCATTCTCGATGCGCTACACGATGCGCGCGAGGCCATCCGCCTGATCGTCTGCCGCCATGAGGCCCCGGCCTCGCACATGAGCGAGGCCTACGGCAAGTTGACCGGCAAACCCGGCATCTGCCTGGTGACGCGTGGCCCCGGTGCGACGCAGGCCAGCATTGGCGTGCACACCGCCGCGCAAGACTCCACGCCCATGGTCTTGCTGGTGGGGCAGGTGAACTCCCAGTACTTGGGGCGTGAGGCCTGGCAAGAGATTGACGTGGCTCGCGTGTTTGGCTCCATCGCAAAATGGGCCACGCAGATTGAGCGTGTGCAGGACATCCCCGAGGTGATGCGCCAGGCCTTTCGCATCGCCACGTCAGGCCGCCCGGGCCCGGTGGTCATCGCCATGCCCGAGGACATCTTGTACCAACAGGCGGTGGTGCCTGACGTAGAGCCGCAGCCGAGCGTGCCCGCATTGGCGACGGTGGCGCAACTGAACACCTTGCGCGAGATGCTGGGCCGTGCGGCGCACCCCCTGGTGATGTTGGGCGGCAGTGGCTGGAGCTCCGCTGCGTGTGGTGCGATGCGCCAGTTCATCGAGCGCTTTGACTTGCCGGTGTGCACCAGCTTCAGGCGCCAAGACCTGTTCGACAACCTGCACCCCCAGTACGCGGGCAGCCTGGGCATTGGCGTGGCAAATGAGCTCGCGCAGCGGGTGCGTGAGGCCGATTTGATTCTGGCCTTTGGCACGCGCCTGGGTGAGACGACCACCTCCGAATACCAATTGCTGCAAGCACCACGGCCTATGCAAACCCTTGTGCACGTGCACAGTGGTGCAGACGAGCTGGGCCGCGTTTACCAGGCTGATCTAGCCATTCATGCGGACATGCCTGCCTTTGCCCAAGCCTTGGCGCAACTGGAGGCACCAGAATCAAAACCGTGGGCACTGTCAGCACAGTCGGCGATAGCTGGGCATGCCGACTACTTGCAAACGCTCGATCCCACGCCCATGCCCGGCCAGCTCAACATGGCCGAGGTCGTGGCCTGGCTGCGCCATCGTCTGCCCGCCGACAGCATCATCACCAACGGCGCAGGCAACTACACCTCGTGGGTGCATCGCTACTACGCCTGGCGGCAACCGCAGACCCAGTTGGCCCCCATCAGCGGCGCCATGGGCTACGGCGTGCCAGCGGCCATCGCCGCGCAAGTGGTGTACCCGCAGCGCACAGTGGTCTGCTTTGCCGGTGACGGCTGCTTTTTGATGAGCGGCCAAGAGTTGGCCACCGTCATGCAATACAAGCTGCCTATTGTTTTCATCGTCGTCTACAACGGCATGTACGGCAGCATCCGCATGCACCAGGAGATCAACTTTCCTGGCAAAGTGTTTGCCACAGATCTGGAAAACCCTGATTTCGTGGCGCTGGCAAAGGCGTATGGTCTACACAGTGCTTTGGTTGAGCGAACGCAAGACTTTGCAGTCGCTTTTGAACGTGCTGTCAGTTGTGGCGGCGCGGCCTTGTTGGAGTTGCGGATTGCCCCTCAAGCCATCACACCGCGCACCACGCTGGCGGCTTTGCGTGACAAGGCATTGCGAAAGTCATGAGTAAATAGTTCATTGAATTGTCATTCCCGCGAAGGCGGGAATCCAGTTTGCCTCCCGTTTTGATAAGGAAATTTTTCATGAAGCAACTCTCTTTGGCCCTGCTCATTTCAGCCATCGCCACACTCAGCGGCTGCGCATCTTTGAGCCAAGATCAAATTGCGCAAATCGTCGCCAGCTCGGATCGATTCGCCGCTGACAAAACCAATGATGTTCGGCGCAAACCCGAGCAGATGCTGGCTTTCATCGGCGTTAAACCCGGCATGGTGGCTCTGGACCTGAGTGCTGGCGGAGGCTACACCACCGAGCTGCTGGCGCGCGGTGTGGGGCCGTCCGGTCGGGTTTATGGACAAAGTACGCAACGGCCTCCTAGCAACCCACCCCGGCCCACATCGCCCCAATTATTGGCAGAGCGCGCCAAAAATCCGGCTCTCTCACACATCGTGGCGGTGGTGCGGCCCTTTGACGATCCCGTGCCGTCGGAGTTGGCGGCGGGCGGGCTCGATGTGGTGACGCTGATGTTCAATTACCACGACCTCGGCCCCATGGGCGTGGACCGGGCTCGCATGAACAAGGCAATTTTTGCAGCGCTGAAACCCGGCGGCATCTATGTGATTGCCGATCATTCAGGCCGACCCGGCACCGGCATCTCGGAAGCCGCCACCTTGCACCGGATCGAAGAAGCCTTCCTGGTCAAGGAGGTGGAAACGGCAGGGCTTAAATTGGCTGCGCAGGGAAATTTCTTGCGTAACCCGGCTGACCCGCGTGACCAAAACACACCCAACCCGCCCATGCCCAAAGACGAGTTTGTGGTGAAGTTTGTCAAGCCTTAGTGCTTGTCTTTCACTCTCAAAAACAGAAAAAATCGGAAACAAAAATGCTGAAAATAACACGACATTTCATGCAAATTTTAGGCCTCATGCTGGCACTGAGCATGGGCTCCAACGCGCTGGCCCAGCGGGTTGAAGGCGCGCCCGGCACAGGGCCGCGCTATATGGTCGATCCTTATTGGCCCAAGCCCTTGCCCAATAACTGGATCCTGGGTCAGGTGGCCGGTATAGCCACCGACAAGGACAACAACATCTGGGTCATCCATCGCCCGTTGACGCTGACCGAAGATGAGCGCGGTGCCACGCTCACGCCGCAGCGCTCCAAGTGCTGCACAGCCGCACCCTCTGTACTGAAGTTTGATCGCGCAGGCAATCTGCTGGCGTCATGGGGTGGTGCAGGGCAGGGCTATGACTGGCCTAAGAACGAGCACGGCATTTACCGCGATCCGAGCGGCAACGTGTGGGTGGGCGGCAATGCCAACACCGACCATATGCTGCTGAAATTCACCGCTGAGGGGAAATTTTTGCTGCAAATCGGCAAACCCGGGACAAGCCTGGGCAGCAATGCGCCTGACCAATTGGGCCGCCCCGCGCACATGGAGGTGGACTCTGCCGCGAACGAACTCTTTGTGGCCGATGGCTACCAGAACCGGCGCGTGGTGGTGTTTGACGCCACGACCGGGGCCCACAAGCGCCATTGGGGCGCGTACGGCAAGAAGCCCGACGACACCAAGATTGCTGACTTCAACCCCGAGTCCCCGCAGTTTGCCAACCCCGTGCACTGCGTGCGCCAGACCCGCGACAACCTGCTGTACGTGTGTGACCGCATGAACAACCGCATCCAGGTGTTTCGCAAAAACGGCGAGTTCGTGCGTCAGATTGTGCTGGAGCCTGGCACCAAGGGCTCTGGGTCGGCCTGGGATTTGATCCCCACCGAAGACGCCGGTCAGCGCTACCTCCTGGTGGCCGATGGGACGAACAACGAGGTGCACATTCTGGTGCGCGAAACCGGCGAGCGCCTGGGCTCTTTTGGCCGTCCCGGGCGTCAGGCTGGGGACTTCCACTGGGTGCACAACATCGCGTTGGACACGGAGGGCAGCGTCTATACCGCTGAGGTGGATACCGGTAAACGGGTGCAGCGCTTTAAGCGGGTGCAATAAGCACAGCCACAAGGGACGGGCTAAGGGCCTTGACTTGGTCAGTAGAACTTCGCCTAAAGAGTACGAATCTAGCCTCTAAAATCCCCCCACAACAAATCACCACGAGCCGACACATGACACACTCATTTTTGAATTCCAGCACACGCCGCGATGTTTTGCGTGTCGCCGCTGCCAGCGCTGTTGCACTGCCTTTGTTGGGGCATGCGCAGTCCAGCTGGCCCACCAAGCCAGTCACGATGATCGTGCCTTTCCCCGCCGGTGGCGGCACGGACGCTTTTGCGCGCCCCTTAGCGGCTCAGTTTGCCAAGAGCACCGGCCGCCAGTTGATCATCGACAACCGGGGCGGGGCCGGGGGGAACTTGGGGGCTGGCATTGCGGCTAAAGCGCAGCCTGATGGCTACACGCTGTTCATGGGCGCAGTGCACCATACGATTGCGCCGTCGATGTACCCCAAGCTGGATTACGACTTGGAGAAAGATTTCAGTCCCTTGGCGCTGGTGGCCAATGTGCCGCAGGTGTTGGTGGTGAACCTGAAAAAAGTACCGGGTGACTTCAAAGCTTTTATGGCGCAGTTGCGCAGCAACCCAGGCCGCATGAACTACGGATCAGCGGGTGGTGGCACATCGCACCATCTGGCGGGCGAGTTGTTCAAGCAGCAGACCAAGACCTTTATCACCCATATCCCGTACCGTGGTGCGGGCCCTGCCTTGCAAGACCTGATCTCGGGCAATGTGGACATGATGTTTGATGGCCTGGGTTCATCGGCCACGCACATCAAGGGCGGTCGCATCAAGGCCTTGATGGTGTCGGGCTTGAAGCGCAACCCGGCTTTCCCGGATGTGCCGTGTGCCGGTGAGCTGGGCTTGCCGGATTACACCGTGACCACTTGGTACGGCATCTGGGCCCCCAAGGGTACGCCCACCGATGTGCAGGCGCGCGCGGTGGAAGAAATTCGCAAAGCGGGTTTATCCGATGAAGCCAAGGCGGTCTGGGCCAATCAAGGTGCGGAGTTCAGCAACTTCACACCGCAACAGTTTGGGCAGTTCGTCACTGCGGAAATCAAACGCTGGGCCAATGTGGTGAAACTCTCTGGCGCGAAGTTGGATTGATCATGGCTGGACCACTTTCACACATTCGCGTTCTCGATCTTTCACGAGTTTTGGCCGGCCCTTGGGCGGGGCAAAACATGGCTGACCTTGGGGCTGAAGTTATCAAGGTAGAGAGGCCCAAAACCGGCGACGATTCCCGCGCCTACGGCCCGCCCTGGATGAAGGAC
>JAYVPU010000088.1:0-2293 GCA_043757205.1 Comamonadaceae bacterium | reverse complement strand
TCTGACGCTTGACTCGACCACGAATTTTTTTGTCCACATTCTGGATGTCAACTTCCCGATCAATCTGCTCAAACAAGCTCTCCAACCGCTCCTTCACACCGATCAAGCTCAAAACCTCTTGCTTGTTGGCCAATTTGAGCGGCAGGTGTGCGGCGATGGTATCGGCCAGGCGGCCTGGGTCATCAATGCTGGAGATGGAGGTCAGAATTTCAGGCGGGATTTTTTTGTTGAGCTTGACGTACTGGTCAAACTGCTGCACCACGGCGCGGCGCAAGGCCTCAATATCGTTGGACTGCTCTTGTGCATCTGCCGCCACTGCGGGCATCAGCACGGGCGTCACGTTGGCTGTGAATTCCGACTCACCCTCTACAATTTTGTTCACAAGCGCCCGCTGCTGCCCTTCAACCAGCACCTTGACAGTGCCATCCGGCAGCTTGAGCATTTGCAGGATGGTCGAAATGCAGCCGACATCAAACATATCGGACACCTGGGGCTCATCTTTGGCGGCCGTTTTTTGGGCCACCAGCATGATGCGGCGCTCGGCCTGCATGGCCGTCTCAAGCGCCTTGATGCTTTTAGGCCGGCCGACAAAAAGAGGGATCACCATATGCGGAAAAATCACAACGTCGCGCAAAGGCAACAGGGGCAATTCAATCGCAATGGCAGGCAATGGGGTAAGACCAGACATGGGAAGACCTTTTAGTTACCTGTTGAATATGGATCGCAATTCGTAAACTTCAACCCGTCCGACCATTATTGATCGAATAAAAACGGATGGAAGCTCCGAAAACGAGTGCAAATACCTGAGGAATCAGGCCTTTTTGGCAACTTCCCGGTAAACCAGCAAAGGCGGCTTGTTCTCAAGAATGGTGGGTTCATCCAGCACCACCTTTTCGACATTCGATAGATTCGGAAGTTCAAACATCGTGTCGATCAACGCGTGTTCCAGGATAGAGCGCAAACCACGGGCACCTGTTTTTCGGGCCAGTGCTTTTTTAGCAATGGCCGCCAAGGCCGCTGGACGAATTTCGAGATCGACATTCTCCATCGCCAAGAGTTTGCTGTATTGCTTGACCAGTGCGTTTTTGGGTTCGGTCAAGATCTTGACCATCGCCTCCTCGCTCAACTCCGTCAGCGTGGCCACCACCGGCATACGTCCGACCAGTTCAGGAATCAAGCCGAACTTGATCAAATCTTCAGGTTCGACCTCCTTGAAGACCTCGGTCAAGCTACGCTGCTGCTTGCTTTTGACCGTGGCGCCAAAACCGATACCAGAAGATTCCGTCCGATTCTCAATGACCTTCTCAAGCCCTGCAAAAGCACCACCGCAAATGAACAAAATGTTGGTGGTGTCCAGTTGAATGAAATCTTGATTCGGGTGCTTGCGGCCACCCTGCGGTGGCACGCTTGCCATGGTGCCTTCGATCAGCTTCAGCAGTGCCTGCTGCACGCCCTCACCCGACACGTCACGGGTGATCGAGGGGTTGTCCGATTTGCGGGAAATTTTGTCAATTTCGTCGATATAAACGATACCGCGCTGCGCGCGTTCGACTTCGTAATTGCAGCTCTGGAGCAGCTTTTGAATGATGTTCTCGACATCTTCGCCCACATAGCCAGCCTCTGTCAGGGTGGTGGCGTCGGCCATCACAAAAGGCACGTCAAGCTGGCGCGCCAGCGTTTGCGCCAGCAAGGTCTTGCCAGAGCCGGTGGGGCCAATCAACAAGATATTGCTCTTGGTCAGCTCCACATCGTCTTTGCGCGCTTTTTCCTTGTGCTGCAAACGCTTGTAGTGGTTGTACACCGCCACCGCCAGAATGCGCTTGGCAGGCTCTTGCCCAATCACATAGTTGTCGAGGTTGCCCTTGATTTCCGATGGCGTCGGCAACTCATTGCTGGGCGCAGAGGCGTCGGTGGTCAGCGGCAACTCATCGCGAATGATTTCATTGCACAACTCAATGCACTCATCGCAGACAAACACCGAGGGACCCGCAATCAGCTTTTTAACCTCATGCTGGCTTTTGCCGCAAAAAGAGCAGTACAAAGTTTTTTCGCCGGAAGAGCCTTTTTTTTCAGCCATGTGATGGACCCTCTCTGCGGAAATTTATCAAAAAAACAGGGCAAGCGTAACTTTTAGTCACAACTTCCCTCATGCACGCTTGCTGATGACCTGATCCACCAGGCCGTAGTCTTTGGCTTCGTCGGCAGACAGGTAGTAGTCCCGCTCGGTGTCGCGCTCAATCTTCTCTAGAGGTTGACCGGTACGCTCCGCCAAAATTTTGTTGAGTTGGTCACG
>JAYVPU010000087.1:0-8964 GCA_043757205.1 Comamonadaceae bacterium | reverse complement strand
TTGGTGATTTTGGTCAGACCCAGCTGCGACACATAGCCTGCCAAGCCGCGTATGCCAAACAGCGACATCAGCGAGACGGGGACGGTCCAGATGGCCAGAGAACCTTGCTGGAAACCACGATCCAGCAGGGGTTTGAGCAGGGCGGGAATCAGGGGCTCGGTGGCCGCGCCAACCACCGCACCTGCGGCGACGAGTGCCCAGGTACCTGGCAGGGTGCCGAAGTAGGGCATCAGCCGTTTGATGCGTTTGAACAAACTGCCTGAGGCCGGGTCTTCGCCAATAACTGGGTTTTGATCGGACATTAAGCGTTTGCCTTTGATGGCACCAGGCCAGCCGTTGAGATGGTGGGGTCTGTCGGGTCCAAGGCGGTTCTGACGCCCAGAGCCAACACAAGCCCCAAAAGTATGCAGAAGAAGTCTCCCATCAAGTCGTCATACAAAGCCGAGTTGAACAAACATGCAATGGCTGTGGCGGCAACAACCGATACCAAGGACCGCATGATGGAGTTTGAGAAACGCCAACTATCGCGCATGACGCTGATCAATAATGTCAGCAAAAGCGCAGTGCCACCGATGCCCAACTCCACACCCCAAAGTAGGTACTCCTGATGCGGGTTGCTGGCATTACCGGCGCCAAAGGTTTGCGTGGCCGTGCTGCCCTCGAATCGTTTAACGGTGATGGCCCAACTGCCCACGCCGTGCCCGATCCAGGGGCTTTCTTTCATGGCTTGCAATGAGCGATGCCAGGCGTTGAGTCGCCAGCCAGATGAACTTGCGGCTTCAGGTTGTTGGGCATAGTTTTGGCTTTCATTCACGGCTCTTGAAATCCCCTCACGCGCCTTATGAGATCCAAAGTACGCACCCAAAAGCAACAGCAGGGGTGCAATGACCAGGATTGGCAGACGCAGTCGTTTGGGCACGGCCCACATGGCAGCCAGCGAAAGTAGTGCTATAGCGATGAGATAGCCAGTGCGCCCTGGTAGTAACAGAAAGACGTTGGCCATCGCCGCCACAGCAAACACACCCGCGAGCCAGCGGGGCCAGAGTTGGTCGAAACGCAGATGCCAGAACGCGGCGGCTGACGTAGCAAACATGATGGACTGGTCAAGGTAACTCTCGGCAAACACGACGTAGAGTGAGCCTGGGTTATCTTGATGGGCGACCCATGGCAGAGGAACGCTTGCAGCCAGCAGCCAGGAGTTAAACAGAACAAAAGCCTGACCGCAGGCGAAGGCCGTGATCCCTATGCGTGCTTCTCGTACCGTCCGAATGAAGAAAACCAGCAGCAAAATTTCCACCAGCTTGCTGTGTTTGACAAGCGTCAGTAATGCGATTTCCAGGTTGATGTCCGTCCATAGCAGGCTCAGGCCGAACGTCACCAGAATGACCAAAACAGCCCGAGGTGTCCAGAGCAGCTGAAAGGCGGGGTCGCTTCGTTTACAGCAGTGGTCGGCAATCAGGTAGCCCAGGCCAGACAGAACCAGCATCACTTTCGCCAGACTGATCCACGCCATGGGCAGACTCACTGACACGGCGGCCAGGCAAATCAGAAATAGGCGGTAGCTCCACACAGGGCGGTATTCGGGTGAGGCAGACAACATATGGGATTAAAGAGGTCGAGCTGTTGAGTTAGGTGCCTTCCACTCGGCCCCTTTTTGAATCTCAACCGCCTTGGCATAGCGGTAAAACGTGCCTTCAAAATTGCCCAGCGCGATGACAAAGCCTGCCCAGCCGTCGAGAAAACCCAGTTTGAAGATGTAGTGCTTCACAAAAGCCCAGATGCCGTGAGTCAGGGCCGACCTCATGGAGAGTTTTTTGTGTTTGATTTTTTCTGCGCCCAGCGTTGAATAGCGATTCGACTTGTGCATGACCTCGGCCATGTTCTTGAAAGGGAACTGCCAGATCGGGTTTTTCAGGTGGTCAATGGGCTGGGTAGAGTTGAGGATGTAACCCTCATGCACAGGCTTGAGGTCGTAGGACATGAAACCTTTGCGAAACAACTGAGGTTGACGGTAGTTGGGGTACCAGCCCGAATGTTTAATCCAGCGGCCCATAAAGTAGTTGCGACGTGGCATCCAGTAAGCGTCTGCTGCCTGGGGGTCGTTGACAGTTGCAAGGATTTCCGCCTTCGCCTCGGGGGTGCAGCGCTCGTCCGCATCCAAGCTGAAGATCCATTCGTTTGTGCAAGCAGCTATAGCGTGATTGCGCAGGTCACCAAAGCCTTTGAAATCCACCTGGACGACTTTGGCCCCCAGGCGTGTGGCGATCTCTGGCGTGCCGTCGGTGCTCCATGAATCCACCAGAATGATTTCGTCGGCCCATTGGACGCTTTCAATAGTGGCTGCGACCTTTTCAGCCTCGTTGAAGGCGATGATGTAAACGGAGATTTTGCGCATCAGGGGGATGTTAGTATTCAGCGGCTTTCGCGTTCTGCGAGGGACTTTTAAGACGTGTAGTCTAGTTCAAAATGGATTCTTCCGAGCTTGTTTCCGTCGTGATCACGACCTACAACCGCAGTGACGCCTTGCTGGCGGTGTTGAGTGGTTTTTCTATGCAGACGGATCGCCGCTTCGAGGTGATCGTGGCGGACGATGGTTCGCGTGAAGCGCATCGGAAGGCTATTTTTGATTCCCCTGTTGCGCAATCCTTGAAGGTCGTGCACGTCTGGCATCCCGATGTCGGTTTTACGGCTTCGCGTATCCGTAACCGGGGTGTTGCAGCAGCTCGCGGCCAATACATCATCTTTCTGGATGGGGATTGCGTGCCCGAGGTGGACTTCATTGCACGGCACAAAGCATTGGCTGAACCGGGTTATTTCATTAACGGTAGCCGTGTACTGCTGTCTGAATCACTGACCGGGCGTGTCGTTTCCGGGCTAGAGCAAATCTGTGGCCGCTCTTGGACTTATTGGCTTCAACAACGCTTGCTCGGCCATGCCAGCAAACTCAGTGGCTTATTGCGACTTAAAGATAGTTCTGTTCGAGTGGCACGAGAGTTTTCCTGGAAGGGGATACGGAGCTGCAATATGGCTGTTTGGGGAACTGATTTTGAACGGGTCGATGGCTTTGACGAATCTTTCGTCGGCTGGGGTCATGAAGATGCTGATTTCGTTTTGCGCCTGCACAACAGTGGCGTCTGTCGCAAAAACGGGTACTGCGCAACCGAGGTTTTTCACCTTTGGCACAAAGAGGCGGCCCGTGATCAGGAGTCCCTTAATGCGCGTACCGTGAAAGAGCGGGCCAAAACTGACATCACGCAGGCGGCCTTGGGATACGCTCAGTTACGCGTCAATGACGATTGCGTCGTCACAAGACTGGGATAATCAAGCCATGATGAAGCGTTATTTTTTAACTTTAATGGCCGTCCTGGCCTGTCTGCCGGCCTGGGCACAGTTTCGTGTGGAGGTCTCAGGCGTGGGTCTGACCCAGTTGCCTATCGCCATTGCGCCCTTTCGGGGCGAGGACGCAGCTCCTCAAAAAGTTGCGCAAATTGTGCAGGCCGATCTGGAGCGCAGTGGCCAGTTTCGCTTGGTGGATGTGGCTGGTACTTCACTGGATGAAAGCGCGCGCCCCGACATGTCGGTATGGCGTCAAAAAAATGCCGACTCGCTGCTCACGGGCAGCGTCACGCGGCTGGCCGATGGCCGTTACGACGTGCGTTTTCGCCTGTGGGACGTGGTTCGTGGTCAAGACATTGGCCGTGACGGCTACGTCGTTGTGCAAGGTGATTTACGCCTCGCCGCGCACCGAATTTCAGATTTCGTTTATGAGAAGTTAACCGGCGATAAAGGCGTTTTCTCAACCCGTATCGCCTATGTGACGAAATCTTCGCAACGCTTTGACCTGTGGGTCGCCGATGCCGATGGAGAAAACGCACAGTCAGCCCTGAGCAGCCCCGAGCCCATCATTTCTCCCGCCTGGTCACCCAATGGATCTCAGTTGGCTTATGTGTCTTTTGAATCACGTAAGCCGGTGGTCTATGTGCATACGGTGGCGACCGGCAAGCGCCGTTTGGTGGCCAATTTTCGTGGCTCCAACAGTGCGCCCTCTTGGGCGCCTGATGGCCGCACCCTGACGCTCACACTCAGCCGTGATGGCGGCTCCCAGCTCTACAACATTGATGTGAATGGCGGCGAGCCGCGTCGCTTGACCCAATCCTCCAGCATCGATACCGAGCCGGTTCATTCCCCCGATGGGAGCAGCATTTATTTTGTGAGTGACAGGGGCGGAAGCCCGCAAATTTATCGCATGCCTGCAAGCGGGGGGGGGGCTGAGCGAGTGACCTTTACCGGCACCTACAACATTTCACCCACCATCAGCCCGGATGGCCGTTGGCTGGCTTATATTTCCCGAATCAGCGGTGCCTTCAAATTGCATTTAATGTCGTTTGCCACGGGCCAGGCCATAGCCATCACAGACACAACGGCGGACGAGAGCCCCAGTTTTTCACCCAATGGACGCCTCATCGTGTATGCCACCAAGCAGCAGGACAAAGAAGCGCTCATGACCAGCACATTGGACGGCAAAATCAAAGCTCGTTTGGCCGGTAAGGGTGGGGATATTCGGGAGCCGGATTGGAGTCCGTTTCAGAAGCAAGCCAACTGATTTTTATTTAACAGGAGTTGTCAACATGAACATGAAAAAATGGATTTTGATTTTGGGTGCCACCGCGCTGCTGGCGGCATGCGGCTCTTCCGTCAAGTTGGACAAAGCCCCGGTTGAAGACCGTACAGGGACTACGGCTGACCAAAGCGCCAATTCAACGGCGGACAACGCCATGGCCAAAAGCAATGTGCAACCGCTGGAAGTGGGCAAGTCTGCCACCGACAGTTTGCCCGTCAACGCGCGACTGGTGTACTTTGATTACGACAGCTTCGCGATCAAGGCCGAATCTCAGCCTCTGGTTGAGTCCAATGCCCGTCTGATCAAAGCCGACAAGAACCGCAAAGTCGTGATTGAAGGCCATACCGATGAGCGTGGTGGTCGTGAGTACAACTTGGCACTGGGCCAAAAACGTGCCGAAGCCGTCCGTCGTGCCTTGGTCCTCTTGGGTGTGGCCGACAGCCAGTTGGAGGCCGTGAGCTTTGGCAAAGAAAAGCCGATGGTTGCTGGCTCTGACGAAGCGTCCATGGCTAAAAATCGCCGGGCCGAAATTTCTTACCGCTAAGCCGCCGAGTGAGCTCCACCATGAAAAACATGCGTGTGCGAATTGCAGCCGTCTTGTTGTCAGGCTGGGCCCTGGGCGCGGCTCACGCCGGATTGTTTGACGACGATGAGGCGCGGCGGGCGATTCTGGATTTGCGCCAACGGATCGATTCGGTTCGTAAAGACGCCCAAACCCAGACCTCCGACGAATCTCGCCGTACGTCGGAAGAGAGCGCGCAACTGCGCCGTGGTTTGGTGGAGTTGCAAAACCAGATTGAGAGTTTGCGCGCTGACCTGTCAAAAATGCGGGGTCAGAACGAAGAGCTCAGCCGCAGCGTGTCCGAATTGCAGCGTCAACAAAAAGATGTGGCGCAGGGCGTGGATGATCGTTTGCGCAAGATTGAACCGACCAAGGTCACTGTGGATGGGCGTGAGTTTTTAGCTGACCCCGCTGAGAAGCGAGACTTTGAATCGGCCCTGGCCGTCTTTCGCAAGGGTGACTTTGCTGCTGCGCAAGTGGCCTTCTTTGACTTCATTAGGCGGTATGCCCAAAGCGGTTATGTGCCGTCCGCCAACTTTTGGCTAGGCAATGCCCGTTACGCCATGCGTGACTACAAAGAGGCCGTGCTGAACTTCCGCGCCTTGCTGGCTCAAGCACCGGATCACCTGCGTGCGCCCGAGGCCGTGTTGTCCATCGCCAACTGCCAGTTGGAACTCAAAGACAACAAAGCGGCCAAAAAGACGTTGGAGGACCTGATCAAGGCTTATCCCCAGTCTGAAGCTGCTTCCGCAGCCAAAGAGCGCTTGACTCGGCTTAAGTAAACGACTCTGTCAGAGCGACTTGCATGCCCTAAAATTCGGGCATGCAAGTCGCCGAACTCAACTCTCTTAGCACCCAAGTCCTGGCAGCAACTTTTTTGCTGTCACTCGTCTTTGGCGCCATCACCCAACGCACCCATTTCTGCACCATGGGGGGCATCAGCGATGTGGTCAATATGGGTGACTGGACGCGCATGCGTCAGTGGGGGTTGGCGATTGGCGTGGCCATGGGTGGTTTTGCCTTGTTGGCCTATGCCGGGCTGATTGACGCTTCAAAGACCATTCATGCCAGCAACCGCTGGTTCTGGCTCTCGGGCGCTGTGGGTGGCGCACTGTTTGGTTTTGGCATGGTGCTGGCCTCAGGCTGTGGCAGCAAAACATTGGTGCGTGTGGGCAGCGGCAACCTCAAGTCCTTGATCGTGATGGTGATCTTGGGCCTGTCCGCCTTTGCCACACTCAAAGGCATTACGGCCGTGGCGCGTGTAGCGACCGTCGATCTGGTGAGCGTTGATTTCACCACCGTTGCCAACCTGCCTCATCTGCTTGCTGCCGTTTTGGGCTTAAAGCCTACCGACATCGGCCTTGTTTTGGGGCTGCTCATCGGTGGGAGTCTCATCGCCTGGGCGTTGATGGGCCCGGAATTTTGCCGAGCGGACAATTTGCTGGCTGGCTTTGGCATTGGCGGCATCATCGTCGCCATGTGGTGGGTCAGCGGGCACCTGGGCTATGTGGCAGAGCATCCTGAAACCTTGAATGAGGTCTTTTTAACGACCAACTCAGGCCGTGCAGAGGCCTTGAGCTTTGTGTCACCCGTGGCCTACACGCTGGACTGGTTGCTGTTCTTCAGCGACAAGAGCAAAGTGCTCACCCTGGGCATTGTCTCCGTGGTGGGTGTCATCGTGGGTTCCACCATCAACGCTCTGTGGACACGCAGCTTTCGCTGGGAGGGCTTTGGCAGCACCGAGGATGTGGGCAATCACCTAGTTGGTGCCGTGCTAATGGGTGTGGGCGGCGTCACCGCCATGGGCTGTACGGTGGGGCAGGGCTTGTCCGGCATTGCCACCTTGGGTCTGACCAGTTTTGTCGCGCTTTTCGCCATCATTGCTGGTGCCGTTGTGGCCTTCAAATACCAAGCTTGGCGCATCGAGCAGATGGCATGACCCAAGCGCCATGCTGATGGATGTTGAACGACGTTTTGGCGGGCTAGACCGCCTGTATGGTATGCCCGGTGCGCAGCGCATCCGGGCCGCGCACATTGCAGTGGTCGGCATTGGCGGCGTGGGCTCCTGGGCAGCGGAAGCCCTGGCGCGCAGCGGGGTAGGGCGCTTGACCTTGATCGACTTGGACCACATCGCCGAATCCAATATCAATCGGCAAATTCATGCGCTGGATTCCACACTGGGGCAAGCCAAAGTGCTGGCCATGCAAGACCGCATCGCACAGATTAACACCACTTGTGAAGTCCATTGCATTGAAGAATTTGTAGAGCCCGACAACTGGCCGGGTTTGCTGCCCGCTGGTGTGGACGGTGTCATTGACGCCTGCGACCAAGTGCGCGCCAAGACGGCCATGGCGGCCTGGGCACTGCGCAACAAAATCAGTTTCATCACCGTGGGCGCTGCCGGTGGCAAGCGCTTGGCCCACAAAGTAGACATTGACGATTTAAGCACCATCACCCATGACCCACTGCTGGCCCAACTCCGCTATCGCTTGCGTAAAGAACACGGTGCAGCACGCGACGGTAAAAAAATGGGAATCGCCGGCGTCTTCAGTCGTGAGGCAGTGAGCCCGCCCGATGCCTCGTGCGCAGTAGAAGGTGATGGCTCCCTCAACTGTAGTGGCTATGGTTCACTGGTGTCCGTGACGGCCACGTTTGGTCAGTGCGCAGCCGGGTGGATGATGAATGAAATTTCTCAACGCGCTTGAAGAAGCGAGAAATTTACAGTTATAATTTGAGGCTTGGCGGAACAACATAAACAGTGTTTCACCAGTGATGGGACGTTAGCTCAGTTGGTAGAGCAGCGGACTTTTAATCCGTTTGTCGTGGGTTCGACCCCCGCACGTCCCACCAAATTTTCCCCTTATGGGATATAGAAAGCCTGCTACTTAAACCATAGCAGGCTTTTTTGTTTTCTAAGCATTTGTGTAATTTCTGTGTAATTGCGCCAGAAATTTTCAATCAATTCGTCTTTGACTTGTAACGCTCTGTTAGCTTGTCCATTGCACTTTGAATGTGTGCGCCGTTTTGGTGGCTGTAACGTTCGACCATGCTCAGGTTTTTGTGGCCGCTGATGCGCTTGACTGTGGGCAGGTTACCCACAGTTTTTCGCTCTGAGTGAGAAGCCCAGTACGATATCGGTCAACCGGGTCATGCCGCGCCAGATGACAGTGTTGCCCGGTGGCGGGTCCGAGGCACGGGCCAGGTAACCCCCAAGGCGAGCGAGTTGGATTAGACAGGTCGTCATCGATGGCTTGGAGTGGCGGGCGGGTCGGTTTTCTCATCAGCCAGTGCGTTTGACCACAAGTCAACCCTCCAGCTAACAGAATTCGCCGCGCGCATCAATGCGTAAGTCCTAGTGTGTTGGCCACGCACTTACGAAAATTTGATCAAATGGATGTACCCAATAGAAGTGGGGGGGCAAACGGGGGGGCAAATGAACATTGGAAACTGTGAAGCCAAGCATTTATGCAGGTTTCAAGTCATCTTTCAATTGACGCCAGCCCACCATATTGAAGGGCTCGGATAATCTCCGGGCCCTTTTTCTTGCCTGAAATCCCCGCGCCACGCGGGGTTCCGGCCTGTAGTGCTGCGGGTAGCCACGGTCTTGAATGCCCCAATTTCAGCGTTTTCACCCCAGAGACTGTCTCTTTTCTCTGTTTGGCCTGCGGGTAGTAGCAGAATGGAGGTCAATAAAATCAATGGGTTACAGCGGCAAGTTCGTTGTCACCCATGACCACCAGTCACACATCAAACCCCGCCACCACGCCCCGCTGAGCCGCCC
>JAYVPU010000086.1:0-8981 GCA_043757205.1 Comamonadaceae bacterium | reverse complement strand
CATTAACAGTTTGGACGACAGGAGAACTTAACCATGGCATCAGTCAACAAAGTCATTTTGATGGGCAATTGCGGGCGCGACCCCGAGATCCGCTACCTTCCCTCGGGCCAGGCCGTGGCCAATGTGAGTGTGGCCACCAGCAGCCGCCGCAAAGACCGCAACACAGGCGAGTCGATTGAAGAAACCCAGTGGCACCGCGTCACCTTCTTTGACCGCCTGGCCGAGATCGCTGGTGAGTACGTCAAAAAAGGCCAGCCAATTTATGTCGAGGGCCGCATCAAGTACGGCAAGTTCACCAACAAAGACGGCATCGAACAAAACACGGTGGACATCATTGCCACCGAAATGCAGTTGCTGGGCAAGCGTGAAGGCATGGGTGCACCCGGTGGGGACGACGAAGGCCAGCAGGCCCCGCGCCGCGCCGCGCCCCCACCCCAGTCCCGCCCCAGCGCACCCGCCCCAGCACCGCGCCCCGCACCGGCCAAATCCTCCAGCGGCTTTGATGATATGGACGACGACATCCCGTTTTGAGCAGTTGGGGACAGGGCTTGTTCACTGCGTGTAACTTCGGACTGTCCTACAAATTTTCAAGAATAGTTCGTGGGCTGCGTTGGCGCAACAGTTTGCTCAATGGCGACCCACGCCGTATTTATTTTGGGTGTTCCAACAGGCGAATCACCTCTTTGACGATGCCGAACATCAGCGCGCTCTCGCGGCTCGGGTGGTCCGAGAAATGCACGGTTGTACCGCCCATCGTGGCCTGGCCGATGTGGGTCTGCCCTGGCATGGGCTCGAAATGGATCGCGATGGCGTGCTGAGCGATCAAGGGGCCGCAGGCCGCCCAATCACGGGTCCACCGGGGCAGGGCCTGCGTCTTATCCCACAGCACGCCCGCGCTCTCATAACACTCCTCGACCTTGGGGTGACCCAGCAGGTGCGCCAGTTGGCGCTCCTTGGCTACGCAACTGCGCACATAGTCTTGATCGCTGACTCGCATGGCATTCCTTCGCGTTAAAACCTCACGGTGCGGCAATCACGCCGCCGCCTAGACACACCTCACCATCGTAGAGCACGGCCGATTGACCCGGCGTCACCGCCCATTGGGCCTGCGGGAATTGCAGGCTGAAGGTGCTTGCCGTGGCGGTCTCCAACGTACACGCTGCATCGGCTTGGCGGTAGCGGGTTTTGGCAGCCAGTGTGCCGGGTATGGGGGCCACGCCCGCGACCCAGCTCGCATCCTGCGCTTGCAGGTGGTGTGATTGCAGCCAGGGGTGATCGTGACCCTGCACCACCCACAGCGTGTTGGTGGCCATGTCTTTGCGCGCCACAAACCAGGGCGTGTGCTCGCCGCCACCGCGTTGCACGCCCTTGGCCTTGATACCGCCGATGCCCAGGCCTTGCCGTTGCCCCAGCGTGTAAAAGCTCAGCCCCACATGCTGGCCCAGCACACGGCCTTTCTCGTCCTTCATCGGCCCCGGTTCCTTGGCGATGTAGCGGTTCAAGAACTCGCGGAACGGTCGCTCGCCGATGAAGCAGATGCCAGTCGAATCCTTCTTCTTGGCATTGGGCAGGCCGATCTCGGCGGCAATGCGGCGCACCTCGGTTTTGTGCAGCTCACCAATGGGGAACAGGGTTTTGGAGAGCTGCACCTGGTTCAGGCGATGCAAAAAATAGCTCTGGTCTTTGGAGGGGTCCAGGCCTTTGAGCAGCTCGTGTTTGCGACTCGCCGCGTTCAGGCGCACCCGGGCGTAATGACCGGTCGCGATCTTCTCTGCGCCCAGACGCAGGGCGTGATCCAAAAAAGCCTTGAACTTGATTTCGGCGTTGCACAGAATGTCCGGGTTGGGCGTGCGACCCGCTTGGTATTCACGCAGAAATTCGGCAAACACGCGGTGTTTGTAGTCGGCAGCGAAGTTGACGTGCTCGATCTCGATGTCGATGACGTCGGCCACGGCGGCGGCGTCCACGAAGTCGATGTTGGATGAGCAGTATTCGCTGTCGTCATCGTCTTCCCAGTTCTTCATGAAGATGCCGATGACCTCATGGCCTTGTTGCTTCAGCAGCCAGGCGGTGACCGCAGAGTCCACGCCGCCGCTCAAGCCCACCACCACCCTTTGTTTGCGCATTCCTGTGTCCATAACTAGGGATTATCCCTGTGTACGCCTGTTTCTTGAAGCCTATGATGCAGCGTTGCCCTGATTTGCCGAGAGGGGTAGCGCGGCCGCAAGCACAGGGCTTGGGGTTGAAGTCTTCGGCAAGAAATAACAGTTCAGGAGATCCCACAATGCCCATCAAGATTCGTCCCTCGTTGCTCTCTATCGGTCTTGCCCTGTTGACGGCTGCGGCCGCCCAGGCCCAAACACCGACCGCGCGCGACACCATTCCGGAAAAAATGCCGAACGATATTGCGTACGGCGTGCCGATCTCGCTGGATCGAGCCGATGGGGTGCTGATGGCTGCCATGAACGAATCCAAAACGCGTGGCTGGAAGCTGAGCTGCGCCGTGGTGGACTCCGGTGCCCACCTGGTGAGCTTCAGACGCCAGGACGGGGCTGCGCTGTCATCCATTGAGATTTCGGCACACAAGGCGCGCGCGGCGGTCAAGTTCCGGCGTGAAACCAAGATGTTTGAAAACGGGGTTCAAGAAGGTGGGAATACTTATTTGCTGACGCTTGATGACGTCATCGCATCGCGTGGCGGCAACCCCATCATCGACGGCGGCAAGATGATTGGTGCCATCGGCTGCTCCGGTGGCACGGGTTCGCAGGACGAGGTGGTGTCCAAAGCGGGTATAGCCGCGCTGAAGTAATTTTTGAATCAAGCAAAAGGCCCCGCTGCGTGATGCAGCGGGGCCTTTTGCGCTTGGGCTTGACACGACGCCAGACGCTTCGAACAAAGGGCTAAAGGTAATCCCTAATACACAAATGATCGTTTTCAATTATTCTTTGGATACAGAGTTCAGAAGCCAGAGCCGTAAATCCATTTATACCGACCCACCCCAAGGAGTCCCGCCATGACCACGCCACAAGACAAGTTTGAAAATACCGCCAGCACAGGCGCCCCCGCCGTCAAGAAGCTCATCCCCTTCGGCGGCTACTTCACCAACAAAGAACCCGGCCACGACAAAGAGCTGACTGAAGTGGGAGCCGGTACGCCGACGGGCGAATACATGCGCCGCTTTTGGCATCCGGTCTGCATGACGTTGGAGCTGACGGACACGCCCCGCTTCCTCAAAATCCTGGGCGAGGAGCTGGTCTGCTTCCGGGACGGCAGCGGCCACATCGGTCTGCTGCACGCCCACTGCGTGCACCGCGGTGCTTCGCTGGAGTACGGCAAGATCGAACAGCACGGCATCTCCTGCTGCTACCACGGCATGCAGTTTGACGTGGACGGCACCTGCCTGCGTGTGCCTTTCCCAGAAGGCGAAGATGAGGAGGGCGAGCGCTACCGTTGCTCCATCCGTCAGGGTGCCTACAAGACGATTGAGCACCACGGCCTGGTCTTTGCCTACATGGGCCCGCCCGAACAGGAGCCCGCCTTCCCCGAATGGGAAGGCAACTTCACCGTGGCAGAAGGCGACGAGCTGGTGCCCTATAGCAACTTCCAGCACTGCAACTGGCTACAGGTGCAGGACAACTCGGCAGATAATTACCACACCATGGCGCTGCACGCCAAGCGCCAAGTCACCGGCGAACACTACCAAGGCACCACCTTCGACGAAGTGGGGGCAGCGTCGATGGAGGTGCCACCCGACATGGTGTTCTTGCCTATCCATGGTGGCCGCGGCTTGGCCTGCTCGGGCGCACGCCGCTCTGACGATAACCACATGTACATCCGCGTCCAGCACCAGGTGCTGCCTAACCTGAGCCTGCACGCCTACACCTCGGAAGCTGGCCACCAAAAGAAGCTTTTCGGCCGCTTCCACATGATCCGTTGGACTGTGCCTGTGGACGATGTCAATACCAAGATGATGGGCTGGCGTGTGATGGGCCCCGGCATCGACACCCGGGGTGTGGGTGACAAGAGCCTGGTGGGCTACGAAACCATTGACTTTCTCGAAGGCCAGGTGGCCCTGCGCCGACCGGAGCGTTTTGGAGAGTACAAGCTGGACGACCTGCCCCCCATACCCAGCGACCACCGCGCACGCCCCAACTACAAAGACTGCCAGTACGCACCCGGCGACTACGAGGCCATGATCAGCCAGCGCCCCATCGCCATCCACGCGCTGGAGAACCCGACCAAGTTTGACGCCGGCCTCTACATGTTCCGCAAGTTGCTGCGCGACGCCGTGCGCGGCACCAACCCCAAGGCCAGTCCAGAACAGTTCGCGGCCTGGCTGCGCGACTGCGGCGGCGAACCCAACAGCTACTGCTCTGGCAATGTGTTCGACTTGCCCGTGGGCCGGACCAAGGAAGAAGAAGTCACCCTACGCCGCCACCTGGCGCGCCAAGTCGTGACTATCTTGACCGAATCCGACGGCTTGAAGGGCATCGAGCGCGAGAGCTTCGTGAAGGCCAAGCTCGAAGAACTCCAGCAAGACGTGCTGGCCCGGAGAAACGCATGAATGCCCCACTGCCGCAGGCTGTCACCCAGCCCGAAGCAGTGAATTCACCCCTGCTAAGGCTACGGGTGCAGGCCATCCGTTTGCAGGCCGAAGGCATTCACGCTTTTGAGCTAATCGACCCGGATGGAGCCGAGCTGCCGCCAGCGACAGCCGGTGCCCACGTCGATGTGCACCTGCCCGATGGTCTGGTCCGGTCTTACTCACTGTCCGGCGACCCAGCCGACCGCAGCGTCTGGACGCTGGGTGTGCTGCGCGAAGTCAACGGACAGGGCGGATCAAGGACCATGCACGACAGCGTGCGCGTCGGTGAGCTGCTGACGGTGGGTGCACCGCGCAACGCTTTTGCCATGGTGCCGGGTGCCGCGCACACGGTGCTGCTGGCCGGGGGCATAGGCATCACGCCGATCAAGGCCATGGCACACACGCTGACCGCCCAGAGGGAATCGTTCGAACTGCACTACTGTGCGCGCAGTCCGCGTAACGCCGCCTTTAACGCTGAGCTGCGGGCTTTGGTGCCGCAAGATAGGTTGCACTCCCATTTCGACAACGGCGTGCCGGGTCAGGGACTGAACATCACCAACCTGCTGCAGCAACAACCGGCTGGCGCACACCTGTACTACTGCGGCCCCGGCGGTTTCATGAAAGCCTGCGCCGAGGCCAGCGCCCACTGGGTGCCTGGCAGCGTGCACAGCGAACACTTCAAGCCACCTGACGTCGCACCCAAAGCCACCCCGGATGCGAGCTTTGAAGTGCGGCTGGCCCGCACGGGCATCACCGTGCCAGTATTGCCCGATCAAAGCATCGTGCGGGCCATCGAACTCGCCGGCCACCGCGTGCCTACGTCCTGCCTGTCGGGACTGTGTGGCTCCTGCAAGGTCGATTACCTTGAAGGTGAGGTGGAGCATAACGACTACATCCTCAGCGACGAAGAAAAGACGCGCTGCCTCACGCTCTGTGTTTCGCGGGCTCGCAGCCAGATCCTCGTGATTGACCTCTAAAACACCCATCCCCCATCCCTCTGGAGAACCCCATGCTCGACAAAGTCAAAAACATCTCGATCTACCAACCCACCCAAACGGGCCTGATCTACCCCGAAATACCTGAATTCAGCAACTTCGAGGCAGAACGCCTGCACCGCAAGCAGCGGCTGGTTGCCGCATGCCGCGCCTTTGCGCTGGAAGGCTTCGACTATGGGTTTGCGGGTCACCTGACCGTGCGCGATCCAGAGCACCCCGAGTTGTACTGGACCAACCCGATGTGTGTGCACTTCGCCCAGGTCAAAGTGTCCAACCTCATCCTGGCCGACCACAAGGGCCGCGTCGTCCAAGGCAGCCATGCCATCAACCGCGCTGGATTCGTGCTGCATGCGGCCGTGCATGAGGCGCACCCGGACATTGTTGCGATGTGCCATGCCCACACGATTTACGGCACCGCCTTTGCTGCGCTGGGGCGCCCACTGGAGCCCATTTCGCAAGATGCCGCAGCCTTCTTCGAAGACCACGTCGTCATCAAAGACGAAGCGGGCCAGGTGGCGGTTGAAGAGAGCGCAGGCATGGCCGTTTGCGACTGGTTCAAGGGCGTGAAGGCGGCCATCCACCAGAACCACGGCCTTCTCACTGCCAGCCGCCACAGCATCGAGGCCGCGGCCTTTTGGTTCATCGCGCTGGAGCGTTGCTGCCGCCAACAATTGCTGGTCGAGGCCACAGGCCACAAACCTGTCTTGGTGACCCCGGAGCGTTCGCGCTACAGCCAAAAACATGTGGGATCGGAGTACATCGGCTGGTTGCATTTCCAGACCATCTATGAACACCTGGCACTCTCCCAGCCTGACATGTTCAACTGAGTGAGCGCTATGGCCAGCCTCAAGCCAGCATAAGCCAGCACAAAAAAAGAATGTGTCCATGCGTTTGAAACTTGAAAATATGCCCACCCGTAGCGACTTTGTCGAGACGGTTTACAACGTGCTGGTCGATGCCATCACCGATGGCTCACTGGCGCCAGGTGAACGCATCACGCAAGAGGAGATTGCGGTGCAGTTGCATGTGTCGCGCTCCCCGGTATTGCAGGCGCTGCGTCTGCTGAAGAAAGATGGCCTCATCGAGGACGCGCCTGGCCGAGGGGTGCAGGTCACGCCGTTGGACCCGCAGTGGGTTGGCCATCTCTACGAGGTTCGGGGTGCACTCGATGCACTGGCCGCACGCTTGGCGGCACAGGCGCGCGCCACCATTGATCCGGCACTGATCGAACAGGGGCGCTTGTCCTCGAACAGCGGTGAGCTCAAGCGCATCATCGACGCTGATATTGCCTTCCACTCCGCTGTTTACGTGGCCTCGGGCAACCCGCTGATTGCGGAGAATGCCAGCCGCTACTGGGTTCATCTACGGCGCGTCATGGGTGCAGTTCATCGCGGGTCTAGCCAACGCACAGCCATTTGGGACGAGCACCAAGCGATTGCCGACGCGATAAGCCAAGGCGACGCGGCTCAAGCGGTGCTTCTGACGGAACAGCACATCTCACGCGCCAAATCGAAACTCGTGAACCAACTCACGGACAAGTTGGCGCACGATTTGGCGGGCGGCTGAAACGCAAGCAGCTGCGTTTGCTAAAGGTGATCTGCTTCGCAATTCATCATTTCAAAACCTTCTACGCCCGAACCAACCTTTGGGTCAACAGCGTCTGCATGTCTCTGCGCCCATCCACAATCAAGTACACAAACACCTTGCCACCCATCACCCGGTAGATCACGCGGTAGGGTTTGAAGTACACCTCGCGGTAGTCGCGGATGCCTAAATCGCGCAATTCTTTGGTCACAGCACCCCGCTCGGGGAAGTTGCTGAGGGATGCGACCAAGGCTTCAAGTTTGTTGAGTACGGCATCCGCTTTGGCGGGGGCGTCGTGCTCGGCGATGTAGTCGTACAGGTCTTGTAAATCAGCTTGCGCGTCGTCCGTCAGCAGCACTGTGTGCTGCTTCATGCGGCAGCCTTGGCGCTGGTTTTGGGGCGGTTGGCGCGCACTTTGTCAAACGCTTGTGCTGCGGTAGAGACACGGCCTTTTTCAATCTGCACATTGCCCAGAGCCAGCATCTTGAGCAAAGCCATAGTCTCCTGATTTTTCTCGAATGAGCGCACGTCTTGCAATACCGCCGCAGCCGCACCATTTTGGGTGATCACCAACGGCGTTTGATTTTCAGCCAAATCGCGCAGCACCTGCGCAGAGTTGGCCTTGAGGAAGGAGATGGGTTTGATGTGGGTGGTGTAAGACATGGACTTAATATAGTCTTTATTTAGTCTCAATTCAATGAGCCTCACACTGCTTGCACTTTAGCGTCCGCACCGCAGGGCCGACGTGCATCCAAAGGCCTAGCCTAGCGATGCCAGCACCCGCTGCAAGGCGTTGGCGGCGGTGACGATGGGCATGCTCTCATAACTGCCCAGTGGCAGCAAGTCGCGTTTGTCGCCGGAGGCAATCAGATCGGCCGCACCAGTGAGCGCTGCGGCCAGTACATGGTCGTCATCCGGATCTGTGAGCACCACGCGTGGCACCGATGCAGGCGAGACGACAAGGGCCAAGTAGCGCAAGTCATCAACGATGTCCTGGGATGTCAACCCTGCTTGCGCCAGTCGAGATGCAAACTTGTCGCGCCCGAGCACATCCAATAACTCGGCCCAACAGCACCTCACTCGTGCACAACTCAAACTCCCCGGCCTTGGCCGCATTCAGCAGTTCACGGGGAAGCCCTGCTGAAATAACCCCTGAAACCAGCAAGTTGGTATCAACGACGATGCGCATGGCGTCAGTGTCTAGGGCTTGGTGGGGCTGGTCGTGTGGCGCGCGCGTCGCGTGGCTTGCACCTCATCTTCAACCTCATCTTCTGACAGTGCGGGAAGGTTCAACGCATCAAGCCGCGTCATGGAGTCGCTCAGGCGTTGCGTGGCCGCCGCACGCTGCACACGGGATGCCAAAAACTCCACAAAGTCCACCACCTCAGCCACGCGCTCAGGTGGCAGCACCTTGAGGCGTTGAATCAATTGGGTTTCCAATGCTGTCATGACAATCTCTCCTTAGGGGTTGAACTGGCTGGAATTCCAGAAGAGTGACCCAGATGGCCGACATGTGTAGGGCGAAATCAGGCCGAGTTACACATGGCGTACATGATAGCGCTCGTCAACTCTTTCGACGCAAAGCTCATATCGACATGGTTTAGCCCAGCGACGCCAGAACATAAGGCCCCTCAATCTTGACGAACTTTAGCCGCCCAGCGGACCCCGTCTTGATCGAGACAGCGGCCTTGCGGAAGCTCCAGCACCAGATCGTCCAGCACATTGACCTCGTGCGTCTTGCCGTCGGTGATGTGAATGAAACTGGGGATATTGCCTCTCAAGTCCAGCAGGGCATGCAGCTTGATGGCGGCCTTGGT
>JAYVPU010000085.1:0-8998 GCA_043757205.1 Comamonadaceae bacterium | reverse complement strand
CGCGACAACTCAAATTTTTGCGTCAGCCAGTCCAAAGTGAGCCCCTAACAGATGAAGATGTACGCAGCAGAATCCGTAGGGTATTCTGGCCGCTGCGTGATAACTTGTCATGTATGCCTCCTGTAATCGGCTTGCCTCTGTTTCGGTCGATTCTAGACTTCAACCAAGCTGATTTGAAAAATTGGGTCTCCCTCGTGAAGACCTTCTTTTGCTGCGCTCTTGACAGGCGGGGTCGCATTTGAACGTCGTGAGCAAGCCAAATTCATAACAAGGTGGGTGGTGGGGCTTGCAGGCGCAGGCTCCATTCGCGGTTGCCATAGAGCCAATGCGCAACAAACGGCATTGATGGTAAATCAGTAACTCACTACAGAGTCGGCCCGCGAGCGTGAGCCGGAGAATGCGAGCCGCGCCGCGCCGCGCCGCTTTGCGCGAAATGGTGGCGTGAAACCTCAGAGCAAAGAGAGGATCAAGAAGCGCACAAGCCTTTGAACACCTGCTGCGCTGCCGCTACCGTGGCCTCGATGTCCACCTCTGAGTGCGCCGCACTCACAAACCCCGCCTCGTACAGCGCTGGGGCGATGTACACGCCGCGGTCCATCAGGCCGTGGAACAGGGTGTTGAATTGGGCGTTGTCCGTCTTCATGACGGTGGCGTAATTTTGCGGTAACTCGGGCATCAGGAAGAAGCCAAACATGCCGCCTTGGCAGTCGGCGCTGAAGGGCACGCCTGCGGCTGATGCGGCGGCTTCAAGGCCATCGACCAGGGTTTGCGTCTTGCGAGAGAGGGCGTCAAAGAAGCCGGGTTGTTTGATTTCGCGCAGGGTGGCCAACCCGCAGGCGGTGGCCACCGGGTTGCCCGAGAGCGTACCCGCCTGATAGACCGGACCGAGCGGGGCCATCAGCTCCATGAGGGCGCGCGGACCGCCAAACGCCGCTAGCGGCATGCCGCCGCCAATGACCTTGCCCAGCACGGTCAGGTCGGGCTTGAAGCCGGGAATGGCCTGGGCATACAGGCTTTGGGCGCTGCCCAGGGCCACGCGGAAGCCCGTCATCACTTCGTCAAACACCAAGAGCGCGCCGTACTGGCTGCACAGTTCGCGGCAGCGCTGCATGAAGGGCACGGAGGCGCGCACGAAGTTCATATTGCCTGCAATCGGCTCGATCATCAGGCAAGCGGTCTCGCTGCCGTGCAGGGCGAAGGCTTCTTCAAGCTGCTGGATATTGTTGTACTCCAGCACCAGGGTGTGCTGCACCACCTCGGGGGGCACGCCTGCGCTGGTGGGGTGGCCAAAGGTGGCCAGGCCGGAGCCGGCCTTGACCAAGAGCGCATCCGCATGGCCGTGGTAGCAGCCTTCAAACTTGATGATCTTGCTGCGGCCCGTGGCACCGCGCGCCAGGCGCAGGGCGCTCATGCAGGCCTCGGTGCCTGAGCTGACCAAGCGCACCATGTCCATGGAGGGCATGAAGCTCAGGATTTCTTCGGCCAGTTCAACCTCGCGCTCGGTGGGTGCACCGAAGGAGAAGCCGTCCAGCACGGCGCGCTGCACTGCGTCAACAACTGCCGGATGGCCGTGGCCCAGGATCATCGGGCCCCAGGAGCCGATGTAGTCGATGTAGCGCTGGCCGTTGGCGTCCCAAAAGTAAGCACCTTGGGCGCGTTTGATAAAGCGTGGTGTGCCGCCCACGGCTTTGAAGGCGCGAACCGGGGAGTTGACGCCGCCGGGGATGACTTGGCGGGCGCGCGCGAACAGGGCGTGGTTGAGGTCAGTGTGGGAATCAGTGTTTTGTGTCATGCGGGGGGAGGTCAAAGCCGGATAGGGGGCTGGTGTCATCGTCGCCAGGGGTGTTGTCGTCATCATCGCCTTGGGCCCAGAAGAGGCGGTCGGGTACGACATGGCCCATGCCGGGGTTGAAGCCAGCCTCCAGGCAATGGTCCAGGTAGTGGACGGCTTCGGCGAAAGCTTCGCTCAGGTCACAGCCGGTGGCGAGCAGGGCGGCGAATGTGGCACTGAGGGTGTCGCCCGCACCGGCAAAAGAGGCTTCGATGCGCTCCAATTTTTCGGTGCACAGCACCGACTCGGGCGTGGTGAGCACGTTTTCTATGAACGTGTCGGATGTTGCCATGCCGGTGACCAGGGTGTAGGCCACGCCCAACTCGCCAGCGGCTCGGGCAATGTCGCGGGCGTTGGGCTTGCGGTCAGCGTTCCAGTCGGGTAACAACCAACGTGACAAGGTACTGTGGTTTCCAACCAACACCGTGGCTTGGGGCAAAACCAGTTCACGAAAGGCGTCGAGGTAGAGATCAATCTGAACTTCATTCCACCAGGATAGATCGGGCATGTAGGCGATCAGGGGGACGTCGGCGTAGTCGGAGGCGATCTCGGCAATGGCGCTTAGGTTCTCGGGCGTGCCGCAAAAACCGACCTTGATGAGCTGCACGGAAACATCTTCCAGCAGGGTGCGGGCCTGCTCGGCAACCACCTCTTCATCGAAGGCAAAGTGCTCAAAGATCTGGGCCGTGTCGCGGATGTAGGTGCCCGTGATGACGGGCAGCGCGTGCGCGCCGACCGAGGCGATGGCGCTGATGTCGCCGGACAGGCCCCCGGCACCGCTGGGGTCGTTGGCGTTGAACACCAAAACGCAAGACGGTGGGGCTGAGTCGCTCTCGGAATCAGTGGGGGCAAGGGTTTGCATGGGCGGGCCTGTGGCTGCCATCAGGCAGAATGTCGTAAGTCTTGGTATGCGGCCCTAAAAAGCCGTGCTGCCTCGATACAATAAGTCAATTCTATTCGAGAGCCCTATAAGCTGTGAGCGATACTAAAACCTGGATGTGCCTGATTTGTGGCTGGATTTATGACGAGGCGACCGGAGACATTGACTCCGGTATCGCGGCGGGTACCTTGTGGACCGATGTGCCGATGAACTGGACGTGTCCCGAGTGTGGTGCCCGTAAGGAAGATTTCGAGATGGTTCAGATCTGATCTGGTTTGAGCAGACGCAATATGTTCATCATTCACTTTGTCAGCGCCTGAACAGGAGCAACGTTCCGTGAACAATCCAGCTTCCACCATCAAAGTTCTTGTGATTGATGACAGCAATACCATCAGGCGCAGCGCGGAGATTTTCCTTAAGCAGGGTGGGTATGACGTCATGCTGGCCGAAGATGGTTTTGACGCCATGGCCAAAGTTGGGGATTACCTGCCCCATTTAATTTTTTGCGACATTTTGATGCCCCGCTTGGATGGGTATCAGACCTGTGCCATCATCAAGCGCAACCCGCTGTTTGCTGATGTTCCGGTTGTCATGCTGTCGTCAAAAGATGGCGTATTTGACAAGGCCCGAGGCCGCATGGTGGGTGCGCAGGATTATCTGACGAAACCGTTCTCTAAAGACCAACTGTTGCGTGTAGTGAAACAGTTGGGGTCACACATGCAAGGAGCTCATTGATGCCCATCCATAAAGTTTTAATCGTAGATGACTCTAAAACGGAGTTGATGTTTTTGACAGACTTTCTCCAGAAAAACGGGATGACTGTCAGAACAGCTGAAGGGGCGGAGGAGGCCTTTAAACGGTTGACGGAAGAGTTGCCTGATCTGATCCTCATGGATGTCGTGATGCCCGGCCAAAATGGCTACCAACTCACGCGCTCCATCAGCAGGACGCCAGAGTACGCTCAGATCCCCATCATTTTGTGCACCAGCAAAAGCCTTGAAACCGACCGCGTATGGGGTATGCGACAGGGCGCGCGTGACTACGTGACCAAGCCGGTCAATGTGGACGAGCTGCTGGGGAAAATCAAGGCCTTGGGTTAATTCTCACCCATGGCAAATCGCGAAGCACTTCGGGAGCTGCAAACACGGCTGGCCAGCCGTTTGCAAGCGGCCAAGGCAGAAGGCTTGACCATCTCTTGGTTGGCCGTTCGGGCGGGGGGCGTCAACTATTTGCTGCCGCTTGCGCAGTCGGGTCAAATCTTTCCAGTGCCTCATGTTCAGGGTGTGCCTTATGCGCAGCCTTGGTTTCTGGGCGTCGGTAATTTGCAGGGTGGTTTGTTTGGCTTGGTTGATTTTGCTGCATTCATCAAGGGCGGGCACATGTCTGCACGGTCGGATCAGTCACTGGCGCAAGCCCGCGTCGTCACTTTGAACGCTGCCCTGGAAATTAATTGTGCTCTATTGGTGGACGAGTTGGCTGGCTTGAGGCAGCTGAATGCTTTTTCCAGTTCGGAGCCACCGCCCGTTGGCGCGCTGGCTTGTTTTGGCAATCGCTATGTCGACGTTCAGGGAGCGTATTGGCAAGAAGTCAACCTCCAGTCCTTGTCAAAGATGCCAGAGTTTTTGAGTGTCAGTGCTTAAGTTTTAACGTAAGGTCTCATCATGTCCGTTGTCGATAAATTGAAGAGTCTGTTTGCCAAGAAGGTGCCTGAGTCCGAGCAGGATTCTCGCTTTAGCCTTGCGATGCCAGGCGAGGCGGTTGATTCGATGCTTGCTGACTCTGTGATTTCAGAAGCCGCCTTGTTCGCGGTTGCGCCCAAAACACCAGTGACACCGCAGGCAGAAGAAGCCCCTGTGGACCAAAGTGACTTGATCTTTGTACCGGCTCTTGGTCGTCGAACGGTGGTTCAGCACCAGCGCTTACTGGCGATTTTCTTGGGTGTTTCGCTGATCGTGTTGGCCGCAGTGGCGGTGACGGGTTTGAATTCGGCAGACAAAGTTGCCCAGCAGGTGGGTGCCATGGGGCAGTCATTGATGCAATCACAACGGCTGGCCAAATCTGTGTCTCAGGCCTTGGTGGGTGTGCCCCAGGCCTTCCCAGAGGTGGCGGAGAGCTCCAATGTGTTGGCAAAGAACTTGCGCGCACTCAAGGATGGTGATGACCTGATGCGATTGGAGCCTTTGTCGGATGACTTGCAGCCGCAGTTGGACAAGGTCTTGCCTTTGACGCAGCGCGCTGAGAAGAGCGCGGCGGTCATCTTGGCTCAAAAAGAAGTGTTGACGCAGGTGGGGGAGGCTTTGCGTCTGATTAATCGGCAGTCCTCAGACTTGCTGGAAGTTGCAGAAACGATTGCGTCGCTCAAGCTTCAACAAAACGCGCCCTCCGCTGAGATTTCAGCTGCAGGTCAGTTGGTGATGTTGACTCAGCGTATTGGTAAGTCTTCCAATGAATTTTTGACCGCTGAAGGGGTGAGCCCAGAGGCTGTTTTTCTGTTGGGCAAAGACCTCAACTCATTCAAGGAGATCGCACAGGGTTTGCAAAACGGCAGTCCTGAGCTTCGTTTGAGTGCAGCAAAAGACCCGCAAATCCGCGAACAAATCGAGACGTTGTTAAAGCTGTACGAGCCAACCCGCGTTCAGGCTGGTGCTGTGCTGAGTAAGTTGCAGGGGCTTGTGGCTGCGCGTGAGGCTCAACTGACCGTGATTGCCGACAGTGAACCGATTCGCAAAGACCTGGAAGCATTGCAAGCCGAATTGGCAGCCAATACAGGTTTGAGTGCGCTGGCATTGTTGTCCTTGATTTCAGCGGCTGTTTTTTCGCTGTTATGCGCGGCAGGGTTGGCCTATGTGCAGTTGCAAGATAGCCGCAAACGCCAAGTGATTGCTGAAGCGCAGCGCCAAGAGGCTGAGCTTCAAGAGAAAGAGGCCAAGCGCGTGAATGAGGCCAATCAGGCTGCCATCTTGCGTTTGATGAATGAATTGCAAACGGTGGCTGAGGGTGACTTGACCCAAGAAGCCACCGTGACCGAAGACATCACGGGTGCGATTGCGGATTCGGTGAACTACACGGTGGAAGAGCTGCGCATCTTGGTCGGCAACGTGCAAGCCACGGCGGCCCGAGTCGCGCAAACCACCTCTGAGGTCGATCAGACGTCGACGGAACTGCTGGCGGCTTCCAACGAGCAGCTTCATGAAATTGGGGAAACGGGCCGATCCGTTGTGGACATGGCGACTCGAATCAACGAGGTTTCGCTTCAAGCGCAGGAGTCCGCCACGGTGGCGCGCCAATCGCTGATGGCGGCGGAGACGGGACTTAAAGCGGTGCAAAACACGATTGGCGGTATGAACGCGATTCGTGACCAGATTCAGGATACCTCCAAGCGGATTAAGCGTCTGGGTGAGTCCTCCCAAGAGATTGGAGAAATCACGGAACTGATTTCAGACATTACCGAGCAGACCAACGTGTTGGCGCTGAATGCTGCCATTCAAGCGGCTTCTGCGGGCGAGGCGGGCCGCGGGTTCTCCGTTGTGGCGGAAGAGGTGCAGCGTCTGGCTGAGCGTTCAGCCGATGCAACGAACCAAATCGCTGCTTTGGTGAAAGCGATTCAGACCGATACGCAAGACGCCGTTGCGGCAATGGAGCGCTCAACCCAGGGGGTGGTTGAGGGCGCTCGCTTGTCTGACAATGCCGGTACGGCGTTGACAGAAATTGACCAGGTGTCCAGGCATCTTGCGGAGCTGATCGAGAAAATTTCCAATTCTGCGTCCAGCGAGGCCAAATTGGCCAACGTGGTGGCTGGCAATATTCAGCACATCTTCGCGGTGACGGAGCAAACAGGTGAAGGTACACGCGCAACCGCCACCCAGGTGCGAGAACTCTCCGTTATGGCGGAAGAGTTGCGTCAGTCCGTCGCACGTTTCAGGATCGCTTGATTCTGCAAGCCCGAGAACAGCCTCTAACAAGGAGCGCCAGCATTCATGCAAGCCCATTCAGACTCAAGTAACGACAGTGAATCTGTAGACGGCGATCTTGGCCCTTTGGCCTGGGTGCTAGATGAGCTGCGTAAGTCGCTGGAGGGCGCTACTAAAGCCATTAGACGCTTTGTTCGTGATGCCGACAAGGCGCGTGGCACGGGTCTGGAGTCGCTGGATACAGGGCAGTTGCGTATTGCACGGCAGCAACTTCATCAGGCCGTGGGTGCGTTGGAAATGGCGGGGCAAAGTGGGCCCGCTAAAGTGCTTCGGGCCATGGAAAGCTTGGCGCAAAAGTTTGTTCAGCAACCCGAGTTTTGCAGTGAAGTCGCGGTCGCGATGGTTGAGCGCGCCAGTTTTGCGCTGACTCAGTACTTGGACGGTGTTCTGCGAGGGAAATCGACCTCTGCGGTGGCCCTGTTTCCGCAGTACAGAGAAATTCTCAAACTCCTCGGTGAGGAGCGCATACATCCAGCAGATCTAGAGACAGTAGTGTGGCGCTGGGTTGATCTCAAGCTGTCGGCGACAACAGAGCCCATGCCCTATGGCACGCCGATTCGCAGCAAGCTGGATTCGTCGATGCTCAACATCGTGAAGACGGGCAATGTGGCGTCGGCTAAGGCCTTGAGAGACATCAGTCTGTCTCTGGCGGCAGGTCAGCAAGCTCTTGAACCTAAAGCGTTCTGGCAAATTTGTGCTGCCTTCTTTGATGCACTGGCCCATAAGCTTTGTCCCATTGATGTTTATGCCAAACGCACGGCGTCTCGTGTGCTGTTGCAGTACGCCACGTTGGCCAAAGACAATCAGGATCTGTCCGTACGCCTGGTGCAAGATTTGCTTTTCTTCTGTGGCCAAGCCGTGCCGACGAAAGCAGATGAAGCCCTGGTTTTGAAGGCGTGCCGAGAGGCCTATGGGCTCACAAAAACGGAAATGGTGAACTACGAAGCCGCCCAATTTGGTCGATTTGACCCGGCGCTTCTGGTTCAATTGCGAAAACGCATTGCCACCGCCACGGAAACCTGGGCTGCACTTTCTGGCGGGGATACCAATCGGTTGAAAGTCGTGGCGGAGCAGTTCAACGCGGTTAGCGATGCCATTTTGAAGCTACACCCGGAGAACAAAGAAATTGCGAAAGCCTTGGTTAAAGCGGTAGAGCAAACGGTGCGTTCTGGTCAGCCGCCTTCCACGCCAGTTGGGATGGAGGTTGCCACTGCCATTTTGTACCTGGACGCTGCGTATGAAGACATAGACCCCACCGATTCGCACATGGCCGAGCGCAGTTTGAGGTTGGCACAGCGCTTGGACTATGTTGTTACAGGCGGATCCTCCGAGCCCTTGGATGGCTGGATGGAGGAGATCTACCGTCGGGTCAGTGACCGCCAGACCATGGGGAGTGTGGTCAATGAGTTGCGCAACACGTTAACGGAAGTCGAAAATTCTTTAGATCTGTTTTTCAGAGATCCGAAAAATAAAGAGCCTTTGAAAGATGTGCCCGGAAAATTTGCGCAAATGCGCGGTGTTTTCTCGGTGCTTGGCCTCGACCAGGCTGCCCTGGCGACTCTTCGTATGCGCGACAGCGTTGAGAAATTTATGCCCGCTAGGGCAGATGCCGATCTAGCCACACAAGCGGAGTTGTTTGAGAAGCTAGGCAATAGTTTGGGCGCCTTGGGGTTTTTGGTTGACATGTTGAGTTATCAGCGCGTGCTTGCCAAAAAAATGTTTGTGTACGACGAGGCGTTGGGTGAGTTCACGTCCCTTATGGGGCGTAAAAAAGAGGGTGGCGTTGTGCTTGAGCGGGCCAAGGTCGAGCAACAGCCGAGCGCTGAGAGTCCTGCCGCTGTGACTTTTCAACCTGCCCTGGTTAACGGTGCATCCCCACCTGAATTGCCTGTTGTTGCCAGCCAGGCCACGGCGTCGCTCGCAACAAATGAGAACCAGGAAGACGATGACGCCGAGTTGCGGGACATCTTTTTGGAAGAGGTTCGCGAAGTCGTTGGCAATGCCATGGAGGCGATCAAGATACTCGTGGCTGAGCCCCAGAATGTAGAGCATCTAACTTCGCTACGGCGTGCCTTTCACACGCTCAAAGGCAGCTCACGCATGGTGAGCCTCAACGAGTTTGGCGAGGCTGCTTGGGCCATGGAACAGTTGTTGAATCATTGGTTGGCAGAGCAAAAATCAGCCAGCGAATCCTTTTTGCGCTTGTCTCACGAGAGCATGCAAGGCTTGGGGCGCTGGGTGGAGGATATTGCACAGGGTGTCGATGAGCGGTGGAGCTCGGCTCCATTCCGTCAGGCGGCAGATAGTCTGAGACTC
>JAYVPU010000084.1:0-2347 GCA_043757205.1 Comamonadaceae bacterium | reverse complement strand
CAAAATCACGCCGCCGCAGTGGGCAACGGCTTTTTGAAGGGCTACAAGCTATCGGTTACAGTGGCGCCCCTGACAGCGTACGACGTTTTGTGCGTCGTTGGAAATCCAAGAACCAAAGTCCAAAATTAAGTGACGCATTCGTACCCCTGCAATTTCTGCCAGGCGACGCCTGCCAGTTTGACTGGAGCCAAGAAGAAGTCGAACTTGGTGGTGTATTGCAAAAGATCAAGGTTGCGCACTTCCGCATGGCTTATAGCCGTCAAATGTTTGTCGTGGCTTATCCCAGAGAAATACAGGAAATGGTGTTGGATGCTCATGTACGCGCATTCGCCTTCTTTGGTGGCGTACCTGCACGCTTGATCTACGACAACCTCAAGGCCGTAGTGGATACCGTTTACTCAGGTAAAGAGCGTCAATTTAACCGTCGCTTCTTAACCATGGCTAATCATTATTTGTTTGAACCCGTCGCCTGTACGCCAGCCTCTGGCTGTTCGATCGGCCAAGTGGAGAATCAGGTGGGCAATATCCGTGAATGGCTCTTTACGCCATTAGCGCGCTTTGCCTCATTTACTGATTTAAACGCATGGCTTGCAACGCGCTGCAAAGAATTGGCGCAGCGTAAACATCCGACACAACGCCAACGTAGCATCGCTGAATGCTTTGCTGACGAGCAGCCAAACTTACGTCCTATCACTGCACACTTTGATGGCTATGTAGAGCATATGCTGCGCGTATCCTCCACCTGCTTGGTCAATGCAGATCGCAATCGCTATAGCGTCCCCGCAGGCTATGCCGGTCAGGCAGTTTCCGTACGCATGACGGCAGACCAAGTGCGTGTCGTAGCTAATGGTGAAGTCATTGCTGCGCACCTCAGAGTATTTGGTCGAGATCATCTCGTCTGCGATCCGTGGCATTACCTGCCCATACTGGATAAGAAACCCGGCGCCATCAGAGATGGCGCCCCCTTTGTGACATGGGATTTGCCACGACCCATCATCATGGTACGTGACCGTATTCTGAAGCAACCCAAAGGTGACCGTGCATTTGTGGAGTTACTCATGCTGGCAGGCGAAACAGGCCTGGATGCGCTGACGGTGGCTTGCGAGCTGACGCTGGAAGGTGGTGTCGTCAACGCGCCGGTCGTCATGAATGAATTGCGTAGGCTGATCTCTCCGCACCTGCCAGCTACGTCAATTAATATCCCAGATGGGATTGCACTTACGATGGAGCCCATCGCCAATTGCCACCGTTATGACTACTTGCTAGGAGCAGGCAATGTTCATTGATTATGCGACTAGCTTAAAGACTCTCAAACTTTACGGTATGGCCACCGCATGGAGTGAATTGCAGGCAGAGAAACCCAAGCAGGCACATCGTCCGGAAGCTTGGATGGCGCGTTTGCTGGAGGCGGAACAAACAGACCGTAAACTCAAAAGCCTGCGCCATCAGCTCAAGGCGGCACGCTTCCCGATTCATCGTGACCTATTGGGCATTGACTGGGCCGA
This sequence comes from Comamonadaceae bacterium, assembly GCA_043757205.1. Taxonomy (GTDB): domain Bacteria; phylum Pseudomonadota; class Gammaproteobacteria; order Burkholderiales; family Burkholderiaceae_C; genus CANCDA01. Next base: position 842 of record JAYVPU010000084.1, on the reverse strand, counting down.
AACGCCGTTATCACAGGTGGTGGTTGAACAGTTAGCCAGTGCAGCGTTTATGGAAACCGCGCATAACCTGATTCTGGTGGGCGGCACTGGCACAGGTAAGTCACATTTGGCCACAGCCATTGGTGTTGCTGCGATTCATCAAGGAAAACGTGTGCGTTTCTACAACGCAGTAGATTTGGTCAATCAACTGGAGCGTGAGAAAGCGCAGGGTACCCGTAAAGGGCATCCCCAATAAACTAACCCGCTAAAGCGGGAAGTTTAGTGTGAAAGGTGGGCAATCTGGCGAAACAGTTGTGCTTGGTGGATTCTGTAATCATTGATGAGCTGGGTTATTTGCCATTCCCTGCATCTGGTGGTGCTTTGCTATTTCATCTCATCAGCCACCTTTATGAGAAGACTTCGTTAATCATTACCACGAACCTGACCTTCGGTGAATGGGTGCAAGTATTTGGCGATGCGAAGATGACAACGGCGCTACTGGATCGCATTACACATCATTGTGAAATATTGGAAACGGGGAATGAATCTTACCGGTTTAAGCACCGCAAAAGTCGCGCTCAATCAAACTGAAAAGTGGAAAGAATTGGACGCCGATTAGTGGAAAGTTTTGGGCGCCGATTGACACTCTATTAATCGCAGGATGGGCAAAGAATCTATTAAGCTAGCTTCTGAAGGATTTAAACGCCCTTGGAAAATGAAGCAAGAGAAAAAAAGTCCGAGTTACACAACTAAATGGGATGAGATTCCTAAGGTTTAATTGAGCGCGACTTTTGCGGTGCTTAAACCGGTAAGATTCATTCCCCGTTTCCAATATTTCACAATGATGTGTAATGCGATCCAGT
>JAYVPU010000083.1:0-2351 GCA_043757205.1 Comamonadaceae bacterium | reverse complement strand
ATGTCCGCTTCTGGAAACTCCACCAGCATCCGGTCGATCGCTTCCAGGTTGATCGATGCGTCCTCCCGGATCGCCGTGTGCGGGCAGCCGCCGGTTTCCACGCCCATGATCCGCTCCGCCGCCAGGGCGCCGCTGACGGTGAGCAGCCGCTGATCCTCTTTGGTGTAGATGTCGTTGGTGATGGCGACCAGGTCATAACGGTCGCGCATTGCCTTGCACAGCATCTCCAGCAAGGTGGTCTTGCCGGAGCCGACCGGCCCGCCGATGCCCACGCGCAGCGGGGGGAGATTTTTGGTGCGATGGGAGATGTGGTGCAGAGCGGACATGGGGTACTCCATCAAAAGAATCAAGATCTGAACAGTCTTGAATATTGCGTTTCATGCTGGGCCGAGAGGATGGCCAGCATGGGGGAAAAAGCCTGTCGCTCGCTGTCCATGAGCGACATGGCGTGATCGACCGCCGCCGGGATGTCGGCGCTCAGGCGCGAGAGGATGCGTTGCCCCGCGCTTTGCCCCAAGGGGATGGCCTTGATAGCCGCTTGCGTCATGTTCTCGGCCCAGCCAAAGACGTAGGCCAGCAGACAGTCGCGCACGCTGGCTTGGGTGCTGGAAGCGGCCAGGGCAAAGGCGATGGGGTAGGTGGGGGGGGAATCCGTTCGGGCTGAGCTTGTCGAAGCCCATGGGTGCGCGGCCCCTTCGACAAGCTCAGGGTGAACGGTCTTAAGCAACTGCAGCAAGGAGCGCCCCATCTGCTCGGTCTGCAGCCGCAGTTCACTGGTCTCGCGGGTTTGCAAAACCCAATCGTTGAGTTCGCTGACATGCGCCATGTCAGCGCGCCTCCAAGCCCCGACGGCTTTGGCCAGCACGGCCAAGTCAGAGCGCGCCAGCGTCATGTGCAGGTGATCGACCAGCCAGTCTTTTGCTTCATTTTCTGTAGCAGCTAACGCTCTATCTACGGCGATTTCAAGCCCTTCTGAGTAGGAAAAACCACCCACCGGCAAGGCCGGAGAGGCCAGCCACATGAGTTGGAGCAGGCTGGCGGCGGGCAGTGCTTGGAGGGCTTCAGCCCTGGGGCGAATCGTGGAGCGCATCAGTGGTGGTGATCATGATGTGCGTGATCAGGGTCATGCGCAGCATGGGCGTGAGCACCCTGCGCATGCCCACCCTGCGCATAAGCGCCAGCCTCCGGCTCAAAAGCCTCGTCCACCGCATGGACGATCAGGTGCATGTTGCGCAGCATCTCGGTCAGCACATGGTCGGGCTCGATCTTGAGGTGGTCGGGCTTGATCTCGATGGGCACATGCCGGTTGCCCAAGTGGTAGGCCGCGCGGGTCAGGTCAAACGTGCTGCCATGCGCGGTGCAAGCCGTGATGCGCAGCACGGCCTGCGGGGCCGCCAGCACGCGTATGAGCGAGCCGTCTTGCGCTACCAGCACATCACCCCCGCGTACCACCATGCCACGCGGCAAAAACACAGCGAGCTGGCGGCCTTGAGAGTCAGTCGCGTCAAAGCGGCTTTTCTGGCGCACATCCCAATCCAGCTCCACCGTGGCGGCGCGTTTGAGCAGCACCGAGGCGAGGCCTTGACCTTGGGGCATGAGTTTGGAGACTTGGAACATGTTTCGCTTGAAATCAGAAAGGGGGTTTGTTAATATAACAAACGTTATAACTTTTTAGGGGCATCCATGTCCGCACTCAAACTCACCCAAATAGGCAATTCGGTCGGCGTCATTTTGCCCAAAGAGGTGCTGGCACGGTTGAAGGTAGAAAAGGGTGATACCGTTTTTCTGACCGAGGCGGCCAACGGCATCACGCTGACACCATACGACCCGGAACTTGAGGAACAACTCAAGGTAGGTCGGGAATTCATGCGTGAGTTCCGTGACACCTTCCACCAGTTGGCCAAATGAGCGCTTGGAAATGGGTGAATCGGCAAGTTTTGCTCCTGTTGCATGACGAAAGCTTGGCCGAACATGGCGGTGCGCCAGGACTTCGGGACGAGGGTTTGCTGGATTCTGCCCTTGCACGTCCTGTAAATCTTGCGCTTTACGAGAAGCCAGATATTGCAGACTTGGCTGCTTCTTACGGCGTAGGGTTGGCAAAAAACCACGCCTTTATTGACGGTAATAAACGCGCGGCATTTCTGGCTGTTGGTCTGTTTTTGGCGATCAATGGGTCTCGTCTGCGTGCGAGCCAAGCCGACGCCACGTTGACGGTGATGGCTGTTGCGGCAGGCGCGATGGATGAATCCACTTTTGCACAGTGGATCAGAGACCACCTTCAGCCCCGATAAGTGGCATCAATCCGACCAACCCAGAAGACCGCTGCACAATCAGCAAAGAAGACAGACCCT
>JAYVPU010000082.1:0-2357 GCA_043757205.1 Comamonadaceae bacterium | reverse complement strand
TATCACCGGCACGCAGCACACCACCCGCATTGCACGGCTGGTGACCTGGCTGCTGCACATCAGTGGCAAGCGCGTGGGCTTGGCCTGCGAGGATGGTTTTTTCCTCGGTGCACGCCAAGTGGAAGCCAAGAACAGTGCCAACTGGGCGGCTGGGCAACGCTTGCTGATCAACCGCTCAATCGAAGCGGCTGTATTTGAGAACAGCAGCCGCACCATCCTGAGCGAAGGTCTGGCCTATGACAAATGCTTGGTGGGCGTAGTGACTGATCTGGGCGACCACCATCCTTTAATCGATTTCTACATTGACGACGCCGACAAACTCTACAACGTGGTGCGCACCCAAGTTGATGTCGTCTTGCCGCAGGGCACGGCAGTCTTGAACGCGGCTGACCCGCGTGTGGTGGAGATGTCTGCCCTGTGCGACGGCAGCATCATTTATTTCGCACTCGATCCGGCCAACACCGTCCTGTCCGCCCATCGCGCGCAGGGCGAGCGTGTCACCTTTGTGCAAGACCAACACATCGTGCTGGCCCACGGCCCCATTGAGGTCGCCCGCATCCCTTTAAGCTCACTCAAACCCGCCAAGTCAGACAAGCCCGAGATGGTGATGGCCGCTGTGGCCGCCGCCTGGGCGCTGGGCATCGCACCCGAGCTGATGGGCGCAGGTCTGCGCACCTTCGAGTCCACTCCCCAATACAAAACCTACTAGGCACGACCTAACAAGCCCCATGGACGTTTCACGCCTTCGCGCCTTGCGCGGCCCCAATTTGTGGAGCCACCACACCGCCATTGAAGCCATTGTGAGTTGCTCACCCGAGGAGTGCGCCATTGGCGTGTCCAGCGGTTTTGAAGAGCGCTTGCGGGCCCGTTTTCCCAATCTGCGGCCCCTGCAACCCACCGGTCACGATGACACGGTTTCACTGGCCCATGTGCTTGAGGTGGTGGCGCTGGACTTGCAAGCCCAGGCCGGCTGCCCCGTCACTTTCAGCCGCACCTCCTCTACCGTGGACGCCGGTGTTTACCAAGTGGTGGTGGAGTACTCCGAAGAAGCCGTAGGTCGCCAAGCCATGGAAGTGGCGCAGACTCTGTGCCTAGCGGCCCAAAACGACACGCCCTTTGACTGGGTTCAAGCCTTGGCGGATTTGCGCGAACTCGACGAAGACGTGCGCCTGGGCCCCAGCACGGGATCGATTGCCGACGCCGCGCTGGCGCGCAACATCCCCTACCGCCGCCTGACCGAAGGCAGCCTCATCATGTTTGGCTGGGGCAGCCGCCAGCGGCGCATTCAGGCCGCCGAGATGGACGTCACCAGCACCATTGCCGAGGACATCGCCCAGGACAAAGAACTCACCAAAAAACTGCTGGACGCCGCTGGCGTACCCGTGCCTCTGGGTTGCGAGGTGCGCAGCCCCGAGGCGGCCTGGACAGCGGCCTGCAACATCGGCCTACCGGTCGTCATCAAACCCAAAAGCGGCAACCAAGGCAAGGGCGTCACGGTCAACATCAACTCGCGTGAGCACTTGATGGCCGCCTACGCCGCAGCCGCTGAATTTGACGATGAAATTCTGGTCGAGCGTTTCTTGCCGGGCAACGACTTTCGCTTGCTGGTAGTGGGCAACAAGCTGGTGGCCGCTGCACGGCGCGACCCACCCAATGTGGTGGGCGACGGTGTGCACTCCATCCGCCAGTTGGTGGAGACGGTCAACAAAGACCCGCGTCGCGGCACGGGTCACGCCACTTCGCTCACCAAAATCCGTTTTGACGACATCGCCCTGACCTGCTTGGCGTCGCAAAACCTCAACGCCGACACCATCCCGCCCAAGGGGCAACGCGTCAACCTGCGCAACAACGCCAACCTGTCCACCGGCGGCACCGCCACCGACGTGACCGACGACGTGCACCCCGCCGTGGCCGAGCGTGCCGTGGCCGCTGCCCAAATGGTGGGTCTGGACATCTGCGGTGTGGATATGGTCTGCGACAGCATCTTGCAGCCGCTCGAAGAGCAAGGCGGTGGCGTGGTGGAGGTCAACGCCGCCCCCGGCCTGCGCATGCACCTGATGCCCTCCTTTGGCAAGGGTCGCCCGGTCGGGGAGGCCATCATCAACAGCATGTTTGGGGCTAACGACAACGGTCGCATCCCAGTCGTGGCGGTCACCGGCACCAATGGCAAGACCACCACCGTGCGCTTGATCTCTCACCTGCTGAGCAGTAGCGGCTTGCGTGTGGGCATGACCAATACCGACGGGGTGTACGTGAACGGCCAGTGCATCGACACCGGCGACTGCAGCGGCCCCAAAAGTGCGCGCAATGTGCTGGCGCACCCCGATGTGGACGCCGCCGTGCTGGAGACCGCGCGC
>JAYVPU010000081.1:0-9112 GCA_043757205.1 Comamonadaceae bacterium | reverse complement strand
GTTTGCCCAATTTCGGCTCTCTCAACGGGCCGACCCAGTTGGAAGAAAAACGTTTCCCCAAAACCACCGTCGATGCCCTCAACGCACGAGGCCACGAGGTTCGGGAAGTCAATATGACCAGCGGCTTGCAAGCCATCAGCCGTGGGCAGGTGCAGGGTGTGCCCATGTGGCTGAGCGGCGCTGACCCACGCCGTGAAGGCATCGTGATGGGCGAATAGTTGAGCTTGCCTATAAACTGCCTCTTTAGTTTTGCGTCGGGAGATTTTCATGACATGGTCAACACGCTTCATCCTCACCCTTTTCTTATGCGCATCAGGGTTGACGCAGGGACTGGCGCAGAGCAACGCACAGGACAGCGCTCAGAATAAACCGCTCCAAAGTTTGGTTGTGTTCAGCTCGGATGAAGGCATAACTCGGCTGTCCAGAGCCACTGCAAAAATTGATTTTCCAGCGCTGGCAAATCAATTTGAGGCGCAATCCAACATCGCTTTTTGCGGCCCTACCAGCGCCTCCATCGTGCTCAATGCCTTGCGCACCCGCAGCCCCAACCTGCCCCGTGACCGCAGTCGCTTGCGCCCCGAAGACCTGACCTTCAGCTCGCACGGCGTTGAATTGGCAGTCCCCCGTTTTACGCAAGACAACGTGATTGGCAAAGGACAAAAGACCCGCTCACAAGTCCTGGGGGAACCAGTCACGATCAATGGCAAACTGATCCGCGACGGCGGCTATCAGTTGCGTCAATTTGACGAGTTGCTCAGGGCGCATGACCTGGTAACCCGGGCCGTGGTGGTGGACGACTCGATGTCCGAAACACAGATTCGCGCTGATCTGGTCGACAACCTCAACCGTGGCGGCGACTACGTCATCGTCAACTACCGGCGAGAAGCGGTGGGCCAACGCGGTGGTGGTCACATCTCGCCCTTGGGGGCCTACGACGCCCAGTCCGACTCTTTTCTGGTGCTGGACGTGAACCCCGCCAGTGCGGGCTGGGTCTGGATGCCGACCGAAACCCTGATCAAAGGCATGCGCACTTTTGACCGGGTTGAAAACCGTGGCTACATCCTGATTCAGGAGCGCTAAGAAACTGAGCGGACGGTACGGCCACGGCCTGGGTCCGGCGCAGACTCCAAGCCGACTAAGTCACAATCACACCCCCATGGCCATTCCCCAAACCTTCATCCAAGAACTGATCGCCCGAGCCGACGTGGTGGAGATCGTGGGCCGCTACGTGCAGCTCAAAAAGGGTGGGGCCAACTTCATGGGTCTGTGCCCCTTCCACGGCGAGAAATCGCCCTCGTTCTCGGTCAGCCCGGCCAAACAGTTCTACCACTGCTTTGGCTGCGGCAAGAACGGCAACGCCATCAGCTTCTTGATGGAGCACGCGGGCATGACCTTCATTGAGGCCGTCAAAGACCTGGCCCAGCAGTTCGGCATGCAGGTGCCTGAGGACGACGCCAGCCCGCAAGACCGTGCCCGCGCCGCCGAGCAGCGCGAAAAACAGGCCACACTCACCGATGTGCTGGAAAAAGCCGGTGAAGCTTGGCGCAAGCACCTCAAAAACACGCCCCATGCGGTGGAGTACCTCAAGGGTCGCGGCCTGTCAGGCGAAGTCGCCAAGCAGTTTGGCCTGGGCTACGCGCCCGAGGGCTGGCGCACGCTGGCTAGCGTCTTCCCCAACTACGACGACCCGCTGCTGGCGGAAAGCGGTCTCGTTATCACCAATGCCGACGAAGACGGTGGCGAAGAAAAGCGATACGACCGCTTTCGCGACCGCATCATGTTCCCAATCCGCAACGTCAAAGGCGAATGCATCGGCTTTGGCGGGCGCGTGCTGGGCGATGAGAAACCCAAATACCTCAACTCGCCCGAGACCCCGGTCTTCAGCAAAGGACGTGAGCTGTATGGCCTCTTTGAGGCCAGAAGTGCCCTGCGCGAACAAGGCTACGTGCTCGTCACCGAAGGCTATATGGACGTGGTGGCGTTGGCCCAGCTTGGTTTCCCCAACGCGGTGGCCACCCTGGGTACCGCCTGCACGCCTGAGCATGTGCAAAAGCTGTTTCGCTTTACCGACGCCGTCGTCTTCAGCTTTGATGGCGACGCCGCCGGTCGCCGTGCGGCACGCAAGGCGCTGGACGGTGCCCTGCCGTACGCCAGCGACGTGCGCAGCGTCAAATTCCTGTTCTTACCCGCCGAGCATGACCCCGACAGCTTCATCCGCGAACACGGCAAAGAAGCTTTTGCTCGCTACGTGGGCGAGGCCTTGCCCCTGAGCCGCTTCCTGGTGGATGCCGCCCGCGAAGGCTGCGACCTGCACACCGCCGAAGGTCGCGCCCACATGGCCAGCAATGCCAAGCCGCTGTGGAGCCTGTTGCCCGAGGGCGCACTTAAGATCCAGCTGCTGAGCGAGCTGGCCGACCAGGTGCAGCTCACCGCCCGGGAACTCACCGATTTATGGTCGCCTCCACCTGTCCACAGTGCTCGGAAGTCCACAGATGGTTTTAAAAATAGCTACAAAAATAGTAGCGGCTCACGCAAATATTCAGAGGGCTACAGCCCTAAATCACCTTCAAATTTTGCCGCCAAACCGCGTTTGAGCGGACGCGCTGCCCCGGCCAGCCGGGCCGACCATGCCGTCCGATTGCTGCTCGGCAACAGCGTCGCCTGGGACAAACTCTCCAGCGATGACCATGCCCTGTTGTGCGCCTTGCCGGTCCCGCACGGCCCCTTGCTCACCTGGCTGGAGAGCCAATTGCACGAGCACGGCCCCCAGTCCTGGGCCGCGCTGCGCGAAGGTTTGCATGAGCACCACTCGCAAGCCCTGGCCCTGCAACTCATGTCTGGCCCCGCGCTGGACGACACGGCTGACAGCCAACGCGAGACCTTGCAGGAGCTGCGCAACCTGGTCAATCGCATCCTCATAGAGCAACTCAAAGCGCAGGAGACCGAGGCGATTGAAGCCTCCAAAGCCGACCCGTCTGCCTTGGGCCGTTACCGTGAGCTTCAAGCCCGTCGCCGCGCTCTGGAAGCCAGTATTTAGATCTTCATGCACCGCCCTACCCTCGTCTTCTCCCACGGCAACAGTTTCCCCGCCAGCACCTACCGGGTGCTGTTTGCGCATTTGCGTGAGCGTGGCTTCAGGGTCAAGGCGATTGAGAAACTGGGCCATGACCTACGCTACCCCGTCACCAACAACTGGCCGCACCTGGTTGAGCAACTGGCTGCTTTTTCCGCACTGCAAGTTCAGGCCGACGGCGCGCCGGTCTTGCTGGTGGGCCATTCGCTGGGCGGTTTTCTCAGTGTCATGACTGCGGCCCTGCACCCTGAACTGTGCCGTGGTGTGTTGATGTTGGATTCGCCCCTGGTGGGTGGCTGGCGCGCCACCGGGCTGGGCATGGCCAAAACCACCCAACTCATTGGCACGGTCTCACCCGGCGCGGTCAGTCACAAGCGACGCAATAGCTGGCCCAACACGCAAGCCGCGTTTGATCACTTTCGCCATAAGAAGGCCTTTGCACACTGGGACGCGCAAGTGCTGCACGACTATGTCGAGCACGGCATGGTGGATGAAGACGGCAAGCGCATGCTGAGCTTTGACCGCGCTGTAGAGACCGCCATCTACAATAGCCTGCCCGACAACCTGGAGCGCTTGCTGCGCCGCCACCCGCTCAAATGCCCGGCGGCCTTCATTGGCGGCACACACTCTGTGGAGATCAAACAGGTGGGCATGGCGATGACCCAAAAAGTCACCAAAGGCCGCGTGATGATGCTGGACGGCTCTCACCTGTTCCCGATGGAGCGGCCCGCCGTCACGGCAGCGACCATCGAGGCCGCGCTGATGAACTTGCTCAGCCTAGGCTGAGCCCGGAGTCAAAGCATCACTTCACGGCCCGAGCGTCAGCAACCAAGCGGCTACCTCATCGATGGCAGCCGTCGGCACGTTGAAGTGATCTGAGGTCACCATCACAAATTTGCTCTTCGGGTGCGAAGGCGCTTTGTCAAAGATGTAATCCCGGGTCGGCGCTGACCCATCACCGCTGCCAACAATGAACAGCAAAGGGCTGGGCGACTTGATGGCTGCGGCAGATCGTGGCATCACAGCAAACCCATCCGGGTTGAACCAGCTTGCGTACACATCTGGGGTCGCTGTTACCTGAAACAACTTCCCCTGATTGAGGTCGAAGAAGCTTGTTTTCTCATGACCTCTTCCCGCCGCAATCAAGGTGCGAGCTTTGGACAAATCCGGCCCCAACCGCCTTGCAAAAGCTGACTGCTCCAGGATTGTGACCTGGAGCAAGCACGATGAGTCCATCCACCCGCACTCTGGATGCGGCATACCCAAGGGCAACGTTCGCGCCCAAACTTTGACCACCAACGACCACAATCTTGGCGCCTTTTTGCCGCAGCACCTTAACCTCTTGGTCAATCTCAACCATTGCTTCATCCAACGAGGCGTCGTAAATTCGCCCCTTGGACCAAGGCATCTCAGGCGTAGAAACGAGGTGACCCCTATCCTGAAGAGCCAAAGCCAATGCGCTGAGATATCCGCTCGGTGTACCGCCTTTTCCATGGAGCAGAACGACGCCAATTTCCCCAATCGCCGCTGAAGCCATCGGGCTTGCCGCCACGCTAACAAGCATCAGCAGAACAGCCACCCAACGACGTCTATTTTTCACGGCGACGCCCTGGAATACCGATCATCCATGCCACTGAACAGCCCCGCTCCAAGCCGTGGCCAACACCACCACGCCAAAGCCAATGCGGTACCAAGCAAAGCCAACAAAGCTGTGCGTGGCAATAAAACGCAGCAGCCAACGCACACAAATCCAGGCACTGATGAAAGAAAAAATCAGCCCCACGCCAAACATCGGCAGATCGCCCATCGAGAGCAGCGCGCGATCTTTGTACAAGCTGTAGGCCCCGGCCCCGATCAAGGTGGGAATGGCCAGAAAGAACGAGAAATCCGTCGCCGCCTTGCGCGACAGACCCAAGAGCATGCCGCCGATGATGGTGGCCCCGCTGCGGCTGGTGCCGGGGATCATGGCCAGGCACTGCACCAGACCCACTTTTAGCGCGTCTTTCCATGTCATGTCATCGACGGAATTGACACTGGCCTCGCCTTGCGCTGACACCGAGGCGCGCGCCCGTGCAGCCTCGCGCTTCTCAGCCCATAAGATGATGAAGCCCCCAATGATGAAGGTGCTGGCGACCACCACGGGGGTGAAGAGATTCGCCTTGATGGCCTTGCCAAACAACAGTCCCAACACCACGGCAGGAATGAAAGCAATCAGCACGTTCAACGCAAACTGCTGCGCCTGTTTTTGTGTGGGCAGGGCCAGCACCGTGTCACGGATTTTTTGCCAGTACACCAGGATGACGGCAAAGATGGCCCCGGTCTGGATGGCGATGTCAAACACTTTGGCCTTCTCGTCATCAAAGCCCAGCAAAGCCCCGGCCAAAATCAAGTGACCCGTACTAGAGATCGGCAAAAACTCGGTTAACCCCTCGACCACGCCCATGAGGGCGGCTTTGATCAGCAATGCAATGTCCACGTGTGCTCCTGTTGAGAGCGGTGATTATCACAGGGCCGATTCCAAACCTCAGCCTGCACTACCTTGCGCTACGGCCCCAGCGGCGCGCGCAGCAAACCCAGAATCGTGCGAATGCCGTCCACGTAGTGGCCGATGCGCATGTTTTCATCGAAAGTATGCTGGTTGTTGTCACCGTTAACCAGCGGCAGGATCACAAAGGGCGCTTCGAGCACCTCCACCAGTCGATCCGTCGGCACGCTGCCGCCCATCATGCGGATGCGCACCGGCTCTACATCCGCTGGCGCATCGCGTTTGAGCACGCCATAGGCCCACTGCCCCAGCGGCGCATCCAGTGGCGTGCGCATGGCGCGCCCGCCTGAGGCCATGGTGAGCGTGGCGAGCTTGTCGTGCGTTGCACGTTCGACATCGGTGGGCGCGCCCTTGATGAGAGTGTAGCCCTGCTTTTTGACGTGCGCCTCAATCAGGCCGAACAAATAATCGGGCGGCGCTTCAGGCGTGGTGCGCAGATCGAACTCAGCAATGGCCTTGTCCGGCACGATGTTGGACGCCTTATCGCCAATAGAAGCCGCAGCCATGCCGCGCACATTGAGCGAGGGGTACTGGATAGATTCCTGCAAGGTGGCTCCGACGCGCTCGGCACGCGCTATGCCGACCCGCTTGCGAATGGCGGCCTCATCGTCACCGGTTGCCGCGAGGATGTTTTTCTCGGCTTCAGAGAGCTGGATGCGCTCGTAATAACCGGCCACGGTAACGCGGCCATCGTCGTCCTTCATGGAGGCCAGCAGCGCGGCCAGACGCATCGCCGGGTTGGGCACATAGTTGCCGTAGTGGCCGCTGTGCAGCGGTGTGCGCGGGCCAAACACCGTGAGCGTGACACGCGCTGCACCCCGGTTGCCGAAGATCAGCGTCGGGCGCTCGCTCGCGTGGCGTGGACCGTCGTGGATCACGATGGCGTCGGTTTGGAGTAAGGCTTTGTTAGCCTGTACCACGGCGGGTATGGAGGGTGAGCCTTTTTCTTCTTCACTGTCCAACAGCACCTTGACGTTGATGGCCGGCTCAAGTCCAGCAGCCTTGAGCCCGTCGAAGGCGGCGAGGAACATCATGATCGGCCCCTTATCGTCCGAGGCGGCGCGTGCAAACACGCGAAGATCAGGGTCGAGCGGCTGCGCAAATAGTTTCTCTGTGGCCGTGATGTGCCACTTGCCCGCCGCATCTCGCTGCTTGACTACAGGCTGCCACGGGTTGGGCTGCGACCACTCGGCAGGCACCACCGGCTGGCCATCCAGGTGCATGTAGTACAGCACCGTCTTCGCCCCGGCAATCTTCTTCGGCCACTCGGCGTACAGCATGGGTTTGCCGTTATTGGCCAACTGACGGGTGATGAAGCCGCATTGTTGAAATGCACGTTCAAGCCAATCGGTGTTCTTTTGAATGTCAGTCGGCACGATGGCATCGTTCGGGATCGACAGCAACTCCAAATACTCGCGCATCGTGGCTTGCGCCAAACGCGCTGTCACTGCGGGGGCAAAGGGATCAGTCTGCGCCGAGACTCTGCCAATGAACAGCGTGGTGAGAACGCATGCAGCAGAAAAAATTGCGTTGCGGGAACGATGCATTTTTATCTCCGATCTTTTAGATCGAACAGTCCATCGTATTAGACCGTTCCCACCGCATGCCCGCCAAAGCCTTGTCGCATTTTGGCCAGCAATTTGCTCGCGTAATCGCCTGACCCCTGGCTCGCAAAGCGTGACATCAACGCCAGCGTCATCACGGGCGTGGGCACGCCTAGCTCGATGCTCTCGTTGGCCGTCCAGCGGCCTTCGCCTGAATCGGGGACGTGGGCTTTGATGTGGTCTAGCGACTGGTCGGCTTGCAGGGTTTGCGCGGTCAAATCCAACAGCCATGAACGCACCACCGAGCCGTGGCGCCACAACTCGGTCACGTCGGCCAGGTCAATGTCGAAATCTTTTTTCGCCTTGAGGAGCGACAGCCCTTCGGCCAGGGCAGCCATCATGCCGTACTCAATGCCGTTGTGGATCATTTTGGTGAAGTGCCCGGCCCCCGATGGGCCAGCATGCAGCCAGCCGGTGTTGGCGGCCGGGGCCAAGATTTCCAAGTAAGGCTGTACCGCTTGCAACGCCGCAGGGCTGCCACCCACCATCAGGCAGAAGCCATTGGCCAAGCCATGCACGCCGCCGGAGACGCCTGCGTCCATGTAGTTGAAGCCCAAGGCTTCGGCCTGTACAGCGCGGCGAACCGAATCTTTGTAGTTGCTATTGGCACCGTCCACCAAGGTGTCGTTGCGGGCAACCAATGCCTGTAGCTGGTCCAGGGTGGATTGGGTGACATCGCCCGAGGGCAACATCATCCACAGCACACGCGGCACTGCGAGCTGGCTAACCATGTCGGCCAAAGACGTGCAAGCCACAGCGTTCACTTCGCCAGCTAACGCGCTTGTCACCGCAGCATCTTGGTCGAATACGGCCACGCGAACACCCTGCCTGGCTAGGCGTCGCACCATATTGGCGCCCATTTTCCCCAGGCCGATCAGGCCAAACTGGGGGGTGACTGAGGGTGTAGGCGTGGTAGACGAAGACATGGAAGAATTTCCTTAGAGATCAAGCGTAAAGCGTTCGCAACATTCGCGATTGAGTGCACGCGAGCGGCTCAGCCCGGCTCCATGCCGTTGCTTTGGTACACCCACGCCGCCTCGGGCGTGGTGAGAAAGCGAATGAGGGCCTGCGCCGCTTCCGCTTGTTTCGCGCCGGGGAACAAACCTGCCGAGAACACCGTGAACATTTGCAGATCTCCCGGCAACGGGCCAACGTAATCGGCACCCGGTACACCGCGCAACTCGCTGATCATTTGCACCGCGAGTTCCGCTTCGCCCTTGGCGACCAATTCAGCAACATGACCGCCCGAAGGCGTTTTGGCTTTGGCCTTGATCTGGGCGCCTATGCCCAATTTTTCAGTGACGCCAGCAAAGTAGATGCCGCTCGCGCCGGTGGCCGTGTAGGCAATCGATTGAGCCGCCAGCAAGGTGTGCTTGAAGGCCTCGACCGAGCTGATGTCAGGCTTGGCTGCGCCTGAACGCACCGCAACGCCCACGCCCGATTTGGCCAAATCTACCCGGCTGCCAGCCACCAGCTTGCCCTGCTGGGTAAGGTTGTCGATCACCGGGCCGGTGAGAACCACCATGTCGCCCGTCTCCCCCGCGTTGATGCGCCCCAGGATGATGTTAGACGTGTCGTAGCTGATCACCACCTTGTGCCCGCTGGAACGCTCAAACGCCGGAATCATTTGCTTGAACAAGGTGCTCATGCCTGTAGAGGCAATGACGGTGATGTCGTTGGCTTGGGCGCTGATGGCTTGGAGCAGCATGAACGCGGTGGAGAGGAATCGGATTGTCATGTTCAGAGCTTTCTCATGAGGTTGGGGCGTCAGTATGTCATGGCTTAGCGTGGGCACGCTGCCGCCCATCATGCGTAGGCGTACCGGATGATGGCAACGGATCAACGCCCGCTGCGGTTTTGAATATTGGCCCACTTACTGTGTCCAGCCAC
>JAYVPU010000080.1:0-9248 GCA_043757205.1 Comamonadaceae bacterium | reverse complement strand
ACCTGCGCTCCGCATCGGCCCAGGCCGCCAGCGCTTGAAGATCGGGCACCCACGCCAAGCCGGATTTGGCAGCAGACGACGCGGCTTGCGGGGTGACGACAACATCCAGCAACGCCGGGCGGTTGGCCATTGCGCGCGCAATGGCTGCGGGCAACTCATCGGGTGATGTCACACGCTCGGCATGCATGCCAAAGGCGCGCGCCATGGCGGCATGATCGGCAAACTGCAAGTGAGTTCCAACGACTTTGCCGTGGGTTTCTTGCTGGTCGCGCACTTCAATAGCCCACGACCCGTTGTTGGCCACCACCACCAGCACGGGCGCCTTGTGGCGCACAGCGGTATCGATTTCCATGGCGTTAAAGCCAAAAGCACCATCACCAGTTGCCACCACCACGACCCTATCCGGGCAGGCCAGACTGGCCGCAATGCCGAAGGGGGTGCCCACGCCAATACACCCCAGTGAGCCAGGGTCAAGGTAGGTTTGGGCAGGCAACCCCACCCGGGCAAAGCTCAAGAAGTCGCCACCATCGGCCACCACAATCGCGTCTTTGGGCAGAGCGTCGCGCAAGGCTGCCAGCACACGGTTGGGGTGCATGCGGCCATCACTGCCCGCAGGCGCTTCGCGCATCGCGCCAACCAGTTTGGCGGAGCGCTGCTGGTGCTGCTGGTGCAGGCCGGCGAGCCAGGCCGGGTCGCTCGCGGGTTCGGTGGCCGGTGCGGCATCCAAAATAGCTTGCAAGGCCAGCGCGGGATTGGCAAAGAGTTCAACGGCACCGCGCCGGTTGTCGCGCAGTTCGGCTGCGCAATCGGCAATGCGCACAAACTCGGCTTTGCCAAACACGGCGGGCGAACCATACGCGAGCTGAAAGTCGAGCCTGCGGCCCACCGTGACGACCAGATCAGCCTGACCCATGACGCTGCCGCGCATGGCCGCGACCACGCTGGGGTGGTCGTCATCAATCAAGCCACGACTTTCGCCAGTGTCGAGGTAGGCCGCATTGAGCCGCTTGAGCAAAGCGCTCAGCGCTGGCCCGGCACCGCTTGCACCGCGCCCCGAAATAAACAGCACGCGCTTGGCCGCCCACAACTTGCGCACCATCACTTGCACGGCTTCTGGCGCGGGCGGCATTGGCAAGAGCGCGGGCGGTGCAAAGCATTCGGGGAGTTGCACAGCGGGGGAAACGTTGGCGCGCAGGGTGTCCACCGGAAAGTCCAAATACACCGGCCCCGGCTCCCCGGCCTCGCCCAAGGCGCGCGCTGTGGCTTCGGCCAACTCTTGCAGTACCAGGTCGGGATGCCGCACCGTGCGGGCGTAGCGGGTCAGGCTGCGCACCAGCTCGGTGTGCACGATGTCTTGCAGCGCGCCCCGGTTTTCCTGCGCCGTGGGTGGCAAGCCTGACAGCACCAGCACCGATGCGCGCGCAACGTGGGCATTGGCAATGCCCGTCATGGCGTTGGTCACGCCCGGCCCGGCGGTGACGAGCGCCACGCCCAAGCCACCTGTGAGCTGTGCCTCGGCATGGGCCATGTAGACGGCGGCGCGCTCGTCGCGCACGTCCACGATGCGGATGCCCTCGGCGTCCAAACGCATCCAGATCGGCATGATGTGCCCGCCACACAGTCCGTAGACACGGCGCACGCCTCGCGCCTTCAAAAAACGGGCAATAACGGCGGCAGCGGACTGCTCGCCAATGGGCGGTGGGGACATGAGGTTCTCCGGTGATGGGAATCGATTGATGTAAACGAGACTTGACTAAAACTGAATTCTGAATTCAGAATTCCAAAAAATCAATACTTTTTCTATTTTTCTGCTAGGAGCCCTTCATGACACCGCTACTGACACTTGCCGATGCCGTCGCCGCGCATGCGCGCCTGCGCCCCAATAAATTGGCGGTCCGCGACTCGCGCCGGCATCTGACCTATCGCACTTGGGACGAGCGTGCGACCCGGCTCGCTGCTGCACTGCGTGGCATGGGGCTGACCAAAGGTGATCGCGTTGGCGTTATCGCCTATAACTGCCTGGAATGGATGGAGATTTACGCCGCCATGGCACGCGCTGGTTTGGTCGTCGTGCCACTGAATTTTCGCCTCACCATGTCCGAAATGGCTTACATCCTCGAGCATGCAGAAGTGACAGCAGTGATGGCAGGGCCTCAGTTCTGTGCCACGCTCGACGGCATTCGCAGCCAGCTCAGTTTGAGTACGGAGCGCTGGGTTTGTCTTGACGACACACCGCCCACAGGTTGGACAGCCTACGAAAGTCTGATCGCACAGGCCGATCCGGGCATGGCGCCAGTCGCAGTCAGCGCCGACGACATGTGTGCGCTGATGTACACCTCGGGCACCACCGGGCGCCCCAAGGGCGCCATCCGCAGCCACGGTGGCAATGCCCTGATAGCCGTGGCCACTGCGCTGGAGATGGGCTTTACGCCTGAAGACACGGCGCTGCTGGTCATGCCCCTGTGCCACGCCAACTCGCTTTACTTTGGCTCCACGTTTGTGCACATGGGCGGCACCATCATCATTGACGACCGGCCCAGTTTTGATGCACAGGCCCTGCTGCAAACCTTGGCCGAAGACCGGGTGACTTTCACATCGCTGGTGCCCACCCACTACATCATGCTTTTGGCGCTGCCCGAGGACATCAAGCGCCGTTACGACCTGAGTACGATGGGCAAGCTGATGATCTCATCGGCACCCGCACGGCAAGAAACCAAGCGCGGCATCCTGGAACTGTTTCCCAACGGCCAACTGTATGAGCTGTACGGATCCACCGAGGCAGGTTGGGTCACCTTGCTGCGGCCCGACGAGCAACTGCGCAAGCTTGGCTCTGTGGGACGCGAATGGGCCTGTAGTGGCGCAATTCGCTTGCTCGGCGAGCAGCGGCAAGAGGTTGCCGACGGCCAAGTGGGAGAACTTTACTCACGCACCGCTTATATGTTTGACGGTTATTGGAAGAACCCCGAGAAAACTTCGGAAGCGCTGGATGGCAACTGGTGCTCGGTTGGCGATATGGCGCGGCGAGACGAAGACGGCTACATCTGGCTGGTGGACCGCAAAAGCAACATGATCATCAGTGGCGGCGAAAACATCTACCCCTCAGAGGTTGAGGCCGTGCTCAGCCAGCACCCCAAAGTACGCGATGTGGCCGTGATCGGTGTACCCCACGACAAATGGGGTGAAACCGCAAAAGCCATCGTTGTGCCACACAACGGTCACTCGCTGTCTCACGACGAACTGCGCGCGTGGTGCCGCGAGCGGCTGGCGGCCTTCAAATGTCCCACGACGTTTGACTTCATTGCAGACGAACAGATGCCCCGGACTGCCACGGGGAAGATATTGCACCGCGCATTGCGCCAGACTTATGCAGCGGGCTAGACAGAGCCGCTTCCAGGTTCATCTCAAGCAAGCAGAACGTAAAAAGCCAGAACCATTGCACGGTTTGGAAGAACGACATGTGATCAGATAGGTTTAGACACGGCGGTTTGTGGCCTGGCGTGAGTCAGGCGCTGCCACATTGCTGCTGCTGCAATCGACAAACTGCGCTGGCGTCGCTTGACCATGAAGATCGGGCGCACGGCCTTGCGATCAGCAATCGGAATGGCCACCAAGGTCGGTCGGCTGCATAGCTGTAGTGCGAGTTCGGGCACGACACTGATGCCGAAACCGTTTTCGACCAAGCACGCCAAGGTGCCGAACTGCGCGACTTCGAAACCGCTGTCGCGAATTTTGGCGGCACTGAGCATGGCCTGCATCTGCTGCCAGACACTGCCTGCGCGCACCATGTGGATGAACGCCTAGTTGCGCAAATCCTTCAGCCAGACTTGGGTGAGCGCGCCCACCTGCTCTTCGAGCCGACTGATCATCTGACTGAAGGCCGACGGCGACACATGGCAGCGCTGGGCTGCCACAGCAAAACGGCGGGTCTCCTCCAGCGCCAAGAAAGCGTCAATCAATCGGCCCGACAAATTCATTAGCTATTCGGCATAGTTGTTTCAATAAATTAAGTTTACATGGATAAGCAATTGAGCGACAGTTACGATATGAACAAAAATAGTCAGACATTTGCTGTGGGCTGCGCCGCCGGTTTTTCGGGCGACCGCACCGATGCAGGCGCGCCGGTCGTTCGCACCCTGATTGAGCGAGGTGGGCCCTGCGCGCTGATCTTCGAGAACTTGGCCGAACGCACGCTGGCCACCCAGCAGTTAGCCAAACGGGCCAATCCGCAGCTAGGCTATGAACCGCTGCTCGAACTAGAACTTCGCCCCGTGCTGGCCGACTGCATGCAGCACGGCATCACCATCGTTGGCAACTTCGGCGCGGCCAATCCGGAGGGCGCTGCACGAGTCATCCACAAGCTGGCCGCCGAGCTGGGCTTGGCCAAGCCGCGCATCGCGGTGGTCAAAGGCGACGATCTGTCCGGCCAAAGCGCATGGCCGATCCTGCGCGATCAGCTTGGCGGTGACTTCGACGCGGCACGCTTTGTGTGTGCCAACGCCTACCAAGGCGCGCAAGAAATTGCCGACGCCATTCGAGCTGGCGCACAAATCGTGGTGACCGGCCGCGTCGCCGATCCTTCGCTGACCGTGGGGCCGGCGATGGCTCATTTTGGATGGCGTGCCGACGATTGGGACGCCATCGCTGGTGCCACCATGGCGGGTCATCTGCTGGAATGCGGCGCACAGGTCTCCGGCGGCTACTTTGCCGACCCCGGCATGAAGGACGTGCTTGGCCTGGAAGACGTGGGATTCCCGATCGCCGAGATCGCAGCCGACGGCAGCTGCATTGTCAGCAAGGCATCTCGCACGGGTGGCTTGGTGGATGAGCGCACGGTCAAAGAACAACTGCTGTACGAGCTGCACGACCCTGCGGCCTACCTGACGCCTGACGTGGTGGCCGACATCACCCAGGCCACCGTGGCCAAGGTGGGGCCAGATCGCGTGCGCCTGTCAGGCGTGCGTGGGCACCCGCGCACGGGCACGCTCAAGGCCAATGTCTTTTTCGACGGCGGCTGGTTCGGCGAGGGGGAGATTTCTTACGCGGGCCGCAATGCCGAGGCGCGCGCCCGCTTGGCCATGGACATCATTCGTCAACGCATGGCGTATTTGTTGCCGCTGCGTTTTGATTTGATCGGTGTTTCAAGCGTCTTGGCGGATGATTCAGGCCGGATGCTGGACACAACGCCGGTCGGCCAGAGCCTGGATGTGCGCTTACGCGTGGCCGGACAGCACGAAGACTTGGCGGTTGTTGACCGCCTGCTGCGCGAAATCACCTGCTTGTGGACTGGCGGCCCTGCCGGAGGGGGCGGGGTGCGCGTGGCCAAACGCCAACGCCTGTCCACCCGTTCCTGTCTGATTCCCCGCGAGCGCGTGCCCGCCCACTTCGAGATCAGCCCATGATGACCGACCTACCGCTTTATGAGCTGGCTCACGCGCGCACCGGCGACAAGGGTAACCGCGCCAACATCAGCCTAGTCGCCTACCGGCCGCAAGACTATGACCTGCTGGTCGAACAAGTGACTGAGGCGCGCGTCGCGGCTCACTTTGCCCATCGCAAGCCATCACGCGTACAACGTTTCCTGCTGCCCAAGTTGGGCGCCATGAACTTTGTACTGGACGACGTGCTGGATGGTGGCGTCAATGATTCGCTCAACCTCGACATGCACGGCAAGTGCCTGTCGTACCACCTGCTGGACATGACTGTGCGTATCACCTCGGTTAGCGACGCATCAGTTCGAGATAAGGACGCCGCATGACAACCCGCACATTTCTGAAATCACTCGCACCTGTATTTGTACTTAGCCTTGCACTGACCAGCATGACCGCTGCCTTCGCGCAGGGCTACCCTGCCCGCACGGTTCGCCTGGTGGTGCCCTTCCCGGCTGGTAGCGCAACCGACTTGGCCGCGCGCGTCATGGCCCAGCAGCTGCAAAGTGCGTTGGGGCAAGCCTTTGTGGTGGACAACAAGCCTGGCGCTGGCGGCTCAATCGCGGCCACCGATGTGATTCGAGCCGCTGCCGACGGCTACACCCTGCTCTTCTCCTCTAATTCGGCTATTGCCTCCAATGTGGCGCTGTTAAAGAGCATGCCCTATGACCCGCTGAAGGACTTCACGCCCATCGCCGGGATTGGCGAGACCATGTTGGCGCTGATGGTCAAGGCAGACCATCCCGCGAAAAACTTGCAGGAACTCCTGTTGCAAGTCAAGCAGCGGCCCGGCAAGGCGACTGCGGGCTACGGATCTTCCAGCTCGCAGGTGAGCATTGCGGTGTTAAACAAGCTCGGCAAGCTCGATGTGCTGCTGGTGCCTTACAAAGGCATTCCGCTTGCGGTGACCGATGTGATGGGTGACGTCGTGGACTTCACCTTTGTGGACCTGGGCAATGCCATGGCCCAGTCCAAAGGCGGCAAGCTGCGTGCCCTGGGCACCACCGCACCTAAACGCTCGGTGCTAATGCCCGATTGGCCCGCACTGGCCGAAGCCATGCCCGGTTTTGACATCACGGCCTGGTTCGCCGTTGTGGGCCCGGCAGGCATCTCCAAAGACGTTGTGGACAAACTCAACCAAGCGGTCGGACAAGTGCTAAAGAACCCTGAAGTCACGGACAAACTCGCCGGCATTGGCATTGCGCCCATGTCGCTGACGTCTGAGCAGTTGAAGGCTTTTATGGGGAGTGAGGTGTCCAAGTGGATTCGCTTGGTTAAAGACGCCAACCTGCAACCCGAATGAGCCACAACAAAGTCATGCTGGTGACTGGCGCCAGCCGCGGTATCGGCGCCGAAATCGCCCTGCTGGCGAGCCAAAGCGGCTGGCGGGTGGGCGTGAACTACCTCAGTAGTGCGCAGGCCGCGCAGGCTATCGTCAAACAGATCATCGACGCGGGCGGCCAGGCCGTGGCGCTACAGGCCGACGTGGGTCAACAGGATCAGGTGGTGCGCATGTTCGAGCAGCTCGACACGGCTTTTGGCCCGTGCGATGCGCTCATCAACAACGCCGGTGTGCTGGCCCAGTTCCGCGTCGATAGCGCCGACGAAGGCAAGCTGCTAGAGGTCTTTCGCGCCAACGTGTTCAGCGCCTACTACTGCTCGCGCGAGGCGATACGCCGCATGTCCACCGAGCACGGCGGCAGTGGCGGCGTCATCGTCAACATGTCGTCGGTGGCCTCGCGCTTGGGTGGCCTGGGCGGCGGCGCGGCTTACGCGGCATCCAAGGGCGCCATCGACAGCTTCAACCTGGCCCTGGCCAAGGAAGTCGGCCCGCAAGGCATCCGCGTGAATGCCATCCGTCCGGGACTCATCTCCACCGAAATCCACAACTTGCATGGCGGTATCGAAAAAATGGAGCAAATGGCCAAAACTGCTGTTCCGCTGGGGCGCGCAGGCTCCGCCCGCGAAGTCGCTGAAGTCGCACTGTGGCTGGTCTCCGACGCATCCTCGTACGTACACGGAACCATCGTTGATGTTGCCGGTGGCCGCTGAAGAGTTGGACGCAACCGATTCACGGCAACGGACTTAACCCCAGCTCTTTCCGGAAGTCGTTGTGCTTGTGCTTTGCCACCGCAATGGTTTTTTCAATTTCGACCAACTTGCCATGCGTCGCCTCTAGGTCAGTCTCCACCTCGCCCACCGCTGTGCTGATGTAGCGCGAGATGTTCAGGTTGAAATCATTCTTCTCAATCTCGGCCGTCTCCACCCGGCGTGAGTAACGCGCCTCTTCCTTGCGGAACTGATAGGTCTCGATGATCTTGGCAATGTGCTCCCTCACCCACCTGCGGATCAAAGTCCTCCCACAACGGCGGGCCACGCGCCGGTGCGATGTGCGGTGGTTTTGACTCCACACCGATGTGCTCCAGTATTTGCCGGATATCAGCACTGTGCGTGATGAAGGCGATGATGCGCATGGGCCCGCCGCACAGCGGGCATGCCAGCGGGAACACCTCGTAGATGGGGGCAATCAAAACCGCCCACAGGTGGTGCGCCCGTGCGCGCTTGGGTGGCACGGGCTCGGGCGTGGGCGGGACGGCGTTGCCCTGTGGCGCAACTCCAGCCGCGCCCTCGCCAGTGATGTGTGGGCGCGCGTAATAGCGCAGCAGCCGCTCCAGGGCGGCGCGGTCGTGCGCCTGGATGCACACACCGGCATCGACCGAGAAGCCGCTG
The DNA here is from genome assembly GCA_043757205.1 of Comamonadaceae bacterium. Taxonomy (GTDB): domain Bacteria; phylum Pseudomonadota; class Gammaproteobacteria; order Burkholderiales; family Burkholderiaceae_C; genus CANCDA01. The sequence continues at coordinate 1,092 of JAYVPU010000080.1, read as the reverse complement.
TGTTGGTAGGCCAGCATCTCCTTGGCATCAAAGCTCTCGATCAGGTCGAATTTTGAGGTGTGCATATTCCGGCGATTCAGACAGCAAAAAGCCAGAACCGGTGAGGGTTCGGGCTTGGTGTTGAGGGTTGACTCGGTTGGTTACCGGCGCGCAGGCGGCAAATCCGTGCAGCTGCCCTGTGCCACTTCTGCGGCCATGCCAATGCTCTCGCCCAGCGTCGGGTGCGGGTGGATAGTCTTGCCGATGTCCACAGCATCTGCACCCATCTCAATCGCCAGTGCAATCTCGCCAATCATGTCGCCCGCATGCGTGCCGACCATGCCGCCGCCCAGGATCTTGCCGTGGCCGTGTGCTTCGGGGGAATCATCAAACAGCAGTTTGGTGACGCCTTCATCCCGGCCATTGGCAATGGCGCGGCCGGAGGCTGTCCAGGGGAACAGGCCTTTCTTGACCTTGATGCCTTGCGCTTTGGCCTGGTCTTCGGTGAGGCCGACCCACGCCACTTCGGGGTCGGTGTAGGCGACGCTGGGGATGACTCTGGCGTTGAAGGCGGCTGCGGCGAGTTCTTTGTTGCCTTGCAGTTCACCGGCAATCACTTCTGCCGCCACATGCGCCTCGTGCACCGCCTTGTGCGCCAGCATGGGCTGGCCGACGATGTCGCCAATGGCGAAGATATGCGGCACGTTAGTGCGCATCTGAATATCGACGTTGATGAAGCCACGGTCGGTGACGGCGACTCCGGCCTTGTCGGCGGCGATTTTCTTGCCGTTAGGGGTGCGGCCTACGGCTTGCAGCACCAGGTCGTACACCTGCGGCGCGGGGGCGGTGCCGCCCTCCTCCGCTGGCGCGAACGTCACCTCGATGCCTTCGGGCAAGGCGCGTGCGCCCACCGTCTTGGTCTTGAGCATGATGTTGTCAAAACGCGGGGCGTTCATTTTTTGCCAGATCTTGACCAGGTCGCGGTCAGCGCCCTGCATCAGGCCGTCGAGCATTTCCACCACGTCCAGACGTGCGCCCAGCGTGCTGTACACGGTGCCCATTTCCAGGCCGATGATGCCGCCGCCCAGGATCAGCATGCGCTTGGGGACTTCT
>JAYVPU010000079.1:0-9335 GCA_043757205.1 Comamonadaceae bacterium | reverse complement strand
CCTATAAATCAACTACTTACCCCACCCTCAACGGATTCAGACCCGGATTTCGAGCCCAATCAGCTCGCTCTCCTCTGAAGAACGTTGGGACACTACTGCCGGCACATAGCAAGCTTCGCCGGTTTCCAGCGTGTGGCGAAACTGCTGGATGGCTGCATCGGCCTGCGCCCTGGGCCACAAAATGTGCAGCACCTCGGCGTAGTTACGGCCAATCAGCCCAGGCATATTTCCATACACCGGCAGCGCTATGGGGTTCACCTGTCGAACGCGGAAGTCGGCATCGATCAGGACAACGCCTAGGGGCGCTTCATTGATGAGGGTCTCGAACTGGGCGGTGCGTTGGCGCAGGGCTTCTCCTGCCTGCATGCTTTCGGTGATGTCGTAAAAATAGCAGACCACGCCAAACTGCCCGTCGGGCAAGTTGATGCGCTCGATTTTCCAGTCGTAGGACTCGATGGCGGGACTGTTCTGGCGCTGTTCGGTGGTGTTCGGCGCGGCGTAGGGCTCGCCGGTTTGCAGCGTATGGCGGAAGTGCCCGAGCGCCTCGGAAACAAAGGGGTCGGTCCAGACCAGCCGCAGCACTTCTTCAAAGTCGCGGCCTAGCAGTGGGTCGATGTTGCTGAAAACTTTCTGCGAGGCTGTGCTGATATGCCGCAAACGAAACTGCGCATCGACGACGTACACACCGAAGGGCGCGTTCTGGATCAGGTTGAAAAAGGTGTCGTGATTCTGGCGCAACAGCTGCTCGGCCTGCTTGCGCTCGGTGATGTCCTGAACCGTGCCGAGCACGCGCAGGCGGGCCCCATCCGGCCCCGGCACCGGGACGCCCGTGAACTCGATCCAGCGCAGCGCCCCGTCCGGGCGGTGGATGCGGCCCTGGTAGAAGAGCCGCGCGCCGGTCTGCACGGTGTGGGCGATGGCCTGCTCGAAGGCCGTGAGGTCTTCGGGGTGGACGAATTCGGCGGCGAAGCGGGCGGCGGTGAGGGGCGCATCGGTGCGGGCCATGCCAAAGATGGCGTAGGGCCGCTCGTTGTCCCAACTGATGCGATCGCCGTCGGGCTGCCAGATCCAGAGGCCAAGCTCGGCGGCGTCGGTGACCAAGCGCAGCCGCTCCTCGCACTGGCGCAGCGCCTCCGCGTGCTCGTGCGGGTTGATGTTTTCTAATGTCATATTTTTTGCGTCACGGCGAACAAATGACATTCATGGGGGCCAAGGGCTGAGTGGCAGTTTACGCCTCAAAACCAAAAAAGTGGAGAGAGGGGGTAAACCCTCGTCCTGGATGTCAAGCCCTTGACGATCAGGGCTCAGGCCTTGCTCCCTAAGCTTGCAGGCTCACTGACGCCGGCGATCGCTTGTGATGGCTCACTCAGGCCCAACGTGGCAGCAGCGGCAATGAGGTTCGGGTTGGCCGATGGCGTTCATTTCAGCGGCCAGCGTCATGGACGGGTTAGTCGCCAAGTGACGAAGGATTTCCAATGAATCACATAAGCGATACAATCCCTGACATGAAAACCGCAACCATTCCCCCCGTGCGAATTGATCCTTCGTTTCGCAAAGATATTGAGCAATCCCTTGTAGGAGGAGAAAGCTTGGCGTCATTGGTTGAAACAGCAGTTCGCAATGAGGTGACACGGCGTCGAGTTCAGTCAGAATTCATAAGACGTGGCATGGCTGCGATTCACAGAACTGTCTCCTCGGGTGATGGCGTGCCTGCAGAGGCTGTTATTGCCAAACTGGAGATGAAGTTGGCTGCAGCCAGGAAATCCAAGCGATCATGACGTATCAGATTATCTTCAGTCGCGAAGCCGATGAAGACCTGGAGAGATTGTTCGATCACCTATTAGAGAGTGAGTTGAACAGCCCAACTGGGGATCTGGATATTCCAGCTCGCGCTATAGAGACAATTCAGCAGGCATGCCAGCTATTGGCTCACAGTCCGTTCAGTTGCCGAAAGGTTGGAGAAAGCGCATTTGTGCGTGAACTCATCATTTCGTTCGGCGGCTCCGGTTACATGGCGTTGTTCGAAATCTATGACTCTGAACAGGTCATCATCGGTGCTATCCGGCATCAACATGAAAGCGATTACCACTGAGGCGTGCCACCCTCGGCGTTGGCAAAACCGCAAATCCATTTCAGGTACTCGTCGCGCCAGGACTGCTTCCATTCGATCTGCTGGTTTTCTTTCATACTTTCAGCGCTCAAGTCTGAGCATGGCGCGACGCATGGGCCTCACACCTTCCAGCGCGGCAATAAACGCACCGCGTTGTCGCGGCCAATGGCGCGCAGTTCGGCGGCGGTGAAGCCGTAATCGGCCAGGCCTTTCACGTGGTCGGCCCCGGTGCGGTAAGGGTAGTCGGAGCCAAACAGAATCTGCGACACATCGACCAGCTTGGTCAGCGCCGACAGGGCCATTGGGTTCGAAGTCCAGGCGGTGTCGTAATAAAAGCGCTTGAGTTCGTGTAACACGCCATTGGGCACGCGTGCGGCCATCTTGGGGTCGATCACCGGCACTTTGATCAATCGCTCGACTAGGAAGGGCAGCGTGCCCCCAGCATGGGAGAAGATGAAGCGCAGATCAGGGCAGCGCGCTGCGGTACCAGAGAACACGATATCGGTGATGGTGCGGGTGGTGTCGGTGCCGTACTCGATGACGGTGGGCGGAATATTGGGCAGCAGGTTGCCACAGCAGTTGGCCAGGGTGGGGTGGGTGTAGAGCACGGCCTTGCGGCGGTTGAGTTCGTCCATCACTGGCGCAAACGAGGGGTGACCCAACCACTTGTCGCCATAGCTGGTGAGCAGGGCAATGCCATCGGCCTTGAGCACGTCGAGCGCGTATTCCAGCTCGCGCAAGGCGCTATCGGTGTCCTGCATGGGCAGCATGGCAAAGGAGCCAAAACGCGCCACGTGGTCTTTGCCCAGTTGGGCGACCCACTCGTTACTTTCACGCGCGATGCGTCGGGCGTTAGGGATATCGGCAAAGCTCACGTGCGGCAGGGTGACCGACAAAATGGAGGTGGCCACACCCGCTTTGTCCATGTCATCCAACGTGCGCGCAACCGACCAGTTTTTGACGATGGGCGGTGCCTGGTTGATTTTGACCAGCTCAGCCAGATAGGCCGGTGAGAACAGGTGGTGATGGGTGTCGATGCGGTTACGCATGGCCGCAAAGCCCGCTGCCGCAGTGTCAGGTGCGGCACACCCAGGCACCACCGCACTGGCCCCCAGAGCCACCAAGCCGCTGAGGAAACCACGACGTGGTGAAACGTCGGGGCACGCACAGGTGGGTGCCAAACGATGGGGTCGATCATGCAAGGTGTTCATACCGGTCTCCTGGGTTACGAAAAAAATCACAAGCCTAAATAAACGGACTTGATCTTCGGATGCTCAAGCAACTCACTGGCCGCACCTTGCAACACCATGCGCCCTTCTTCCAGCACGTAGGCGCGGTTGGCGAGCTTCATGGCCATGGCCACGTTTTGCTCCACCAGCAACACCGAGGTGCCACTGGCGTTGATCTGTCGGATGGCGCGAAACATATCGCCGACGATGGCCGGGGCCAGGCCTAACGAGGGTTCATCCAGCAAGAGTAGGCTAGGCCGGGCCATCAGCGCCCGGCCAATCGCTACCATCTGTTGCTGCCCGCCCGACAGTGAACCTGCGGGACTGGGCAGCTTGAGCTTGAGCGCGGGGAACAAATCCAGCACCCGCGCCAGCGACTCGGCCCGGTGCGGCTTGGCGCTCGCGATGTAGCTGCCCAACTCCAGGTTGTCCAACACCGTCATCTGGGTGAACAGGCGTCGCCCTTCGGGCACGATGGCAATACCGGCTTCACAGAAGCGATGGCTGGGGAGTTGCGTGATGTCTTGCCCATTGAAGTGCAGTTGACCTGCACGCGCGCGGTGCAAACCTGCAATGGCATTGATGAGCGTAGTCTTGCCCGCGCCATTGGGGCCCACCACGCACACCAGCTCACCCGGCTGCACGTTCAGGCTCACACCCCACAGCGCCGGGGCCGCGCCGTAGTTCATGTGAATATCGTTGACTTCAAGCATCCATCGTCCCCAAATAAGCTTTGACCACGTCGGGGTTTTGCATCACGTCTTGCGGCAAACCCACCGCAATCAGCTTGCCGTAATTGAGCACAGCCACGCGGTCGGCCAGCGCCATCACGGCGTGCATGACGTGCTCCACAAATACAATCGTGGCACCCCGCTCCCTGATTTTGCGAATCAACTCAATCGCCTCGTTGATCTCACCCGGTGTCAGGCCGGAGAGCACCTCGTCCAGCAGCACCAAGCGTGGGCGACCAGCCAGGGCGCGCGTGAGTTCCAAAAACTTTCTTTGGTGCAGGTTCAATTCATCGGGCAGGACGTCGGCCTTGTCGCTCAGGCCTGTGAAGGCCAGCCAAGTTGCAGCCTCTTGGGTCGCCTGCGCATGACTCAGCGACTCGCCGCCAAACATCGCCACCAGGGCGACGTTTTGCAACACAGTCAGGTGCGCAAAGGGACGCGGGATTTGGTAGGTGCGGGCAATGCCGGCCTGCGCAATGCGGTGCGCTGGCAGGCCGTGCAGGGCTTGGCCTTCAAAGAAAACTTCACCACGGGTAATGGGGTAATGCCCGCTCACCACGTTGATGAAGGTGGACTTGCCCGAACCGTTGGGTCCGAGCAGACCGAGGATTTCACCGGAGAAGACTTGCAGGTCCAGCGCGTCCACAGCGATCACGCCGGTGAAGGCTTTGGTGAGCTGGCGGACTTCGAGCAGGGGTTTGGCGTCAGCAGAGCCTACTCCCGATGCCGTCGCCTCCGTTCGCCCTGAGCCTGTTGAAGGACTCTGAGCCGACACAGGGGCTTCGACAAGTTCAGCCCGAACGGGTGTGAGTTTTCGATCAACTTTGCTTTTCTTGCGTTTAAGCAAGTAACCCAGAATGCCATTCGGCATGAACAAAATCACCACCACCAAAATCACACCCACCGCCGCCTTGCCCGCCAGCGGGTTGTTACCTGCGGTAAAGAAGTAAAGCAGCCCGGTGATGAAGACCGCGCCCACCGCAGGCCCGGCCCAGTGGCGCGTGCCGCCCAGCACACTCATCAACACCACGGTGAGGGGCACGACGATGGTGAAGGTCTCGCCCGCCGTGACGTAAGACACAAACAGCGCGTGAATGCCACCGGCCAAGCCCGCCAGCGCGCACGATATTCCGAAAGCCAATAGCTTGTAGCGGTAGGTGGGCACGCCCATGACTTCGGCCACGTCTTCATCGTCATGAATGGCAAACAGGCCCAGACCTAAACGTGAGACATAAATTTGGTAGGAGGTGAGCAGTGTCAACACCGCTGCGGCCAGTGCCATCAAGTACATCGAGGCCGATGGTGTGGGGCCAATGGCGGGAATTTTGACGCCATTCAAAAAGATGCCCGGGCCGCCGTCAATGGGTGTGTTGAGCACAATCGTGCCCACCACAAAAGTGACGGCCAGGGTGAGCAAGGCAAACAACTCACCGCGCACAGCCTTGACCCGAAACACCACCGCACCCAAGCCCAGGCCCAGCAAGGCCGCCAGCGCCGCAGCGGCAGGCAGCGTCCAGAGAAAAGGCCAGTGCCATTTGACGCTCAGGTTGGCGGTGGCATACATGCCGATGCCAAAAAATGCGCCATGGCCAAACGAGAAATAACCCGAGTAGCCCGACAAAATATTCCAGGACAGGGCCAGCACCATCCAGCTGCAAATCAGGTAGAGAAAGGACACGTAAAACGCAGGCAGTTCCAGCCAGGGCACGCTGGCCATGAGTGCGCCGCCCAGCACAATGCCGATGGTGGTTTTGCTCATGCTCTGATTCTTCCGGGCAAAAACAGCAGTACCACGATCAACAGCGAGAACGACACAATCGGTGCCCAGGACGGGGCCGCCACCGCCATGGTGATGGCCTCACTCACGCCGATGATGATGCCCGCCACCAGTGGCCCCAGCGGGCTGCCCAAGCCGCCCAACATGACGGCAGCAAACACCACGCCCACCCAGGCAAAAATTTGCGATGGCGTCAGAGTGAAGGTCAAAGCCAAACAAATCCCCGCCACCGCAGCCAAGGCCGCGCACAGCCCAGCCAGGATCAGCGACAGGCCTTTTTGGTCGATGCCAAAGGCCGAGGCAATCGGCCCGTCTTCGGCCATGGCGCGCATGGCCTTGCCCAGATCGGTGTAGCGCATCACGGCCCAGATGCTCAGCGCAATCGTCACTGACAGCACCAGCGTCAGCAGTTCAGGCACGGGCACATAGAGCGAGCCAATGATGAACTTCAAGTCGTTGTAGTGCGTCTCCATGCGGCGAAAGTCCGCCGTCCACAGCGCCTGAATGCCGCTCTCGATCACCACCGTGATGCCGAAGGTGACCAGCAGCGAGTTGAACGGAGTGATCTCAAAACGCGCCAGCACCCATTGCATGGCCACGCCGATCATGAAAAACACTGGCGGCAAGATCAGCAGCGTGAGCAGCGGATCCACCCCCCACACGCTGGCCATGTGGTAGCTCAGGTAGGCGGATAGAAACACCAAGCCGAAATGGGCGAGGTTGATCTGGCGCAGCAAGCCCCAGGTCAGCCCCAGGCCCAGGCCGATCAAGCCATACAAAGCGCCAATGAAAACCCCCGAGAGGATGGACTGGGTGAGCAGGTTAAAGCTGGGGAAATTCATGGGCTTTGTTGTACGTCTTAGCGAGTCTTATTGCACTTGCAGCTTGGCACCCGGCGCGGCGTATGGTTTGGGCCAGATCACGTTCCATTTGCCGCCTTGCACTTGCTTGACGCGCATCAGGTCGTCGCCGTAGTTGTTCATGCCGTCAAAGCGCAGCTTGCCGTGAATCGTGTCCACCTTGTTTTTCTTCAGCCAGATGGCGATTTTTTTGTCGTCAAAACTGTTGGTGGCACGAATACCCGCTTCCAAAATTTGCCAGGCCGAATAAGACGCGGCGGCTTGCACTTCCACCGTGGTGTAAGGCAGGCCCGCCTTGGTGGCGCGTTCTTTGAAAATTTTGATGAACTCCGCAGCACCCAGGTAGGTGGTGAACGGGGCATGCTCTTCAAAGATGGTGAGCGACAGCGCACGGTTGCCCTCGGCCGACGCGGTCATGGGGCCGGGTGCGGGGTAGGTGTGGAAGTGCAGCGGCGGCGAATAGTCGATCTTCTTCATCGCGTCGAGCAACATATTGCCCTCCAGCGCAATGTCACCCATCCACACCAGATCGGGCTTGGCGTCTTTGATGCGCGCGGCAATGGGGCCGAAATCACGGTTGCCAAAGTCCCATTCCAAAAACAAGACCTCTTGCAGACCGCGCTTCTTGGCGACTTCACGCGCGCCCAGGGTCAGGAAGTGAATCGAGGGGAATTTGCTGGTGACGAAAGCCACGGTCTTGGGCGGCTTGGGCGCGGTGGCCAGCAGGTCGAACACGGTGTTGGGCACGGTGGTGCCGGGATCCGCGCCAATCGACCAGGCCGGGAAGGCGTAGTCGTAAGTGGACAGCGCAGGAATGCCGAAAGTGTGGTGCACCAGCACCTTGTTGTAGCGCTGCGCCACACCCATGGCCGACAGAATTGCTCCGGTGGCATACGGCCCCATGAGCAAGTCCACCTTGTCGGAGGTGATCAACTGCTCATACAACGTGCGCGCCAATTCGGGCTTGGACTGGTCATCTTTGAGCAGCCACTCGACCTTGCGGCCCAGCAAGCCGCCCTTGGCGTTGAGCTGTTCGACATAAATTTCACCCACCAACTTGTGCGTCAGCGCGGTGGCTGAGAGCGGGCCGGTCAGCGCCAGGGTGCTGCCGATGCGCAAGGGTGGCTGGGGCGCAGGGGTTTGCGCCAGCGCGGGCATGGTCGCCAACACAGCCGTGGCGGCGGTGACAAGCATCAAACTACGACGTAGGGATTTCATGGTTGTGTCTCCTGGTTGCTAAGTCATTGGAATCAGAAAAATTCAGCTCAATCGTCAGTCCATTTATCTGGCCATCTATTAATCAATGTGTGCGCCCGAGCGCTTGACCAGATCGGCCCATTTGGTAATTTCCACGCGGCCAAAAGAAACCAACTCATCGGCACCCATGGCACGCAGCTCCAGCCCCTGGGCACCGAGCTTGGCGTTCACCTCGGTGCTGGCCATGGCCAGGCCACTGGCCTCACGCAAGCGGGCCAACACGGGCGCGGGTGTGGCGGCGGGTGCGTACAACATGAACCAGGCCACGAGGTCAAAGTCGGGGTAGCCTTGCTCGGCCAGGGTGGGCACCTCCGGCGCGGCGGCACTGCGCTTGGCGCTAGAGACCCCCAGGGCGCGCAGCTTGCCCGCCTTGATGTGCGCCATCACGGCGGCCGGGTGGTAGAACATATAAGGCACCTGGCCCGACATCACGTCCGACAATGCCAAACCGCCTTCTTTGTAGGGCACGTGCACTATTTCGCCACCTAGCTTGGCTTTGAGCAATTCACCGGCCAAATGGCCTGAGGTGCCGTTGCCGGCCGATGCAAAACTGATGCCACCGGGTTTGGCGGCTTGGGCTGCAATGTCTTTGATGGACTTGAGCGGTGAGTTGGCCGCCACCACCAACAGCGTGGGCGTATAGCCTGCGAAGGCCAGCGGCACAAAGTCTTTTTGCGCGTCGTAAGGCATCTTCTTGTACAGCGCCGGGTTGATGGCGTGTGTGCCCACCGTGCCCATCAAAATCGTATACCCATCGGCCGCGCTCTTGGCCACGAGATCAGAGCCAATGTTGCCACCTGCACCCGCACGGTTGTCGATCACCACCGCTTGCCCCAGGGTCTTGCTGAGGGCTTCACCGATGCTGCGCGACACGATATCGGTCGTCGTGCCTGCACCAAAGGGCACTACCAATTTGATCGGGCGCGAGGGGTAGTCTTGCGCCGACACGCTGGTGGCGACCAGTACGAAACAGGCTGGCAGCGCACGCAGGGCCAGCCATTGAAGCAAGGTGTTGGATTTCATGTTGAGGACTCCTGTGGGCGCGGCGGCCAACCCGCACTGAACGCGGCATTGTGCTCACCCAACACCGGTGGTGCTGTGACCTGCAAGGCGCGTTCACCATCAAACGACACGGGCGAACGCACCGTGCGAAATGGGCCCATGGTGGGGTGCTGCGTCTCCACAAACAATTGCAGGTGCTGCGCCTGCGGATCGTTAGGCACCTCGTCCGTGGTGTACATGGGCGAGTGCGGCACGTCTTGGGCCAGCAGACGCGTGCACCAATCGGCACGTGTGCGCAAGCAGAAGATACCACCCAGCACGTGCATCAAAGCCTCTTGGTTTTCAATGCGGCCTTCGCGCGTAGCGAAG
>JAYVPU010000078.1:0-9337 GCA_043757205.1 Comamonadaceae bacterium | reverse complement strand
TTTAAAGAAGAATTAGTAAACAAAACGTGCCACCACAAGAATTTCCAAAACCAGCCGTAAGTCGTTGATTTAATTGGCAACCAGGGGTGAAATCTGGTGTCAACTGTCGAACTCGGAAGCTCAGTTTGTAGTCAGTCGCTTTGGTGCGCGATCCATCCACAAAGGGGACTGCCCCGGCTGGTGCATTGGCCGGCGCGCAGCCGACTTTCAAGGCGTCAGCGGGGCCCGTCAAGACGCACAGCGCGCCCATGACGACCCGCAGCGAGACATCGACCACATCGTCGCCCAAGCGCCGACCGTTGGGAAAGCCCGCGTTGTCACCCGCCACCACACCCAGACTGTTTTGCGAGGCCGCCGGTGTGGCCGCAATGCTGGTGTTCAGGCGCAGCATTTCGGCCAACGGCCCGCCCACGCCCAGGCCGGTAATGTTGGCCGGCCGATTGACGGTGGGCAAACCGGTGAGAAACGCGGTCATCAGGTCGGTGCGCGGGAAGTTGGTGGGTGCCGCTGCGCCAAACAAGATCTCGATCAAGGCGGGCAGGGTCGGATTGGTCACGTAATCGGCAAAATTCGCCGCGTCGTCCTTGGGTTTGGAGGCGTTGAATTTGTCTTTGTCTTTCAAGCCAATCACCACCTCGTTGACCAGGGGCATGCCCAAGCGCGAGACTTGGGTCCAGGCGCCGCCAACCTTCTCACTGGTTTGCAAGCCCGAGCGCGGCGAGCCGCTGAGCACGCGGGCCTGGCGCAAGCTGGCGGTGGTCCAGCCGCCAATGACCTTGTCGCCGGAGGCGCTGGTCAGGCAAGTGGTGGGCACTTCCAACGCCAGCGAAGTGATGTTTTTGTCGGCGATGGTGCCCGCGCCAAAGGCGGCGGCATTGGCTTCATTGGTGATGACGGCGGCGGGTGCGTTGATCAGGTCAAAGATCGTGCCCAGGGTGACCGCGAACGCCTCTTGCCGCTGGCCGACAAACACCTTGCCCGGCGTGGCACAGCCCGGAATGTTGATGCTGTAGATGTACTTGGCCGCGTAGGCATCGTAGGCCGCCGCATTGCCCAGTGACTTCTCGCCGATGTAGTCAATTGGCTTGGTGAAGGTGCTGCCGCCGCCCGCTATGCTGATCTGCTGGCGGCCACCACGGCGCTCGCCACGCACGATGAACAGTTCATACTCTTCCTTGTACGCCAAGGGATCGTTGGCCACCCCCGAGATGGGGCCGGAATTGCGCAGCGGAATCGAGACGCTCTTCTTGCTGCCCGCCGGGCCAATGTCCAGCGCAATGCCAGCGCCGTTGTTGTTCAGCGTGTTCTTGAACTTGAACTGAAAGGTGATGTCTTCCGTGGCGTCGCCATTGTTGTCGATGTGAATCTCGTACAAGGCGTTGGGATCCAGGCTGAAGTAGTTCGGACCGCCATAAGCATCTTGCAGTGGCAAGTAGTTGGCCACCAGGGTGACAAAGCCCGCGCGGCCCGGCTCGTAGCTGTTGAACATGTAGAAGTCGGTGCCATCGACCTTGGGCTGCGTCGTGATGAACGGCGCCTCCCGGTGGCTAGACGCGAGACTCGCGCCACAGGCGCAGGCCGTGGCCGCCGCGAGAACACACAGTTTGAACTTCGAGGTTTTCATCTCAGGTCTCACTTCATTGGTAGGTGGTTCGGGTATGCGGGCACTGGCCCCTGCCAACCGGGTCCGCGTGCCGAAGGCGGGGGTCTCGATCAATTGAGGTTTTTGAATTAGAAACCGTATCAGCCGTACCAGGCCGATCTGTGCATTTCGCTCCAGCCTGGCCTGCAGGTTTCCTCAAAAATTTCGGAAGCATCTGAATCCACCGGCCGTGCTGCCGTGCTGCCGCGTATTCGTGACGGGTGCTGCAACCAAGGTTCTTGCCTGATCCCGTTTCATCAAAGTTCAAAGGTTTTTTCTCCAAGGAGATTGTCATGAGCAACATCAGCACCAACCGTCGTTCGTTTTTGACACCTCGGGCCCCCTGTCGCCTGTGGTCATAGGCATGCTGGCGGGCCGGGAGTCGCTGGCCCACGGCATGGGGGGGCTGTGTTTTCGACTCCGAGCATCTTAGGGATGGTTCTCAGCCTCGCTGTTTCAAATCAGAGTTGTCTCAGTTCGGCCTTGATGGGCGAGCGCACCAAGCGTCCGTGCCTGTTCTACGCGGCAAGCCTGCCAGCTTGGTTTGAAAATAACCCCCACCGTTGCCCAGCCGTGCCCACCAAAGCCGAGCTGCGAAGCTACACAACCCAGCAAAACACCAAAGCCAAAGAACACCTTTGCATTTCCCCCAAACAAGAGCCAAACTGAGAGGAGAAGCAACAGGAGTCCCCATGCCCTATCCCTTCGCCTTCACACTCAAAACATTCAAGACCCCCGACGGCAAAACCGGCAAGTTCTACTCGCTGCCGGAGCTAAGCAAAACTTGGCCACACATCAAACGCCTGCCCGTGTCCCTGCGCATCGTTCTGGAATCGGTGCTGCGCCACTGCGATGGCCACAAGGTCACCACTGAGCAGGTCAAGCAGTTGGCGAATTGGTTGGCGGTGCCGGCTGTGGGCCATGAGCGCACACAGGAGATTGCGTTCACCGTCTCGCGCGTGGTGCTGCAAGACTTCACCGGCGTACCGCTGCTGGTCGATTTGGCCGCGATGCGCAGCACGGCCATACGCCTGGGCAAAGACCCGCAACGCATTGAGCCGCTGGTGCCGGTGGACCTGGTGGTAGATCACTCGGTGATGGTGGATGACTACGGCCACCCCGAGTCGCTGGACATCAACATGCGGCTGGAGTTCTTGCGCAACAAGGAGCGCTACCAGTTCCTGAAATGGGGCATGCAGGCCTTTGACACATTCGGCGTGGTGCCACCGGGTTTTGGCATCGTGCACCAGGTGAATCTGGAGTTTCTGGCACGCGGCGTGCACCGCCGAGCCGACGGTGTTGTGTTCCCCGACACACTGGTGGGCACGGACAGCCACACCACCATGATCAACGGTCTGGGCGTGGTGGGCTGGGGCGTGGGCGGCATTGAGGCCGAGGCCGCCATGCTGGGCCAGCCGGTGTATTTTTTGACGCCCGACGTGGTGGGGATGGAGCTGACCGGTCGCCTGCGCGAGGGTGTGACCGCCACCGACTTGGTGCTGACCGTGACGGAAATTTTGCGTCGCCACAAAGTGGTGGGAAAGTTTGTCGAGTTTTTTGGTGAAGGCACGCGCAGCTTGGCCCTGCCCGACCGCGCCACCCTGGCCAACATGGCGCCTGAATACGGGGCCACCATGGGCTTCTTTCCGGTGGATGAAAGGACCCTGGATTACTTCAAAGGCACGGGCCGCACGGCTGAAGAAATTGCTTTCTTCGAGGCCTACTTCAAAGCCCAAGGCCTGTTTGGCGTGCCAAGCGCAGGCGACATTGACTACTCGCAAGTCGTCACGCTGGACCTGGGCACGGTCAGCCCCAGTCTGGCAGGCCCCAAACGGCCGCAAGACCGTATCGAGCTGGGTCAGGTGGCCACCCAATTCAAAACGCTGTTCAGCCTGCCCAATGCCAACAACGGCTTCAACCAACCCGCGCAACGCCTGACGCAACGTTTTCAGGTGCGTTGCGGTCAGGGCGGACCGACATCCGAGGCCCCGTCAACACCGCCAGGAGCCGCCAGGAATGTGGGAGAGATGGTCAGCAACCGCCCGACTTTGGCGACGGCTCAGACCCTGGGGGGCGAGTTGGAGTCGGTGTGCCACATAACCCCGAGCGACATCACCGTGGGCCATGGCGACATCCTGATTGCCGCCATCACCAGTTGCACCAACACCTCCAACCCGAGTGTTTTGCTGGCTGCCGGACTGCTCGCCAAAAAGGCGGTGCAGGCAGGCCTGCGTGTGCAGCCGCACATCAAGACCTCGCTGGCGCCGGGCTCGCGCATCGTGACGCAGTACCTGGCGCAAACCGGCCTGCTGCTCTACCTGGAGCAGCTCGGATTTTCTCTGGCCGGTTACGGCTGCACCACCTGCATCGGCAACTCGGGCGATCTGACGCCTGAGTTGAACGGGATCATCGCCAAAAATGACTTGATCTGCGCCGCCGTGCTCTCGGGCAACCGCAACTTCGAGGCCCGCATCCATCCCCGGCTCAAAGCCAACTTTCTGGCCAGCCCGCCGCTGGTGGTGGCCTATGCCATCGCAGGCACGGTGCTGCGTGACCTGATGAGCGAGCCCGTGGGCCAAGGCACGGGCGGACGCGACGTGTACCTGGGCGACATCTGGCCCAGCAGCGACGAGATTGCCGCGCTCATGACCTTCGCCATGAACGGCCCGGCCTTCCGTGAAAACTACGCCAAACTCAAGACCGATCCCGGCCCACTGTGGGGGGCCATCCAAGGTGTGAGTGGCAAAAGCTACACCTGGCCGACCAGCAGCTACATTGCCGAGCCGCCGTATTTCGATCAATTTTCGATGACGGCTATCGACGACAAACGCACACATCCACCGTTCGCCCTGAGCTTGTCGAAGGGCTTGGCTGGCTTCGACAAGCTCAGCCCGAACAATGACGGCGCTGCGCCACCTATCCAGGTGCAAGGCGCGCGCATCATGGCCCTGTTTGGCGACTCCATCACCACCGACCACATTTCTCCGGCAGGCGCCATTGACGAACACTCGCCTGCGGGTCAGTGGCTGCTGGCCCGTGGCGTGAAGCAGGCCGACTTCAACTCCTATGGCGCGCGGCGCGGCCACCATGAGGTCATGATGCGCGGCACCTTTGCCAATGTGCGCATCAAAAACCTGATGTTGCCGCCCGGTCCTGACGGCTCGCGCACCGAGGGTGGCTTGACGCTGCACCAGCCCTCGGGCGACACCCTGAGCATTTTTGAAGCCGCGCAGCGTTACCTGCAAAACGGCGAGCCCACGGTGGTGTTGGCGGGCGAAGAATACGGCACCGGGTCGAGCCGCGACTGGGCCGCCAAAGGCACGCAGTTGCTGGGCATCAAAGCGGTGGTGGCGCGCTCCTTTGAGCGCATCCACCGTTCCAACCTGGTGGGCATGGGCGTGCTGCCCTTGCAGTTCAAAGGTGCGGATTCTTGGGAAACTTTGGGGCTCAAGGGCGACGAGTTCATCGACATCCTGCCCCACCCCGCGCTCAAACCCCAAAGCGACGCCCGCATGCACATCACCTTTGATGACGGCAGCGAGAAAGACGTGCTGCTCACCCTGCGCATTGACACTCCGATCGAGGTGGACTACTACCGCAGCGGCGGCATCCTGCCCTATGTGCTGAAGCAGTTGCTGGCCTGATGTGTATTTATGCGCGTTTATGATTCTTTTCATGAACACCCCCTTCGACCCCATCAAAATCGGCATCGTCTCCATCAGCGATCGCGCCTCCAGCGGCGTGTACCAAGACCAAGGCCTGCCCGCCCTGCAAGACTGGCTCACCCGTGCCCTGCAAAACCCCATCCGCTTCGAGCCGCGCCTGATCCCCGACGAGCAAGCCCGCATCAGCGCCACGCTGATCGAGCTGGTCGATGCCGGTTGTAGCCTAGTGCTCACCACCGGCGGCACCGGCCCGGCCCTGCGCGACGTGACGCCCGAGGCCACGCTGGCCGTGGCGCACAAGGAAATGCCGGGGTTTGGCGAGCAGATGCGCCAGATCAGCCTGGAGTTCGTCCCCACAGCGATCTTGTCGCGCCAGGTGGCGGTAATTCGCCACCAGAGTCTCATCATCAACCTGCCGGGCCAGCCCAAGGCGATCCAGGAAACGCTGGAAGGCCTGAGGGACGCGCAAGGCCAATCACTCATGCCCGGCATCTTTGCCGCCGTGCCCTACTGCGTGGATCTGATCGGCGGGCCGTACATGGAAACGAACGACGCCGTGTGCAAAGCGTTTCGACCCAAATCAGCCCTGCGCCCCGCCAAGTCGAGTTAACCCACGCGCGCACTGTCCATCATGCCGCTGTCTCATCTGTTGCTGGCGCTGGCTGTGGTGGCGGTCTGGGGCACCAACTTTGTGGTCATCAAAGGTGCACTGGCCGATCTGCCGCCGTTGCTGCTGGCCACATTGCGCTTTATTTTTAGCGCCTTGCCCTGGCTGCTGTGGGTGCGCCGCCCGGCTGTGGCCTGGCGCTATCTCATCGCTTACGGCACGTTGATGGGCGGGCAGTTTGGGCTGTTGTTTTTGTCCATGCGCCAAGACATCACCCCGGGCTTGGCGTCGCTGGTCATCCAGTCGCAAGTGTTCATCACGCTGGTGCTGGTGGCGCTGTGGCAGCACGAAAAACTTCTGCGTTTGCAGCTCGCTGGATTGACCCTGGCCACGCTGGGCATGGCCACCATCGCCTGGCAAAGCATCGTCCATGGCGACGCGACCGTTACCCCATGGGGCTTGGCTCTGGTATTGGCGGCGGCACTGTGCTGGGCTTTGGCCAATCTGGTCTCGCGTGCCATCGGGCGCATTGACATGCTCGGCTTCATCGTCTGGAGCAGCGTGTTTGCTGTGCTGCCCTTGCTGGCACTGAGCCTGCTGGTGGAAGGGCCGCAGGCCATCTTGCATGCCTTGCCCCATGCGGGCTGGGCGACTTGGGCCGCCGTGGCATGGCAGGTGGTGGGCAACACGCTGTTTGGCTTCGGGGCTTGGGGCTGGCTGATGGCCCGGTATCCCGCCGCCACCGTGACGCCGATGGCGCTTTTAGTGCCCGTGTTCGGCATGGGCGCGTCGGCGCTGTTGCTGGCCGAACCTTTGCCGTTGTGGAAGCTGGCTGCTGCCGGTATGGTCATGGGCGGATTGGGTCTGAGCGTTTTCAGCGCACGCCGGAGCAGAACTGTCGCCTTTATGACAGGCAAGTCATACCCAGCAATTTGGCGGCCTTAGTCAATCGCGTATCAAAACACGCGAAACAGATGGCAGATTGCGCAATGCGTCCGGTTTCAAAAGCCGCCGCAAGCTGGATGCTGTCATAGCCGCGCAGCGCAAATGTGTCGGCATAGTCCCCCGCTCTTTCGACCAAAGGTTGGTCTATCTCCAGCACCACAAAACGCGGCCAATCTGCGGCAAGCGCGGCTTTAGCTTGTTCAGTAGTGGTGGCATCTTCAGGAACTTCTCTCGCCCGTCTGGACAATGCAGCATGGGCTTCTGACCAGGCAATTCGGCATACCGCGACAGCGTCCGCTTCTAGCACGCGCGCCTTGAGCGCGTCGCTCTCTGGCTCTGCAATGTAGAGCTTTACCAAGGCCGACGTGTCGCAGAATAAGATCATCCGCGATCATCCAGCACCATTTTGGAAACGAGCGTGCCTTTTTGTTGCAGCACCAGCCTTGCGCCTTCAGGCTTACCGCCCTGCCAGGCTGCTGCGCCTGCCGCCAACAAGCGCGATACAGGC
This sequence comes from Comamonadaceae bacterium, assembly GCA_043757205.1. Classification (GTDB taxonomy): domain Bacteria; phylum Pseudomonadota; class Gammaproteobacteria; order Burkholderiales; family Burkholderiaceae_C; genus CANCDA01. The sequence continues at coordinate 1,970 of JAYVPU010000078.1, read as the reverse complement.
GATCCATCGACGGGTAAAACACCCGCAAGCCGTGCGACCACCTTGCGGTGCGAGGTCAATTCAATGAGTTGACCCGACTGAGCTTGACTCACATATTGAGCCAAATGTGACTTGAATTCACGCATTGAAACCTGCATAAGAGACCCTTTTTTATATTTTCAAAAGGTTATTGTGACCTCTATTGTGACCTTGTCAATATGCATGTCGGCTTTGTTGGCAGCGCTCGGAGCAAAAGACCATACGCCTACTTCCCCACCAACTGATTCAACTTCGCCGCCTCAAAGTTCTCACTGCGGGCCGCGTCACCGGGCACGCAACTCGGCGTGGATTGCCCTTTGGAGAGTTGTTCAATCGCTTGCCACAGCAGGGCAATCTGGTGCTCTTGCGAAGAGGCGTTGTCGATCAGGCCGCGCATGGCTTGGCTCAGCGGGTCGTCGTTTTGCGTGACGCCGTAGGCTGAGAAGCCCAGGCGGGAGGCGGTTTCTTCGCGTTTCAGGTCTGATTCGGCTTCAATGATGCGCGCTGGGTTGCCCACGGCCGTGGCCCCTGCGGGCACGGGTTTGGTGACTACGGCGTTGGAGCCAATGCGCGCCCCATCACCCACGGTAAAGCCGCCCAATACTTTGGCCCCAGCACCCACCACCACGTCATTGCCCAGCGTGGGGTGGCGCTTGGCACCTTTGTAGAGCGCGGTGCCACCCAGCGTGACGCCGTGGTAGATGGTGCAGCCGCTACCCACCTCGGCGGTTTCGCCAATCACCACGCCCATGCCGTGGTCGATGAACACACAGGCCCCGATCTTGGCTGCGGGGTGAATTTCAATGCCGGTGAGGATGCGTGAGCAGTGTGCGATGAAGCGCCCGAGCCACTTGAAGCCGTGGCTCCAGCACCAGTGGGCGCGGCGGTGCAAAAACAGCGCGTGCAGGCCGGGGTAGCAGGTCAGCACCTCCCAGGCAGTGCGGGCGGCCGGGTCGCGGTCGAGGATGCATTGGATGTCGGAGCGGAGTCTGGAAAACATGTTGGAAGTCTATCCTTTTGTGGCGCCTGGAGCGGACACTTGGGCGCGCGCCGCCACGTCCAACATAGCTTTGGCCACGCCGCGCAAGATGTGGATTTCTTCTTGCGTGACTTCTGCGCGGTTGAAAAGTTGGTTCAAGCGTGGCATGAGTTTTTTGGGTGCAGCGGGATCCAAAAAGTCAATGGCGACGAGGGCTTGCTCCAAGTGCTTGAGCATGCCTGCTACCTGCTGGGCGTCGGCCAAAACAGCCTTGGCGGACTGGGGAGAGGACGAAGCGGACGCCGGGGGCTCATACGCTGCGCTTTTTGAAATCGCCCCCGACGTCCGCTCCGCCCTCTCCCCGGCATCTTCAAACTTTCCGAAACTGGCAGTCAAAGCCAGCCGCCAATCGTAGGCAATCACCTGCAAAGCCGCCGCCAGATTAAGCGAGCCGAAGTTGGGGTTGGTCGGGATGCTCAGGCAGGCGTGGCAGCGGTACACGTCTTCGTTGGTCATGCCAAAGCGCTCGGAGCCGAACAAAAAGCCCATGCCTTGCTCGTTTTCAACGGTTGCAGCGTCATTTTTTTCAATCAAATCGGGCTGTAGATCTCTATTTACATGCGCAAGCAGCTCCTTATTTAATAGCAACTCAAAATGTTCCCGAGGGGTCACCGTGGGCGGGCCGAAGTCACGCGGGGTCATGGCAGTGGCGCACAGGTGGGTCATGCCGTCCAACGCCTCGTCCAGCGTGTCCACGATGCGTGCGTTGGCCAGCACGTCCAGCGCACCACTGGCGCGCTGGATGGTTTCTTCGCGGCGCAGCACATTGGCCCAGCGCGGGGCGACCAGCACCATCTCGCTAAAGCCCATGACCTTGATGGCCCGCGCCGCCGCACCCACATTGCCCGCATGACTGGTGTTGAGCAGAATAAAACGGGTGCGCCAAGGTGAAGTTTGAAGAGGGGTAGGCATA
>JAYVPU010000077.1:0-9356 GCA_043757205.1 Comamonadaceae bacterium | reverse complement strand
ACAAGACTTCAACCACCCCGAAGGAGGTTACTGATATGGCCTGGGACGAATCCAAAGTATGGGCCGATGGCCACGAGCAAGGCAAGTACTACCAAGGCTTGCTCGACGATGCCGAGCAAAAGCCCGCCGCCAACGCCAAGCGCCGCAAGGTGGTGCGCCCTAACGACATGCCCTGGGAGATGGCGCGCCAAGGCCTGCTCAAGCATTTGCTCAATGAGCAGATGAACACCCGCATCGAGACGGTGGACGCCTATATGCAGATCATCCCGCCCGGCAGCAAATCGGGCAAGCACCGGCACCTGGCCGAAGAATGCGTGTACGTGCTGGAAGGTCGGGGCTACGACCTGCACCAGGACTGCGACGTGGAAATCACCGATACCTACCACTGGACGCCGCAAGAAGAGGTCAAGCGCTACGAGTGGGAAGCGGGCGACGTGATCTACATTCCACCGAACACGATTCACCAGCACTTCAACGCCGACCCGGATCGCCCGGTGCGCCTGATCTCCTCCATCAACCGCATCTTCAAATACTGCGGCCTGAACGATCTGGAGCAGATTGAAAACGCCCCCGAGTTCGACCCCACCGTCACCCTGGATGGCGACATAATTCAGGCTTATCTGCGCAATAAAAAATGACCAAAAACGCCATCGTTTCCGACGATCTCGCCCAGAAGTTCGCCACCGAAAAAGAAACTCCCTACACCCGCTGGGTCAAGGCCGAGGGCCTGGACATCATCGGCGCGCACTATGTGCCCAGCCTGAACACGGTTGACCTCAAACCCTGGGCGCGCCGCGGCGGCAAGGGCGTGTACATCAACCACGAGGCATCCCGCACTTCCAACGATTGCTATGTGTGCGAGATTGCACCCGGCAAGCAGTTGGAGCCGCAGCGCCAGTTGTTTGAAGAAATGATTTACGTGCTGTCTGGCCGGGGCTCCACCACGGTGTGGAACGACCAGGGCCATCGCATCACCTTCGAGTGGCAAGCGGGTGCCCTGTTTGCCATACCGCTCAACTGCTGGCATCAGCACTTCAACGGCTCGGGCAAAGACGGCGCGCGCTTTGTCGCCGTCACCAACGGCCCGCCCGTCATCAACCTGTACGAAGACCTGAAGTTCGTCTTCAACACCGCGCATGACTTTGCCAACCGTTTCAACGGTGAGCCTGATTACTTCAGCGGCAAAGGCGAGCAAAAAGGCCTGCTGCTGGAAACCAACTTTGTCGCCGACGCGGTTAATCTGCCGCTGATCAGCGCCAAAGAGCGCGGTGCCGGTGGCGGCCACATCCGCTTCAACATGGCGCGCGGCTCCATGAACAGCCACATTTCACAGTTCCCGGTCGGCACCTACAAAAAGGCGCATTGCCATGGCCCGGGTGCGCACGTCATCATCCTGAGCGGCGAAGGCTACAGCCTGATGTGGCCCGAGGGTGAAGAACCACGTGAATACCAGTGGCAGACCGGCTCCATGATCGTGCCGCCCAATATGTGGATGCACCAGCACTTCAACACAGGCAAAGCACCCGCACGCTACCTGGCGTTCAAACACGAGGTGGTGTCCATCCGCAACGCGCAAGGTGTGCCCAAGGCCTGGATCAGCCGCCGCATCGGTGGCGACCAGATTGACTACGCCGATGAGAGCCAAGCCGTGCGCACCCGCTTTGCCGACGCCTTGTCCAAGCACGACCTTGCCCCCCGCATGGAAGAAGCGTACGAGACCGAGCTGCCGACCCTGTCACCCAAAGCCTGACCCGGAGTTCATTGCATGGACCGCTTCCACTTTTCGCGCCGACAAGTCATTCAAGCCGGCGCCTTGGCGCTTAGTGGGGTTGGTACGGCCACTCAGGCCCAGCCCGCGGCAGCAGCCACCGCCGCCATCGCGGCCTTGTCGGGCCCGGATCGTTTGAAGAAGCTGACTGAGGGCGCACGCAAAGAAGGTGCGCTGACCTTTTATTCGTCCATGCCAGTGGACGATATCGCCGCGTTGACCAGCGTGTTCGAGCAGAAATACGGCGTCAAAACCAAGGTCTGGCGTGCGGGCTCCGAGAAGGTGCTGCAACGCGGCCTGCTCGAAGCCAAGGCCAATCGCCATGACGTTGACATCTTCGAGACCAATGGGCCCGAGATGGAAATTCTGTCGCGCGAGAAAATCTTGCAGGCCTGCAACTCGCCCTATCTGGCCGACCTAATTCCCCAAGCCGTGCGCCCGCACCGCGAATGGATCGCCACGCGTCTGAACATCTTCGCCTGTGCCTACAACACCAAGGCCGTGCGCAAGGAAGACCTGCCCAAAACCTACCGCGACCTGCTCGACCCCAAGTGGAAGGGCAAGCTGGCCGTAGAAGCCGACGACAGCGATTGGCTGGCCGGTATTGCAATGAGCATGGGCGAGAGCAAAGGCATTGCCTTGTTCAAAGAAATTGTCGCCAAGAATGGCATCTCGGTGCGCAAGGGCCACACCCTGCTGGCCAATCTGGTGGCCTCGGGCGAAGTGCCGATGGCGTTGACCCTGTACAACTACAAGGTTGAACAGATGAAAAACGCCGGTGCACCGGTGGACTGGTTGGCGCTGGATCCCACAGTGGCCCGTCCCAACGGTGTCGGCGTGGCGCGCAACGCCCCGCACCCGCACGCGGCCGTGTTGTTCCAAGACTTTGAGCTGTCGGAAGGTCAAGCGATTTTGGGCAAACGGGATTTCATCCCCACCAGCACCAAAGTACCCTCTACGTTGAACAAAATGCCGCTGGTGTTTGTTGAACCCAAAGTCACCATTGACGACGGCCCCAAGTGGAACCGCTTGTACGAGGAAGTTTTCAGCCGCAAAGGGGCTTGAGCATGGCCAATTTATTAGTGTCCAGCTTGCGCGTGTGCTTGCTGACCATTGCGCCGCTGTGCGTGCTGGCCCAACCCACCGACCCCAACCTGCTGCGCAGCACCGCACCCGACCGCGCGGCCAAACTCATCGTCGCCGCCAAAGCCGAGGGCTCGCTCACGCTCTACACCTCGATTGCCGAGAAAGACCTGAAGCCGCTGATTGAGCCGTTCGAAAAGAAATACGGCATCAAGGTCAACACTTGGCGCGCCAGCGGCGACAGTGTGATGAACCGCACCATCAGCGAGACCCGGGCCAAGCGCTACAACGTCGATGTGGTGCACGCTGGTGCCGTGGAGTTGGAAGTGCTATCGCGCGAAAAAATACTACAACCCACCGCCTCTCCGCACTTCGCAGAGTTGATGCCCGGCAGCGTGCCCACCCACAAAGAGTGGGCCGCCACCATTTACTCGCTCTGGGTGCAGGCCTACAACACTGGTTCGGTGAAGAAGGCTGAGCTGCCCAGCAGCTATGCCGACTTGCTCAACCCGCGCTGGAAAGGCCGCCTGGGCTACGAGGTGGAAAACATCGACTGGTTCGTCACCGTGGTGCAGTCCATGGGTGAGGCCAAGGGTTTGCAGTTCTTCCGCGATCTGGCAGCGGGCAACGGCGTGTCGGTGCGCAAGGGCCACACCAACTTGACCAATATGGTGGCCGCTGGCGAGGTGCCCATGGCCCTCACGGTTTACAACTACATGCCCGAGCAGTTGAAGAAAAAAGGCGCGCCGATTGACGCCGTCGTGATTCAACCTGCCGTGGCTCGCGCTAACGCAGTGGGTGTGACGCGCAATGCCCAGCGCCCCGCCGCTGCCGCGCTGTTCATGGACTACCTGCTGGGTGAGGGTCAGCCCACCTACGCCGAGCTGGAGTACCTGCCCGCCAACACCAAAGTGCCCTCGGTGCTGCGCAATTACAAAATCCTGATGGTCGATCCGGCTGAAAGTCTGGACCGACGCGAGAAGTGGCGCAAGTTGTACGACGAGATCATCATCCGAGGAGCCAAGTCATGAACGCACCTGCCATCACAGCACCCGACTTACCCGGCGCACCCGAGCCCAGCCGCCTGGACTACCGCAACATGGCCCTGATCATCACCGGCCACGCCCTCACCCACTGGTATCCCGCCACCTTCTACATGCTCTTGCCGTTGATTGGCGCAGAGATGGGTTTGAGCTACAGCCAAATCGGCTTTGTCATGACCTGCCAGTTCGCGGCGGGCGCACTGTCCAATGTGCCCGGCGGCATGTTGGTGGACATGTGGGGGCGCAAGGGCCAATTGATGGCGCTGGCGTTGTTCTGGGTCGGCTTTCCTTACCTGCTGATGGGCTTTAGCACCCAGTACTGGATGCTGCTGGTGTGCGTGATGTTGGTGGGTGTGGGCAACAACCTGTGGCACCCCACAGCCATCCCGCTCTTGGGCCGCATGTTCCCCTCGCGCAAGGGCATGGCGCTGTCGCTACACGGCATGGGTGGCAACGTGGGTGACGCACTGGCACCACTGGCCGTGGGGGTCTTGCTCACCACCCTGTCTTGGCGTGAGATTGTGGTGATCAACGTCATCCCCGGCGCGGCCATGGCCGTGTTTTTGCTGTACTTTTTGGGAGCTTTGAGCTTTGCGCCCAAGCACGCCAAATCGCCCGCCAAGACTGCCGTGGCAGAGCACCAAGGCAGTGGTCAAAGCCTGGCCAGCTACAAGCAAGGCCTGCGCGCCCTGCTGCGCACGCCCGGTCTGTTCATGCTCACACTCAGCTCCTCGTTTCGCTCCATGACCCAGGGCACGTTGCTCACCTTTTTGCCGCTCTACCTGGCCAAGGAAATGCATTACGAGCTAGTTTGGGTGGGCGCGGTGATGGCGCTGCTGCAACTGGCGGGCTTCATCGCCGCGCCGATTGCGGGCCACTTGTCCGACACCATGGGTCGGCGTCGGATTCTGATGGCCTGCTTTGGCGTCAGCGGCGCGGTGCTGTTGCTCATGACTTTCGCTGGGGGCTCGGCCTTGTTTGTATTCTTGATCGCGGTGCTGGGCTTCTTCTTGTACGCCGCGCGCCCCATCATGCAAGCCTGGATGCTGGAGGCCACACCGCGCAACATGGGCGGCACCGCCATTGGTCTGATGTTTGGCATGCAGTCGGCAGGGCAAGCCGTGGCCCCGATTCTGGCGGGCATGATTGCCGACCGCTACGGCTTGATGGCCGCGTTCTACCTGCTGGCCTTCACCATCATTTTGGCAAACCTGATGGTGCTGGGCATTCCAGCCACTGAGGAGCAAAAGAAGCATGGCTGATGAGCTAACCGGTCGCCGTGATTTTCTGCGCGGTGTGGCCAGCGCATCGGCTGCCGGTGTGGCCTTGGCGACCCAAGTGGCACAAGCCGCAGAGCCCTTGGATGGTGTGACGCCTGGTGCAGCACCAGGCGCAACGCCAGCCCCCGCCGAGCCCACCGGCCACCTCATCACCCGCCCCGGCTCAGACTTCATGGTGGACGTGATCAAGACCTTGAATCTGGACTACCTGGCCGCCAACCCCGGCTCCAGCTTTCGCAGCCTGCACGAGTCGGTCGTCAACTACGGCGGCAATCAAGCACCTGAGCTCATCACCTGCCTGCACGAAGAAAGCTCAGTGGCCATTGCCCACGGCTACGCCAAGGCGGCGGGCAAACCCATGGGTGTGATGGCGCACGGCACGGTAGGCCTGCAACACGCCAGCATGGCGATTTACAACGCTTGGTGCGACCGTGTGCCGCTGATGATTTTTGCGGGCAACGGCATCGACGCCAGCAAGCGTCGACCCGGCACCGAGTGGGCGCATTCGGTGCAAGACGCGGCCCTGTTGGTGCGCGACTTTGTGAAGTGGGACGACGCCCCCGCCTCCTTGCAGCACTTTGCCGAATCCACCGTGCGCGCCTACCGCGTGGCCACCACCGGCCAGCAAGGCCCGGTGGTCATCATGGCCGACACCGACCTGCAAGAAGACGCCATGCACGGCCCCGTGCCCACCATCCCCGTCTTGCGGGGTGTGCGCCCAGTGCAGGGCGACAGCGACTCGCTGGCCGAAGCCGCGCGCCTGTTGCTGGGCGCGAAGAATCCCGTCATCCTGGCCGAAGCGCTGCAAGCCCCGGTGGTGGACTTAGGCGGGCGCATGAACTTCCCCACCACCCATCACCTCAACCACAGCGACCGCAAACGCGCCCTGGTGCGCGACGCCGATGTGGTGTTGATGCTGGAAGTGGGCGACCCTTGGGGCCAGCTCAATGCTGTGGTGGAGCCCGCACGCACCACGCAGTCATTGTCCCGCCCAGACGTCAAAGTCATCACTCTGGGTTTTGGCGAATCCGCCATCCGCTCCAACTACCAAGACTTTCAGCGTTTCTTGTCGGTGGAGTTGGCCATCCACGGCGAGGCCCAGACTTCCATGCCGCTGCTGACCGAGCACCTTCAAAAGCAGATAACCGCTACGCAACGCACGGCCATTGCCGCGCGGCCACGGGCGGCGTACCGACCAAGCCTGGATCGGCAACAGCCTGCGCAACCCCGACATCGACTTCGCCAAAATTGCCCAAGGGCATGGTGTGTGGGCCGAAGGGCCGATCAGCGACCCGGCGAAGTTGCGCGGGGTCTTGCAACGGGCCTTGGCCGAGGTCAAGCAGGAGCGCCCGGCCTTGGTGGATGTGGTGTGTCAGGCGCGGTGACGCGGTCTGACACTCCGACTACTGCGCCTCCCGAATCGCCCGGGCGTTGATGGATTGCACCGGGCGCGCATTGTTGGGGAACAACTGTCCAAAGAGTTTGAGTTGGTCGCGGCCCAGGGTCACGGGCTGTTTGAGCACCATCCACAACACGCCCTCGGTGCAGGGGGGTGTGGTGAGTGAGCCCATGAACTGGTAGTAGCGCTGATCTTTGGGCAGCAGTTCATTCAAGTCCACCAGCCCCAGCGGCATGCGCACGCTGTCGCCCGCGTCCAGTGGCATAAAAGTCCAAACGCTGTTGATCAGACTGTTGGCCAAGCCGGGGTCCAGCAGCACGCCGACCACCGCCAACTGGCCTTCCCGATTGCGGTGCACCAAGTGCGCCACCATCGAATACGACTTGTGGTTGACGCGCTCTTCCGAAGGGTGGTGAAAGTGAAACTGCAACAGCTTGTAGGTGGAGCCGCGCACGGTGATGCTGTTGTCGCCACTCACATCCACCTGGATGGTGTGGCCGTTGTTCACCACCACGCCGTTGCTGGGCTGGTAATTGATCTGGATCGCCTCGGCCGGGCCTTGCAGCGTCACTGCATCTTCAATGTGGATGGGGGACTGGCGCTTGCCGGTGGCGCAGGTGTTGAACTCAGGCTTGAGCTTGCCCCAGGCCTGCGGGCCGCCGTCGCCCTCGTAACTCCAGTGCGGCGCATGGCCGTGCTCATCACTGGCGATCTCGGGCGCGGTGTAGCCGGTCAACACCGCCGCTTTGGCGCGGATGTAGTTGCGGCTGGTTTGCGGGTTCACCGTGGCAGCGGCGAGCAGGTTGGGGCGCGCTGAGTGGGCGTCATTGGTTCCGGATTTTTTATCCATACCGGTATTGACCAACGTCAAACGCTTCTTGCGCAGATCGCCATTCTCAACAGCTGCACTCAGTTGATCGGCAATGTCTTTTCCCGGAGATTGTGTGGATTTTTTGGCGGGTACCGAATGGCTATCGGCAGGATCAGCCCCATGCGAATCCGCTGCAAAAGCAGACGACGTAAGTGCCAGGCCGAGCAGACTGACTAAGAAAGTAACTTGAAAAATAGGACGCATGATGGGTGTACCTCGGGTCAAAAAAGAGGGTGTTCTGCACAAGGTATCGACATTTCGTTGGCGCACTTGAGAGGGCTCACTGCGGCTATAGTCATACGTCATACACCGTCGCCACCTACCCTTATCTCAAGAGGTTCCCATGCAACTCTTCAAACTCTGCAGCGCGCTCATGTTGCCCGTGGTCGCGGGCTGTTCGTCCATGTCGGGCACGCCATCCGCCGCAGTGCGCGATGAGCTGGCGCCCACTGGCAAGTTGCGTGTGGGCTTGGCCTTTGCGCCGAGCAAGACGGCGCTGTTTGTGTTGAAAGACGCTAATGGTCAGCCCAGCGGCGTCACGGTGGAACTGGGCCACGCGATGGGTCGTCAACTGGGTGTGCCGGTCGACTTTATTTTGGCGCCCAACACGGGCGAGCTGACCAATGGGGTCAACTCGGGCGCGATTGATGTGTCCTTCATGCCGGTGGATGACGAGCGCAAAACCAAGGTCGATTTTGGCCCGGCTTACTTCATGATCGAGAGCACCTACCTCGTGCGGTCGGGTTTGGATATCAAGACCTTGGCCGAGGTGGACAAGCCCAGCGTGCGCGTCATCGGCGTGGCCAACACGGCCACCATTCGTGCTGCCGCGCAATCTCTCAAGAACACCCCGATCAAACCTGTGAAGTCGGTGGAAGACTCCATCGCCCAATTGCGAGCAGGCCAAGCCGACGCCTTCGCCCTGACCCATGATGCCCTGCCCCCTTTTGCGCAGCAACTGCCGGGTTCGCGCATTCTGGACGGCTATTTTTTACAAACTGGCGTGGCCATTGCCGTGCCTAAAAATCGCCCCCAAGCGCTGGCCTATGTCACCACTTTTCTGGAAGAAGCCAAAGCCAATGGTCTGGTGCGCCGTGCGCTGGACGATGCGGGCATGCAGGCTTTTCCCGTCGCGCCAGCGGCAGCCAGGTAAACCATCTTGAGCATTCAAACCGACGACTTCGCCCCCGCGCCGCCCAAACGGATGGTGTCTGCGGCCCCCGTGTCCCCGCAAGAGGAGGCGATTGAACGCGCCCTGCGGCCCAAGCTGCTCGACGAGTACGTGGGCCAGGCCAAGGTGCGCGAGCAACTTGAGATTTTCATCGGCGCGGCCAAAATGCGCGGCGAAGCGCTGGACCATGTGCTGCTGTTTGGCCCGCCCGGGCTGGGCAAGACCACACTGTCGCACATCATTGCGCACGAGTTGGGCGTGAACCTGCGCCAGACCAGCGGGCCGGTTCTGGAGAAACCCAAAGACCTGGCCGCGCTGCTGACCAATCTGGAGAAAAACGACGTCCTGTTCATCGACGAAATCCACCGTCTCTCCCCGGTTGTCGAAGAGATTTTGTACCCCGCGCTGGAGGACTACCAGATCGACATCATGATCGGCGAAGGCCCGGCGGCCCGCTCCATCAAGCTGGATTTGCAACCCTTCACCCTGGTGGGCGCCACCACCCGCGCGGGCATGCTCACCAACCCGCTGCGCGACCGCTTTGGCATCGTGGCGCGGCTGGAGTTTTATACCGCTGAAGAACTCGCCCGCATCGTGCGGCGCAGCGCTGGCCTGCTCAACGTACCCATGGACGAAGAAGGTGGCTTCGAGATTGCCCGCCGCTCACGCGGAACACCGCGCATTGCCAACCGCCTGCTGCGCCGCGTGCGCGACTATGCCGATGTCAAAGGCAAAGGCCAG
>JAYVPU010000076.1:0-2417 GCA_043757205.1 Comamonadaceae bacterium | reverse complement strand
GCCCAGCCCCTGCGGCCAAGCCAATCGAAGCACTTGATGACACCAAAAGCCCAACACACCCAAGGCCAGCAACAGTAGCGTCCAGGTGATCACCCGCTTGATCTGCGAACGCCCCACCGGATAAGAAACCGCTGGGGCGTTGTACATGGGGGCAGACGATTCGAGCGCGCGTCAAATGCGCTTGAAGACCAGACTTCCGTTGGTGCCGCCAAAGCCGAAATTATTCTTCACCGCCACATCGATCTTCACGTCCCGCGCCGTATTCGCACAGTAGTCCAGATCGCACTCCGGGTCTTGGTTGAAGATATTGATGGTGGGTGGCACTTTCTGGTGGTGCACCGCCAACACGGTGAACACGCTCTCAATCCCGCCCGCCCCGCCCAACAAATGGCCGGTCATGGATTTGGTGGAGCTCACCACCGTCTTGTACGCGTGGTCACCCAACGCGGCCTTGATGGCGTTGGTCTCATTGATGTCCCCCAACGGCGTGGAAGTTCCGTGAGCGTTGAGGTAGTCCACCTGATCCGGGTTAACGCCCGCATTGCGCAGCGAACCCAGCATGGCGCGGCGTGGGCCGTCCATATTGGGCGCGGTCATATGACCGGCATCGGCGCTCATACCAAAGCCTGCCAGCTCAGCGTAGATTTTTGCACCGCGCGCCTTGGCGTGCTCGTACTCTTCGAGCACCATCACGCCTGCGCCCTCGCCCAACACAAAACCGTCACGGTCCTTGTCCCAGGGGCGCGAAGCCGTTTTGGGGTCGTCGTTGCGGGTCGACAAAGCGCGCATGGCGGCAAAGCCACCCACACCCAGTGGCGACACCGTGGCCTCAGAACCACCCGCAATCATGACGTCGGCATCACCGTACTCAATCATGCGACCGGCTTCGCCAATGCAGTGCAAACCCGTGGTACAGGCGGTCACGATGGCGATGTTCGGGCCTTTGAAGCCAAAACGCATCGACACATGACCGGCAATCATGTTGATGATGGACGCAGGCACAAAGAAGGGGGTGATGCGGCGTGGGCCACGTGCCACCAATTCGGCGTGCGTGTTTTCGATCAGCGGCAAGCCGCCGATGCCAGAGCCAATCACGCAACCGATGCGCGTGGCCAACTCGTCGCCCAAGGCTTCGCCCGTAGCCAAGCCCGAATCTGCCACGGCTTGTGCAGCCGCAGCGATACCGTAATGGATGAAAGTGTCCATCGACCGCGCTTCTTTGGCGCTGATATAGGACTCCAGATCAAAGCCCTTGACCTCGCCCGCAATTTTGCAGGCGAAGGCTGAGGCATCAAATTTGGTGATGAGGTCGATGCCGGAGTTACCAGCCAGCAAATTGGACCATGCATCAAGCACCGTATTACCCACGGGGCTGATACAGCCCAAACCCGTCACAACAACACGGCGCCGAGTCATAACATGGCCCCCACGCTTGTCACTTCGTGTACTGCGCTGCCCCCTGAGGGGGCTAATTCGCCTTGGGGCGGCCCGGCGTCGAATTTGGCCTCCACGCTTGTCATACCCATCTGTTTTTAGGCTTTCTTGTGGGTATTGGCGTAGTCGATGGCGTTTTGCACCGTTGTGATCTTCTCGGCATCTTCGTCCGGGATCTCAATACCAAACTCGTCTTCCAGTGCCATCACCAGTTCAACCGTGTCCAAAGAGTCAGCGCCCAGATCGGCCACAAAGACTTTTTCGGAGGTGACTTGGGACTCTTCAACACCGAGTTGTTCGGCAATGATTTTTTTAACGCGTGCTTCAATATCGCTCATGGTTCCCTCAGAGGGTTGTAAATGAATCCGTGATTTTAGCCGCACGGATTAATCGGCTTGGATAATCAGTTGGGAACAGCACTGACTTACTGCGTGTAAGCTGCGGACTGTTCCTCAAAGTGTCACAAATACATGCCACCGTTGACGTGCAACTCCTGCCCCGTCACGTAGCCCGCCTGCGGCGAAGCCAGATAGGCCACCGCGTGGGCAATATCAGCGGGTTTGCCGAGGTGGCCCAGGGGAATTTGACCGAGCAAGGCCTTTTGCTGCTCATCGGCCAAGTGCGCGGTCATGTCGGTTTCAATAAAGCCTGGGGCCACGCAGTTGACTGTGATGTTGCGTGAGCCGAGTTCACGGGCCAAGGCCCGTGTCATGCCCGCCACACCGGCCTTGGCAGCCGCGTAGTTGGCCTGCCCGGCGTTACCCATGGCACCCACCACCGAGGTGATGCTGATGATGCGACCATAGCGCTGCTTCATCATGGTGCGCATAACCGCGCGGCTCATGCGAAACACGGCCTTGAGGTTGGTGTCCAGCACCGCGTCCCAGTCCTCATCCTTGAGCCGCATCGCAAGCATGTCGCGCGTGATGCCGGCGTTGTTCACCAGGATGTGCAGGCCACCGTGCGCCTTGATGACGGCGTCG
>JAYVPU010000075.1:0-9393 GCA_043757205.1 Comamonadaceae bacterium | reverse complement strand
ATCGAAGTGGGTTATGGCCTGGAAGGCGTGCTCAGCGACGCGGCCACCCAACGCATCATCAGCGAGTCCATCGTCCCGCGCTTTCGCGAGGGCGATTTTTATGGCGGCATCAACGGGGCGCTGGAGCGCATGATGCGGCTGATCGACGGCGAGGCGCTGGCCCCGGCGGCTGTGCAGGCACAGACTCGCCCCGAACCTTCAGCGCAGGACCTGTTTCGCCTGGCCCCGGTTCTGCTGGTGGCCGTGGTAGTGGCTGGTGGCGTGCTGCGTACCGCATTCGGTCGCCTGCCGGGTGCCGCGCTAACGGCGGGCGGTGCCGGGTTCATCGTGTGGCTGCTCTCGGGTGCCCTGGGCATTGCCGCATTCGGTGCCGTGCTCGCCTTTGTGGCGACCTTGCTCGGCATGGGCAGCGGCCACCGTGGCGGGTTGCCAGGCTTAGGGGGCGGGTTGCATAGAGGCGGGGGTTTCGGGGGTGGTTTAGGTGGAGGGGGCTTCAGCGGCGGGGGTGGCGGCTTTGGCGGCGGCGGATCGTCGGGACGGTGGTAGCCATGGACCTGCAACGACTGGCCCGACACCTGCTGCGGACGCCCTGGCACGCGCGCCGCGCTTTCCCGCCTACCAGTTTGGCCGACATCGGCGCGGCCATCACGGCTGCAGAGCGCACCCATGTCGGCGAAATTCGCTTCGCCGTCGAAGACACCCTTGATCCCTGGGCGCTGTTGCGTGGGCAAACGCCGCAAGAGCGGGCCATCGAGGTGTTTTCCAACCTGCGGGTCTGGGACACCCAACACAACAACGGCGTGCTGGTTTATGTGCTACTGGCCGACCACGCGGTGGAGATTGTGGCCGACCGGGGCATCCATGCCCATGCAGGCGCCCAGGCCTGGAGCGACATCAGCCGCCAATTGGAGGCCGCTTTCAAACGCGGTGATTTCCGTTTGGGTGCCGTGGCGGGTGTCGATGCAGTTGCACGCGTTTTGCGTCGGCACTTCCCGCGCGAGGGCGGCGACGGCAACGAGCTGCCGGACCAACCCGTGCTGCTTTAGCGCTTTGATGTTCACGCCACTGGGGGACTAACCATGAACCTGCCCTTGCGCCTTGATCCGAACTTTGCGTTGACGCCCAGCATGCCCCATCAACTCGCCATACGTATCTTTGATCGCCTGATGCGCGGCTATGAAGGGGCGGTGGCACTGCGGCTGTGGGATGACCGGCTGCATATGCCGACGGGAGAAGCGCCCAGCTTCACGCTGGTGGTGCGTGATCCGGTGGCGCTGCGCCGCCTGGTGCTGGATCGCAACCCGGTCCAGCTGGCCGACGCTTACTTCCAGGGCGCGCTGGATTTTGAGGGCGACATTTACGACGCCCTCACCTTGAAGACCCACTTGGAGCGTTTGAACCTGAGTTGGCGCGACAAGCTGGCCCTGCTGCGCGACGCCACCGCTCTGCCCCGTCGAATCGACGGACAACTCAAACCCACGGACACGCTCGCTTCGCGCATCGCGCGGCGTTTCTCACACCGCCATTCCAAAGACAGCGACCGCGCGGCCATCACCTTTCACTATGACGTCTCCAACGCCTTTTACCGTCTGTGGCTGGACCAAGAGCGTGTGTACTCCTGCGCATACTTCACGAGCCCCGATGAATCGTTGGATCAGGCGCAGCGCAACAAGCTCGAACACGTCTGCCGCAAGCTCAGGCTTCAGCCCGGTGAGCGCCTGCTCGACATTGGCTGCGGCTGGGGCGCGTTGGTGTGCTGGGCGGCCCGCCACCACGGCGTGCGGGCGCATGGCATCACGCTGAGCCAGCAGCAACTCGAATACGCCCAAGCGCGCATCCAGGCCGAAGGCTTGGAGGACCGGGTGACGGTGGAGTTGCGCGACTACCGCGACGTCGCTGGCGAGGGCGTGTACGACAAGGTGGCCAGCATCGGCATGTTCGAGCATGTGGGCCTGGCCAACCTGCCCGCCTACCTGGCCACCGTGATGCGCGTGCTGCGGCCGGGCGGGCTGTTCCTGAACCACGGCATCACGCACGACGAAGAGGGCTGGAACAAGACCGTCGCCAGCGAGTTCATCAACCGCTACGTCTTCCCCGATGGCGAGTTGGATTGCGTGAGCAACATCCAGCTTGGTATGGAACGCGTGGGCTTTGAAATCTTGGACGTGGAAGCCCTGCGCCCGCACTACGCGCTCACGCTACGCCACTGGGTGCGGCGGCTGGAGGCCCAGCGCGAGGCGGCCGTGATGGAAGTGGGTGAACCCACCTACCGCGTCTGGCACCTGTACATGGCGGCCTGCGCGCTGGAGTTTGAAGCCGGTGGCACCGGCATCTACCAAATCCTCGCATCCCGGCACCACGCAGGCGCGTGGGCGGTGCCGCTGACGCGGGGCGACCTGTATGCCGAGATTGACGGCGCGTTGGAGCCGGCAACCGGCATGAGGACACCACGATGACCACTTACACCTGCCCCATGCACCCCGAGGTGCGCCAAGACCACCCCGGCAATTGCCCCCAATGCGGTATGACGCTGGAGCCGGTGATGCCTACTCTGGAGGATGACGACAACCCCGAGTTGCGCGACTTCCAGCGGCGCTTCTGGTGGACCTTGCCGCTGACCGCCATCGTCTTTGTGCTGGCCATGTTCGGCCATCGCCTGCAATGGATGGCCATGGGCACGCAGACCTGGGTGGAGTTGATCCTCTCAGCGCCGATTGTGCTGTGGGCTGGCTGGCCGTTTTTCATCCGGGGCTGGCAGTCGGTGCTCACCCGAAACCCGAATATGTGGACGCTGATTGGCCTGGGCACCGGTGCCGCGTTTGTGTACAGCGTGGTGGCCACGGTCGCGCCGCAGGTGTTTCCAGCGTCTTTCGTTGCTATGGGTCGGGTTGCGGTTTATTTTGAAGCGGCGACGGTGATCATTTCACTCACGCTGTTGGGCCAGGTGCTGGAGCTCAAGGCCCGCTCGCAGACCTCGGCGGCCATCAAATCGCTGCTGGGCTTGGCCCCCAAGACGGCGCGCCGCATCAAGCCCGATGGAACGGAAGAAGACGTGCCCCTGACGCATGTGCACGAGGGCGATGTCTTGCGCGTGCGCCCGGGCGAGAAGGTGCCGGTGGACGGCGTGGTGACCGAGGGCAGCAGCGCAGTGGATGAATCCATGCTCACCGGTGAGCCGCTGCCGGTGAGCAAGCGCGCGGGCGACAAAGTGATAGGTGCCACCCTCAACACCAGCGGTGCCTTGGTGATGCGCGCAGACAAAGTCGGCTCGGCCACGGTGCTGGCGCAAATTGTGCAAATGGTCGCGCAGGCCCAGCGCTCCAGAGCCCCCATGCAGCGCATGGCCGATGTCGTGGCGGGCTATTTTGTTGTGTCGGTGGTGGCTGTGGCGGTGCTGACATTCTTTGCTTGGGGATTTTTGGGGCCAGAACCCAGTTCGGTTTATGGCCTGATCAACGCGGTGGCGGTGTTGATCATTGCCTGCCCCTGCGCTCTGGGGCTGGCCACGCCCATGTCCATCATGGTGGCCACGGGCCGGGGTGCGACGCAGGGCGTGTTGTTTCGCGATGCAGCGGCGATTGAAAACTTTCGCAAGATCGACACCCTCATCATCGACAAGACCGGCACGCTGACTGAAGGCCACCCAGCATTCGACCGTACTGTGCCGGTGGCGGGCGTCGAAGCCGACGAGGTGCTGCGCTTGGCCGCCAGCCTGGATCAGGGCAGCGAGCACCCATTGGCCGAGACGATCGTGCGCGCTGCCCGTGAGCGCGGCATGACACTGGACAAACCCGAGGGTTTCGAATCCGCCTCGGGCATCGGCGTGCGCGGTCAGGTTGCAGGGCGGCAACTGGCGCTGGGCAACACCACGTTGATGCAGCAACTGGGTGTGGCGGTGGATGAGCTTCTGCCCCAGGCCGAGGCCTTGCGTGCTGAAGGGGCTAGCGTGATGCACCTGTCCGCCGATGGCCACTTGCTGGGCCTGCTGGCCGTGTCCGACCCGGTCAAGGCCAGCACACCCGAGGCGCTGGCAACCCTCAAGGCGGCGGGCCTGCGCATCGTGATGGCCACCGGTGACGGCTTGACAACGGCCAAGGCCGTAGGCGCTCGCCTGGGCATTGAGGAGGTGCATGGCGAGGTCAAACCCGCCGACAAGCTGGCGCTGGTTGAGCGGCTGCAAAAGGAAGGACGTGTGGTAGCCATGGCCGGTGACGGCATCAACGACGCACCCGCCCTGGCCAAGGCCGATGTCGGCGTGGCCATGGGCACCGGAACCGACGTGGCGATGAACAGCGCCCAGATCACCCTGGTCAAAGGCGACTTGCGCGGCATCGCCATCGCCCGTGCGCTGTCGCAGGCCACGGTGGCCAACATGAAGCAGAACTTGCTTTTCGCCCTGCTCTACAACGCGCTGGGCATTCCCATTGCGGCGGGCGTGCTGTACCCGTGGACCGGCTGGCTCTTGTCACCCATGGTGGCGGCGCTGGCCATGAGCTTTAGCTCGGTGTCGGTGATTGGCAATGCCTTGCGCTTGCGTTCCGCTCGAACTTGACGGCCTAGAATGCTTCACGTTTGTGTGGCGCATTCGCCGTCACATCGTGACATCAATGTTCATCAATTTCCAAGGAGAAACGCCATGAGTTTTTTTGATGCTATCGTCGGGCAAGTCAGCAACACACTGGTCAACTCGGGCACCAGTGGTGGACCAGGCGGTTTGATGGACATCGTGTCGGGCCTGATCAACAACCCGCAAACCGGTGGCATTGAAGGCTTGATCAAAAGCTTTCAAGAAAAAGGATTGGGTGACACCATGTCCTCATGGATTGGCACCGGGGTGAACCAAGCCATTTCTGGCGAGCAGATTCAGCATGTGCTGGGCAACGAGCAAGTGCAAGCGCTCGCACAGAAATTCGGATTGTCTACAACCGATGTCTCGGGAGGTCTGGCCAAGCTGCTGCCGCAAGTGATCGACAAACTCACACCCTCCGGGCAGGTGCCTGAAGGCGACTTGCTGCAACACGGTTTGTCCATGCTCAAAGCTTTTTCGCACTCGGCTTGACTCATCACCCTGCATTGACAGCATGAGCAGCGCTTTGTATCCCGGCACCCTCACCGACGTGGCGGGCCTGGAGGTCGGCCACTTCACCGACGCACGCCGCCCCACCGGTTGCAGCGTGGTGATTGCACGCGAGGGCGCGGTGGCAGGTGTCGATGTGCGCGGCGCCGCACCGGGCACACGCGAGACCGATTTGCTGCAACCCGGCAACCTGGTGGACAAAGTGCACGCCGTGCTGCTCTCCGGCGGCAGCGCCTGGGGGCTGGACGCGGCCAGTGGCGTGATGCGCTGGCTGGAAGACAACAACATTGGTTTGAAGACCGGCTACGGCTTGGTGCCCATCGTCCCGGCGGCGGTGGTGTTTGACTTGGGCGTGGGCGACGCACGCATCCGCCCCGACGCGCAAGCCGGCTACCAGGCCTGCGTAGCGGCCAGCCGCCAACCGAGCGCCCAAGGCAATGTGGGTGCGGGCGCAGGCGCGTTGGTGGGCAAGCTGTTTGGCATAGCGCGCGCCATGAAAGGCGGCGTGGGCAGCGCATCGCTGACCGTGGACGGCATCACCGTGGCCGCACTGGTGGTGTGCAACGCTATGGGTGATGTGTTTGACCCAGCCAACGGGCAACTGCTGGCCGGTGCGCGCACGGCGGATGGCCAGTCACTGCTCAATGCGCGCGACGCGCTGCTGGCAGGTCAACTCTCAGGCGATCAACCTCATACCCTCATGGCCGGCACCAACACCACCATTGGCGTGGTCGCGACAGATGCCGTGCTGACCAAACCTCAAGCCCAGCGCCTGGCGCAAGTCGCGCACGACGGCCTGGCGCGCAGTATCAACCCGGTGCACACCCAACTCGACGGCGACACCCTGTTCGCCCTGGGCACAGGCCACAGCGGCAAAACCGCCAACCCGCTGCTGCTGGCGACCCTGGCTGCGGAGGTGACGGCACGGGCGGTGGTGAATGCGGTGCGGGCTGCGCGGGAGTTGACTATTGGCGCACAACACTGGCCTACAGCAGGTGACATTCCAAACCGCTCCATCTGACCCCATGACCAAAGCCATCCGCTACACCCTCCTCTCCCTGCGCGACCTGCTGGTTTCAGCCGGGCCATTCGTTTTGCTCACGGTCGTACTGCTGGGGCTGGCCTACTGGTGGCTGGACCCAACCCCACCCAAGCAAGTGACGCTGGCCACCGGCCCAACGCAGAGTGCCTATGCCGAGTTTGGCAAGCGCTATGCCGCCGAGCTGGCCCGCCACGGCATTGAGGTCAAGCTCATCACCACCGAGGGCTCCACGCAAAACCTGGAGATGCTGCGCGGGGAGACGGCGGACTTGGCGTTTGTGAAGGGCGGCAGCAACGAGTTGACGATTGACCATGAGAACGAACTCGAATCCTTGGGCAGCCTGTTTCTGGAGCCGGTCTGGCTGTTTTACCGCGAACAAGTGGCGCGTCAAAAATCAGCCACCGGCGTTCTCAATTCGCTGGCCGATCTGAAGGGCTTGCGCATCAACGTGGGGGCCGAGGGCAGTGGCATTCCCGGTTTGATGGACAAGCTGTTTGAGGCCAACCGCATCGACACCAAAAGTCTGAAGCTTTCGCAACTGGGGCAAACACCGGCCACTGTGGCTTTTCTCAATGGCGAGCTGGATGCGGTGGTATTTGCCTCCGCCCCCGAATCATTGATGGTGCAGATGCTGCTGCAAACGCCGGGCGTGAAGCTGATGAACTTTGCGCAAAACGAGGCTTATGCGCGGCGCTTCGCTTTCCTGAGCCCGGTGACGCTGCCGCAGGGGGTGGCTGATCTTTCCGCCAACGCACCCATGCAGGATGTACGCCTGATTGCCACCACCGCCACGCTGTTGGCGCGGCAAGACGTGCACCCGGCTTTGAAGCAACTGTTCTCACAAGCCTCGCTCAAGCTGCATGACAAGGCGGGCTGGTTCAACCGGGCGCATGAATACCCGAACCTGGCGAACAACGAGTTCCCGCTGGCCAAAGAGGCCGAGCGCACGGTGCGCCAGGGCGTGCCACTGCTGCAACGCTATTTGCCGTTTTTGGTGGCCAATCTGCTGGAGCGCATGTGGCTGGCACTGGGCATCATCGTGGCGATTTTGCTGCCGCTGAGCCGCATCGTGCCACCGCTGTATGAGTTCAGAATTCGCTCGCGGGTGTTCCGCTGGTACGGGCAGTTGCGTGAGATTGAAGACCGGCTGGAGAGTGAACCACCCGAGCCCAACCAGGACTTGCTGGACGCATTGAATCGGTTGGAAAAACGGGTGGGGCAAATCACCGTGCCGCTGTCTTACGCAGACGAGCTGTATTCCCTCCGCAATCATATTGAACTGGTCCGTCAAAAAATAAAGCGGGCCTGAGCCCGCTTTATTTTTTTACTTCAGCGCTTTAAAACGCATGCGGTGCGGCTTGGCACCCTCTTCACCCAGGCGCTTCTTCTTGTCGGCTTCGTACTCTTGGTAGTTGCCGTTGAAGAAGGTCCACTGGCTGTCGCCTTCAGCGGCCAGGATGTGGGTGGCGATGCGGTCGAGGAACCAGCGGTCGTGGCTGATGACCATGATGGTGCCGGCAAACTCCAGCAGCGCGTCTTCCAGCGCGCGCAGGGTTTCCACGTCCAGATCGTTGGATGGCTCGTCCAGCATCAACACATTGCCGCCCGCAATCAGGGTCTTGGCCAGGTGCAAGCGTCCGCGCTCACCGCCGGAGAGCGTGCCCACGCGTTTTTGCTGGTCGCCGCCGTTGAAGTTGAAGCGACCGCAGTAGGCCCGGCTGGCCATCTGGAACTTGCCCACGTTGAGAATGTCCAAACCGCCCGAGACGTCTTCCCACACGGTTTTCTCGTTCGCCAAATCGTCGCGGTGCTGGTCAACAAACGCCATCTTCACGGTGGAGCCAATTTTGACTTCGCCGCTGTCGGGCGTTTCCTTGCCCGCAATGAGCTTGAACAGGGTGGATTTACCGGCGCCGTTCGGGCCGATGATGCCCACAATGGCACCCGCCGGAATTTTGAAGCTGAGCTTGTCAATCAGCAAGCGGTCGCCAAAGGATTTGCTGACATCCGTGAACTCAATGACTTCATTGCCCAGGCGTTCGGCCACGGGGATGAAGATTTCATTGGTCTCGTTGCGCTTTTGGTATTCAAAGTCAGACAACTCCTCAAAGCGGGCCAGTCGGGCCTTGCTTTTGGCTTGGCGTGCCTTGGGGTTTTGGCGCGACCATTCCAGCTCTTTCTTCAAGGCCTTGGCGCGTGACTCCTCGCCTTTTTGCTCTTGCGCCAAGCGCTCCTGCTTTTGCTCCAGCCAAGCGCTGTAGTTGCCCTTGTAGGGAATGCCGGAGCCCCGGTCCATCTCCAGAATCCATTCAGCGGCATTGTCCAAAAAGTAGCGGTCGTGGGTGATGGCCACGACGGTGCCGGAGTAGCGCTGAAGAAACTGCTCCAGCCAATCCACCGATTCAGCGTCCAGGTGGTTGGTGGGCTCGTCCAGCAGCAGCATGTCGGGCTTGCTCAGCAGCAGGCGGCACAGTGCGACACGGCGCTTCTCACCGCCCGACAGGAGGCCGATCTTCGCGTCCCACGGGGGCAGGCGCAGAGCGTCGGCGGCAATCTCCAATTGATGTTCACCGCCATCACCCGACGTGGCGATGATGGCTTCCAGCTTGGCCTGCTCGGCGGCCAGTGCGTCGAAGTCGGCGTCTTCTTCGGCATAGGCGGCGTACACCTCTTCCAGCCGGGCCTGCGCGGCCTTGCTTTCGCCCATGCCGCCCTCGACCGCTTCGCGCACAGTCTCGTTGGGGTCCAGCTGGGGCTCCTGCGGCAGGTAACCGATGTTCAGGCCGGACATGGGGATGGCCTCGCCTTCAAACTCTTTGTCCACTCCGGCCATGATTTTGAGCAGCGTGGACTTGCCTGAGCCGTTGGTGCCCAGCACGCCGATTTTGGCGCCGGGGAAGAAGCTCAAAGAGATGTCTTTGAGAATGTAGCGCTTGGGCGGCACGATCTTGCCGAGCCGGTTCATGGAGAAAACGTATTGAGCCATCGAGAGTCTTGGTTAGTCAGGGAAAACGCGTATTATCCGCGCCCCGGCCTCCAGCATCCACACACCCCTCCAATCACAAGCGATCAGAACCGGCTCAGGGACTGATCGCGGTCGTTGCGCAGGGCGGTTTGGGCCACGCCGTCCAGGGCCTTGTCCAGCACCGGCACATCGCTCACCACCCGCATCAAATCGCGGCTGCGCAAACGCTCCATGGTGCGCCGGGACATGGAGTGCGCCGTCCCCTTGCCCGACACAAACATGAACAGGCTGCGGTGCGGGCTGGCCCAG
>JAYVPU010000074.1:0-9413 GCA_043757205.1 Comamonadaceae bacterium | reverse complement strand
CTATAAATCAACTACTTACCCCACCCTCAACGGATTCAGACCCGGATTTCGAGCCCAATCAGCTCGCTCTCCTCTGAAGAACGTTGGGACACTACTGAGGAGCAAGGTATAACCATCGGGTGTTGCACGCGCCACAAATTGCGCACCGATAGCACCGCCAGCACCAGGTTTGTTATCGACAACAAATGGACTTTTAAACCCGTCCGTTAATTGCTGCGTCACCAATCGCACCACCACATCCGCCGCCCCACCTGGGGGAAATGGGGTCGCTATTTGAACGGGTCGATTCGGATAATTTTGCGCCTGTGTTAAGTATTGAAAATACGAGGGCAAAAAAAAGTAGGAAGGGTTTACTTTTAGGAAGAATTTGCATTTGATTTTTTAATTTGATATTTCAGATTGAAAACTCAACCGAATGAGGTGCAGTATTGCCTTGCCTAAAACGCCAAAAATACCCTCGACCCTAGGGTTTCCTAGAGCGCCAGCGCCGATCTATCCATTCAAACAAAATCATCCCAGCGAGCATGGCCAGGACAAAAACTGCGGCCTTGCCTTGACCAGACGCCAAGGAGACCAGACCCGGGCCAGGACAGAAACCCGCCAAGCCCCAGCCTGCGCCAAACAGCAGCGCACCGATGAGCAAGCGCTTGTCGATCTGGCTGGACTTGGGCAGGTGCAATGCGGTGCCCAGGAAGGTGGTGGTGCGCTTCTTTGCCATGGCAAATGCGAAGAAGCCGACGGCAATGGCACCGCCCATCACAAAAGCGAGCGAAGGATCCCACGACCCGAACACGTCCAAAAAACCCAAAACTTTGCCAGGGTCGGCCATGCCGGACAGCAGCAGGCCCAAGCCGAAAAGCAGACCAACTATGAATTCAAAAATACGCGACATAAGGAGAAGTCTTAAATCACGTGCCGCAGCACATAAACCGTCAAGAATCCTGCGCCCATGAACGTCAGTGTGGCCACCAAAGACCGGGGCGACAGTCGCGATAAACCGCACACACCATGGCCGCTGGTGCAGCCTGAGCCGTAGCGCGTGCCCAAGCCGACCAGCAGGCCCGCCACGATGAGCACGACGTTGCTGGCCTCAATGCGCGGCGCTTGCAAAAAACCGGCAGGGGCCAACCACGCAAAAACCAAAGGCGCAGCGGCCATACCCAGAAGAAAGGTGACTCGCCAACCCGCATCGCCTGATTTGGGAGGCAGCAAACCGCCCAAAATCCCGCTGATGCCCAAAATGCGCCCATTGAGCAAGATGAACAGGGCTGAGGCCACGCCGATTAAGACCCCGCCTGCCAGCGAAGCCCAGGGGGTGAAGTGATTCCAGTCAATCGTCATGGTTTTTACACGTTCGCACTAACGCAAGTATTCGCTCAAGACTTAACTCAAATCCCCCGCCAGCGACGCCAGCGCATCCGCCGCAATCTCCACATGGGCCGGGTAGTTGGTGTGGTCGCAACCCAGCTTGACCGAAGCACCGGCCTTGACTGCCGCACACATGGCAGTAGTCAATTCGAAGCGAACGAAATGCACGGCCGAGGTCTTCACTTCGTTCTCGCGCTCCATGTCCTCGTCGGCAATGGCATAGACGCGGGCATAGCCTTCGACCTCGACAAACAGGCGGTCTTCTACGCCGATCAGGCGGGCCAGCTCACGCTTGCGCTCGTGGATGTCGGGGTATTCGATCAGCATGGTGGCCTTCCAGTTGCTGCCATCCGGCACCAGGGGCGCGTAGGACTCGATCTCTTGGTCGATGCCTTCTTCTTCAAAGATTTTTTCAACCCGCAGCATCTCCTGAATCTGATAACGCATGGTCAGCTCAGACTCGAATTGCAGGTTGATGTGCTCGCCCAAATGCACACTGCGCAGTTTGCGGTGCGCCATGATTTCTGGCAAATGCGTCTTGCGGTACTTGCTGTAGGCCTCCAGTGTCATGAGGCTGTCGCGGGTAATTTTTCCGGTGGTTTTCATACTGTTTATTCCAAGCCGTAGGCCTTGCGCACGAGGGTGAGCGGGTGGTTGAGTTCAGGTGCGCCCAGGCCGTTGACTTCAAAGCCCTGCGCGATGTGGTGGCCGCCCAGCGGGCAGTCGGAGCTGATGAAGTCGGGCTTGGAGCCGTCTTTCATCGTGGCCATGGCTTTGAAGACGGGTTTGCCAATCTTCATAGCCACTTCGTGTGTGGCTTTCTTCACGCCAAAGGTGCCGGCATGGCCCGAGCAGCGCTCGATGGTGTTGATGGTGGTCTCAGGAATCATCTTGAGCATCTCTTCGGTCTTCTTACCGATGTTTTGTACCCGGCCATGGCAGGGGATCTGGTAGCTCACGTTACCCAGGGGCACAGAAAACTCGACTTTGAGCAAGCCATCACGCTTGCGGGCCATCAGGTACTCAAACGGGTCCCACATGGCTTCTTTGACGAGCTGCACGTCGGCCTCGGCCGGGTACATCAACGGGATCTCTTGCTTGAACATCAGCGAGCAACTGGGCACAGCGGCCAGAATGGCGTAGCCGTCTTTGGCGTACTTGGCCAGCACCGGGATGTTGGCTTCTTTGGCAGCGTTGACCGAGTCCAGATCACCCAGTTCCAGCTTGGGCATGCCGCAGCATTTTTCTTTCTCAACCAACACATAGGGGATGTCGTTGTGATCCAGGATTTTCAGCAGGTCGTGGCCAATGCCGGGCTCGTTGTAGTTGATGTAGCAAGTCGAGTAGATGGCGACCTTGCCGGGCGTTTTCACGCCGTCAACCACCGCCGTGGCTTTGGCCTCGGGCACGCTGGAGCGAAATTTCTTGGTGGCCAAGGCAGGCAGCCAAGCATTTTGGTCCACGTCCAGCACCGCCTCCATCGCCTTGCGTGCCACCTTGGTGGTGTTGACCGCATTGACCATCTGAACCACGATGGGAATGCCCGCCAACTGGCCGTGCACATCGGTGGAAGCCAGCAACTTCTCAGACGTTTTGACTTCGCCTTTTTGAAACTTGATGGCCTTGGCGCGAAGCATGGTGTGGGGGAAGTCCACGTTCCACTCGTGCGGCGGCGTGTACGGGCATTTGGTCATGTAGCACAAATCGCACATGTAGCACTGATCCACCACCTTCCAGTAGTCTTGCTTATTTATGCCATCGACCTCCATGGTTGGGCTCTCGTCCACCAAGTCAAACAGCGTGGGGAAGGAGCCGCACAGGCTCACGCAGCGGCGGCAACCGTGACAGATGTCAAAGATGCGTTCCAGCTCCTTGAAGGTGGATTCTTCGTTGTAGTAGTCAGCACCCTTCCAGTCGATGGGGTGACGGGTGGGGGCTTGCAGATTACCTTCTTTTGCCATGGTTATTACTTGAATGGGGTTGGGGTGAAGGTAGCGCGCCTGTACCGCTGCGCTCACCCAAACCCTCTCCCAGCGGGAGAGGGAGGGCGCCGATTAATCGACCAGTTCAGTCAGGGCTTTGGCATAGCGGTTGGCGTGTGAGCGCTCGGCCTTGGCCAGGGTCTCAAACCAGTTCGCAATTTCCTCAAAACCTTCCGAGCGGGCGGTCTTGGCCATGCCGGGGTACATGTCGGTGTACTCGTGCGTCTCACCGGCCACGGCCGATTTGAGGTTGTCACGGGTTGGGCCGATGGGCATGCCGGTGGCTGGGTCTCCGGATTGCTCCAGAAACTCCAGGTGGCCGTGGGCGTGGCCGGTTTCGCCTTCGGCGGTGGAGCGGAACAGCGCTGCCACGTCGTTCTGGCCTTCAATGTCGGCCTTGTTCGCGAAATACAGGTAACGACGGTTGGCCTGGGACTCGCCTGCGAAGGCGTCTTTCAGGCATTGCTCCGTCTGGGAGCCTTTGAGTGCTGCCATGGAAATCTCCTTGATGGGTTGAAAATAAACACGTGTGCCCAGAGCAGGTTTTGCTCAGGTACCCCGTAAGGGTAGCCCAATTCGACCCCCATTCCAATTGGCTAGCTCAATCTGGCGCATTGACATTGGCTATCAGCGCGCATTAGAGTGAACGCAATCACAGAACCTGATCGCGACAGATTTTGAAAGACAGCCATGACCACCCCCAGCACCTACCTTGAAACCGCCCCCAGCAAGGGCTACGAATTCACCCAGGGCACGGGCTACACCCTGCCCGAATACCCCTTCAAAACCCCCACAGAAATTGCATCCGGTGCCGTGCACCGCCACTCCATCGTCATTGTGGGTGCGGGCTTGAGCGGTCTGACGCTGGCCTGCGCGCTGGCCCGGCTGGGCGTGGCGGCGGTGGTGCTGGACGAAGACAACACCGTAGGCGTCAAAGGTGCCTCCTCACGCGGCATTTGCTACACCCAGAAGTCACTGGAGATTTTTCAGCGCCTGGGCATTTACGAGCGCATGGCCGCCAAGGGCGTGCAGTGGAGTGTGGGGCGCACGTTTGCGGGCGCGCAAGAGGTGTATTCGTTTGACCTGCGCAAGCAAAACAACTTCGGCCAATCCATCCAGCCGCCCTTCATCAACCTGCAACAGTTCTACCTGGAAGGGTTTTTGGTGGATCGAGTCAACGAACTGGGCCTCACCGACTTGCGCTGGCAATCGCGCGTGGTGGACTTTGCCCAGCACGAGGGCTATGCCACCCTGAGCGTGGATACGCCCGCAGGCCGCTACCAGATTGAAGCCGAGCATGTGATTGACGCCAGCGGCTCACACACACCCTTTCACGCCTGGTGCGGTGCCAGCATGACTTCGCACCGGGGCGATGACCTGTGGTGCATTGCCGATGTGCGCTTTAAAACCCCGCCCCCCGCCGAGCGCCTGACCTGGATCGAAGCCCCCTTCAATGACAACCGGGCTGTATGGCAGCACCTGATGGCCGATGACGTCTGGCGCATTGACTACCAGATGGCCCCCAACGCCGACCTGGCCCACGTCAGCAGCCTGGCCCAGGTGACCGAGCGCCTGCACCAGCAATTCGGCCCGGAGGTGGAATTTGAGGTCATCTGGGTCGGCCCCTACACCTACCGCAGCCAATGCCTGGACCACCTGCGCATCAGCAGCGTGTTCTTCATGGGCGATACGGCCAAAGTCGTCAGCCCCTTTGGCGCACGCGGTGGCAACACCGGCGTGGCCGATGCCGACAACCTGGCCTGGAAGCTCGCCGCCGTGCTGCAAGGACGCGCGCCGCCCGGTCTGCTGGACAGCTACAACGAGGAGCGCATTGAAGCCGCCACGCAAAACGTGCGCGTCACCAACCGAACCACCCGCTTCCTTCGACCCGCCGATGGCGTGGAGCGCCTGTTTCGATCCGCCGCCATCAGCCTGGCCAAGCAACACACGTTTGCGCGCCAATTCATCAACACCGGCCGCATGGCGATAGCCAACCCCTACACCCACTCCAGCGTGTGTGAGCATTCGGGGGGCCTGTCTGTCGCCAACGTGCGCTTGAATTGGGCAGACGGCAGCCCGGGCTCAGTCAATGACCTTCTCAATTGGGCCGGTGGCGAGCTGCTGGTGCTGGTCTTTGACGACATCAGCGACGCCAACTGTGAACGCCTGCGCCAACTCAGCAGCCACGCCCCGGTGCGCTGCGTACAAGTGGTCGGCCCGCACGCCCAGCATCTCGCGCGCGAGCATGTGCGCGACCTGCACGGTCACCTGCAAGGTGCTTGCCATGTGTTCGGCCACGCCTGGGCCTTGATCCGCCCCGACGCCTACCTGGCTGCCACGGGCGAAAGCGTGGACGCTGGTCTGATCCAGGCCGTTGAACACGCTCTTGGTATCAAACATGGAGAAGCCGCATGAAAACCACCCTGCAAGCACTGGACGTCGATACCTTTTACGAACAACTGCTGGACAGCCATCTCGGCTTGACGCATGAGCAGTCGGAATTACTCAACGCGCGGTTGATCCTCTTGCTGGCGAATCAAATTGGCGATGCCAAAGTGCTGGGGGAGTGTGTGGCCGAGGCGCGGGATTGGCCACAATAGCCCCCGGTAAAATTGGAGGATGACCGACACTCTCCTCCAACCCGGCCTCAACAGCCTCTCCAAATCTTTCGAACCCGCCGCCCTGGAGGCCCATTGGGGCCCTGAATGGGAGCGGCGCGGCTATGCTGCGGCGGGTTACCGTGGCACGGGCGTGGCCCAAGCCAATGCGCCCGCCTTTGCCATCCAGCTGCCACCGCCCAATGTGACTGGCACGCTGCACATGGGCCATGCGTTTAACCAGACCATCATGGACGCGCTCACCCGCTACCACCGCATGGCCGGTGCCAACACCGTGTGGGTGCCGGGCACGGATCACGCCGGTATTGCCACGCAGATTGTGGTGGAGCGCCAGTTGAAAGACCAAGGCATCAGCCGTCATGACATGGGCACCAGCCCCGCAGAAGCCCGCAAAAACTTCGTAGCCAAAGTGTGGGAGTGGAAAGAAAAAAGCGGCAACACCATCACCACCCAAATGCGGCGCATGGGCGACAGCGTGGACTGGAGCCGCGAGTACTTCACCATGGACCCCAAGCTGTCCAAAACGGTGACCGAGACCTTTGTGCAGCTCTACGAACAAGGCCTGATTTACCGAGGCAAGCGTCTGGTGAACTGGGACCCGGTGCTCAAAACCGCTGTGAGCGATCTTGAAGTGGAGAGTGAAGAGGAAGACGGGTTTCTGTGGCACATCCGCTACCCCCTGGCCGATGGCTCTGGTTCATTGACAGTCGCGACCACGCGGCCTGAGACCATGCTCGGCGACGTGGCCGTGATGGTGCACCCCGAAGACGAGCGTTACAAGGCGCTGATCGGCCGGCAGGTCACGCTACCGCTGTGCAACCGCACCATTCCCGTGATCGCCGACGAGTACGTGGACAAGGAATTCGGCACCGGCGTGGTGAAAGTCACACCGGCGCATGATGAGAATGACTATGCAGTTTGGCAAAGACATTCTCAATCCCTTGCGGGACAACCGGGATCAGGGCTGTTTTCAGTTCTTGATCTGGACGCCAATGTGGTCGCAAAGCCGAGTGAGGTACTTTCCCCCGGCAGTTGCTATCCAGGGCTACCCGCCAATGCGACACCCAGTGAGTTTTGGGATTGGTTTAACCGGTTATCGCAAGACGACGACGAAGGCCCCAGCCAGTCGGAGGTACTTGAAGATCTGAAATTGCTAGGTTGCCCCAGCCTTGGTTATTTCCTCATTCCTCAAGATTTGAGAGGATTGAATCGCTTTGTTGCACGTAAACAAATCATTGCGAAACTCGAAGCGCAAGGCTTGCTCTTAGAAACGAAGAAGCACAAGCTCATGGCTCCGCGTTGCGCTCGCACCGGTCAGATTGTTGAAAAACTTCTTACCGATCAATGGTTTGTCGCCATGAGCAAGGTGAGCGAACAGGACTCGACGGGCAAGAGCATCGCACAGAAGGCCATCGACGCCGTGGAAAGTGGCGCCGTGAAGTTCGTTCCCGAGAACTGGGTCAACACCTACAACCAGTGGATGAACAACATCCAGGACTGGTGTATCTCGCGCCAACTCTGGTGGGGACATCAAATCCCAGCTTGGTATTACTTCGAGGATGGGCAGTACAAGTGTGTTGTCGCGAGATCTATTGAAGAGGCCGCGAACAAGGTTGATAAGCCTCAAAATCACTTGAAACAAGATCCTGACGTGCTCGACACCTGGTACTCCTCCGCCCTGGTGCCCTTCAGCACCATGGGTTGGTCTGAAAAAACCGATGACTTCGACCTCTATCTGCCCAGCAGCGTCTTGGTCACCGGCTACGACATCATCTTCTTCTGGGTCGCCCGCATGATCATGATGACGACGCACTTCACCGGCAAGGTGCCGTTCAAGCACGTCTATATCCACGGCCTGGTGCGCGACGCGCAGGGTCAAAAAATGAGCAAGTCTGAGGGCAATGTGCTCGACCCGGTGGACTTGATCGACGGTATTGCGCTGCCCGAGTTGCTGGACAAGCGCGCCACCGGCCTGCGCCGACCCGAGACCGCGCCCCAGGTGCGCAAGAACACCCAGAAGGAGTTCCCAGAGGGCATTCCGGCTTTCGGGGCCGACGCCCTGCGCTTTACCTTTGCGTCCCTCGCCACACTGGGGCGCAACATCAACTTTGACAGCAAGCGCTGTGAGGGCTACCGCAACTTCTGCAACAAGCTGTGGAACGCCACCCGCTTTGTGCTGATGAACTGCGAAGGCCAGGACTGTGGCTTGAAAGATCACACCAAAGCCGAGTGCCAACCCGGTGGCCCGGCCCACGGCTACCTGAGCTTTAGCCAGTCTGACCGTTGGATCACCTCGTTATTGCAAAAAGTCGAAGCCGATGTGGCCCAGGGCTTTGCCGACTACCGCCTGGACAATGTCGCCAACACGATTTACGACTTCGTTTGGAATGAGTTCTGCGACTGGTACTTGGAGATTGCCAAGGTGCAGATCAACACCGGCGACGACGCGCAAAAACGCGCCACGCGCCGCACCCTGATCCGCGTGTTGGAAACCATTTTGCGAATGGCGCATCCGCTGATTCCCTTCATCACCGAAGAGCTGTGGCAGAAGGTGGCGGTCGTTGCGGGCCGTAGCGGCGCATCGGTCAGCATTGCCGCCTACCCGGTTGCCCAACCGGAGCGCATTGACGCCCAGGCCATCGCCTATGTGGCGCAACTCAAGCGCCTGGTGGACGTCTGCCGAAATCTGCGCGGCGAGATGAGCGTCTCGCCCTCGACCCGCCTACCCCTTTACGCCGTGGCCAGCCAGCCGGGTGAATCCGACTTTTTGAGGCAAGCAGCACCGGTCTTGCAGGCGCTGGCCAAGCTGAGTGAAGTTCGCGTGTTTGACGACGAGGCCGCCTGGGCCGCCGCCGCCCATGCCTCCCCCGTGGCTGTGGTGGGTGAGGCCCGCATTTGCCTGCACATGGAAGTCGATATGGAGGCGGAGAAGGCCCGCCTGGGCAAAGAGGTGGCGCGGCTGGAAGGCGAAATCGCCAAGACTCAGGTCAAACTCAGCAATGAAGTGTTTGTGTCGCGCGCACCGCCCGCCATCATTGAGCAGGAGAAAAAACGCATGGCTGATTTCTCGGCTACTTTGAGCAAGATCAAAGGACAGCTCTCCCGCCTGGGATAAGCTCCGAGAAAAATCAGGGAGCTCTCGTGAAAAGCAAAATCAACACCGCCGTTTTTCCCGTCGCTGGCTTGGGCACGCGCTTTTTGCCCGCCACCAAGGCCAGCCCGAAGGAAATGCTGCCTGTGGTGGACAAGCCCTTGATCCAGTACGCAGTGGAAGAAGCCTATGCCGCGGGCATTCGTCACATGGTCTTCATCACAGGGCGCAGCAAGCGCGCCATTGAAGACCACTTTGACACCACCTATGAACTGGAAAGCGAACTGGAGAAAAGCGGCAAGCAGCAATTGCTGGATCTGGTGCGCTCTGTTCAACCGCACGACATGGTCTGCT
>JAYVPU010000073.1:0-9569 GCA_043757205.1 Comamonadaceae bacterium | reverse complement strand
CGCCACGATTTCTGGCACCTGCATCGGCACAGCAACACTCACCAAAGGTCCGGCTATCGGTGGCGCCACCTTTGAACTCATCGCCGGACGCCTGTCGTCGGCAAGCACCCAAACCACCAACCTCACCAACGTCACCGACCCCAGATGCCCAGCATCCAGCACCCAAACCATCACCGAATACTACGACACCAACTATGTTCCTCTGGGTTTCAACGCCTCAGGTGGCAACTATGGTGTGTTCCAAGCGCCACTACCGGTCATTCCGACATCGGTGGCAGTGGGCAATACCGGAACCCTCGGCACCGAAAATCTCTATACCGATAACACCTCGTTGGTTCCTGCGGGTACCCAAGACTTAACTTACGTGATTGAGGCCGACACCGCCAGCACCGCCATCGTAGATTTTATTCTTCGGAGTTACAACACCTCCCATGGCCTGACAGCCACACAACACAGCCGCTACCGGATTGCCGTCACCGGCCCGCTCATTCCCGTTTCATTTGACGCTGTAGCCAACGCAATCATCACCAACTTGGTCTATCAATAACAGATCGGCATCCTCCATCCCTGCTATGGCTTGGATGGAGGTCAAACCGCTGCCTCGGTCACAATGCAGGTTTTCAGAAACCCCTGCATGGCCCTCAAATCCACCATCTTCAAAGCCAGTCTGCAAATTGCCGACATTGACCATGGCTACTACGCCGACCACAGCCTCACGCTGGCGCGCCATCCGAGTGAAACTGACGAACGCATGATGGTGCGGTTGGTGGCGTTGGCGTTCAACGCGCACAAGCTGCAAAGCGTGTGCGGCGGCGATGGCACGCTGGCCTTTGGCGCGGGTTTGTCGGACCCGGACGAGCCTGATGTGTGGTTGCGTGATTTCACTGGGCTCACCCGGATGTGGATCGAGGTCGGCCAGCCCGAGGACAAGCCTTTGCTCAAAGCTTGCGGACGTGCTGACGAGGTGCTGTTGTACTGCTTTGCCCACTCATCCGAGGTGTGGTGGCGCGGCATGGAAGCCAAACTCGCGCGGCCCAAAAACCTCAGCGTGTACCGCGTGCCGACCGAAGCTTCTCAGGCGCTGGGCGCGCTGGCGCAGCGCAATATGCAGTTGCAAGCGACGATTCAAGAAGGCGTGTTGATGCTGGGCGACGGCCAGCGCAATGTGGACATTGAGCCGGTGCGCTGGAAGTGACGAAAAGCACCCCGTTCGGGTTGAGCTTGTCGAAACCGGTGTGTCATTCGAAAGCCTCAGGACGAACGGTTTTTGTTATGTTTCATTGGCCCGTTCGGCGTAGCGGTTAAAGCGCCAAGCATCGGCGTGCAGGGTGATGCGGCGCCAGACCTGGCGTTTTTCAGCCGGGCGCAAGGCGGGCCAGTGCTGCACTTCGTCAAAACTGCGACCACACCCTTTGCACACCTCATCACCCTGGCTGGTGGAGCAAATGGCAATGCAAGGCGTGTCCATGGTGCTGTGATACCAGCCCATCCAGGCGTCCAGCGCGGCACGGGGCATGCTGAACTCATCAGCCTCGCTCTCATGGTAAAAAATCATGAGGGCATAGACCTCGGCCAGGGCGCGGATTTCCGGGGCCAGGGTGACGCCATCGGGAGAAGGCTTCAGTGCACGCCAGTGATTGATGGCGGCTTCGATGTCGGTGATGTGGATGCCTGCCATGTCTGCCTTGAGAGGGGAGAGGGATGATAGCGCGTCAGTTCACGCGATCCGTCTACGCACAGATAAAAGAAGGCCCAAAATAATAGTTGCACGGCCTAGCTGTCTGGTCTATAGTGAAGGCACGAAGGGGAGTAGCTCCCGCTCGTTGCAGCAAGGGAGGTGTCCCAAGGACATCGTTGCAGCGGGTATCAGCAAGTCGTCAATACGAAGTAGATAAAAATTACTTCCGGCTTGTTGGGCAATTTCAGCATTTCACCATGCCGAGCAAGACCTTCGATTGGAGCCTGTTACAGGTTTCGTCGAAGCGTGTCTGTGGTCAACTTTGACCCCATCCTCCATTGACGAAGTCTGTCCAGGTTGTTGATCGAAACAACTCGGAGACTTGTCATGGAATTTTTCTCAAGTGCGTGGTGGTCCGCCTTAATGGCCATCGTCCTCATTGACCTGGTGCTGGCAGGCGACAACGCCATCGTGATCGCCCTGGCGGCGCGTAGTCTGCCGCCCAAGCTGCGGCAAAAAGCCATCGCTTGGGGCACGGTCGGGGCCATCGTCGTGCGCTCGGCCATGACGGTTGGCGTGGTCTGGCTGCTCAAGATCCCCGGCCTCATGCTGATCGGCGGTCTGGCGTTGGTCTGGATTGCCTTCAACCTGCTCAACGACAACAAAGGCGAGTCGCACGATGGCCCGGTGGTCGGCAGCTTTTGGAGTGCCATGAAGACCATCATCGTGGCCGACGCCCTGATGGGTGTGGACAACGTGCTGGGGGTCGCCGGTGCGGCGCACGGCTCCTTTGATCTGGTCGTCATTGGCCTGCTGGTCAGCGTGCCGATCGTGGTGTTCGGCAGCTCCCTGGTGCTCAAATTGGTCGAGCGTTTCCCCCTCATCATCAAACTCGGGGCCGCTGTACTGGCCTTCACGGCGGCCAAGATGATTGTGAGCGAGCCCTTGCTCGACGACGTGTTTGACCCCCCTGAATTGCTCAACACCCTTGCACGCTGGGCCACCTATATCGCCGCTGTGGCGGGCGTGCTGGCCGCTGGCTGGTGGACGACCCGTCGGCATCAACAAGGACAGGGAGGACAGTCGGTTCACGCGGTCTGACCCGCCGTTTCAGGAGGTATTGGCTTTTTTATGTCCGTTACTTACTACATGGAGATCATCATGGACAAAATCATGGTTTATCTGGACGATCCAGAATTTTCGCAACACCAACTCGCACCGATGAAAAACCGCACGGCAGGCCCGGCAGCGCAAACGACGCACTGGATCCTGGTGGCCTGCCCGCCGCACCTGACGCGGCACGCCAGCCGCTGGATATCTCCGGCGGCGCTGGAGAGTTGGCGGGCCAAGTGGGCTGACACCGTGTTTGCCCAGCTCGTGCCCACCCTGAAAACCCAGGGCGATACGGTCACCACGGTGGTGGCGCATGGTGATCTGGTGGCGCTAACGCGGCAACTACAGCTCGAGCATGGTGTCGCTCACGTCATGGACGCACGGCGACCCAAATTCGGCCAAGACTTGCCGCCCCTGACGGCGGATCAACCGAAGGAGGAATCGTCCAACTGGGCCCTTCCAGCGGCTGTTACCGGCTTGGGTGCCGCGATCATGCTGGCCTCAGAGTAACCGCGTGTGGTTGCTGGGTTTCATGGCGGAGTGCTATGCTCACTCACCATGAAACTCATCCTTAAATGGCTACTCTGCGCTACCGCCTTACTGGCCGTCGCGCAAATTTACAGCGGCGTGGTTGTGCCCAGCTACGGCGTGGCGTTGAGTGCGGCACTGGTCATTGGCCTGTTCAACATTTTCTTGCGTCCGCTGCTGATTGTGCTGACCCTGCCTGTGACGGTGCTCACGCTGGGTCTGTTCCTGTTTGTCATCAACGCCCTGCTGTTCTGGGCTGCCGCCCATCTGCTGGGCGGTTTTGAGGTGCAGGGTTTTGTTGCCGCTTTACTGGGCTCGCTGATCTACTCGGTCTTCTGCCTGGTGATTGACTCAGCGCTGGAGCGACTGTTCGCGAAGCCGTAGTCCAAACTCGCGGGCACGGGAGTCGATGATGGACGCCTCAATGTGGTCAATCTTGCCCCCTTGGCGCATCATGTCCTGTGCCGCTTTCAAACGATTCAACGCGGCTGCAAAGTCTAGCTGAGCGGCCCGGCCCTCTGCCTCGGCCCGCACCGCGCTCACGCCTTGACCTTGCGCGGCGTAAACGGCTGATAACAGTTGCCAGGCCTGCGCATCATGCGGCCAGTTGGCCACCCAAGTTTGCAATTGCTGGGCCGCTTGCGACAGGGACACGGCTTGACCTGACTGCGTCATCGCCTGTGCCCAGAGGAATAGTTCCGGGCGCAGTGGCTTGCCCGACGCTTGCCCAAAGGGGCCATTCGGCAGTCGCTCCAAAACCAGCGCAGGTTTACCTTCAGCCAGTGCCAACTCGGCGCCCAGCAAGCGCAGCAGCCGTGCGGCGGGCGCCACGTCGCGCAGGAGCCCCTGCAGTTGACCCAGCCAACGCTCGGCCACAGCAAAGTCCCGCTGGGCCGACGCCGCCAGCGCAGCACCATAGAGCACCCCGGCCTGTCGCACCAGCGTCGATTGGCTCAACTGGGGGTTGGCCGCCGCTTGCACCGCGTTGCGCCGACTTTCTGTATCGATACGACTCAGCACCTGGGCTCGCATGGCCAGCATGGTGTGCGTCACAGAGGGACTGAAAGCGGTCGGGGGCAGCAGTTGTTGGCGTGCCTGCATGTCTGCAATGCGGGCGGTGGTCATGGGGTGACTGCGCAGGTAAGGAAAGCCCCCCAGGTCATTGAACCGGTTGGCCTGTTGCAGCTTTTCAAACATGGTGACAAAGCCTTGCGGGGCATAGTCAGCCTGTGTCAACACACCGTAGCCCACGCGGTCCGCCTCCCGCTCCATGTCACGCGAGAAATTGAGCTGCCCCTGGATCGCAGCCGCCTGCCCGCCCGCGATCATGGCCGTGGCCGCTTGCGGATTGCGGCTGGCCGCCATCGCACCCAGAATCATGGCGGCAATGAGCAAAGGCCCCTGCTTGCTGCTCTGGCCCGTGAGCCGGGCAATATGGCGCTGCGTGATGTGGCTCAGCTCGTGCGCCATCACCGAGGCCAACTCATCCTCGCTGGTCACCACGGCCAGCAGCCCGAGATTCACACCCATATAGCCGCCGGGCAGGGCAAACGCGTTCACACTGCGGTCCCGGTCCAGCACGATCTCCCAGGCAAAGGCCTCCTCCAGCTCTTGGGACAGTTCGCCCCGCAGGCGGGCGGCCTGCATCAAGCGCTGCCAAATGCCACGCACATAGTCCATCAGCACCGGGTCGTCGGTGTAGTCCGGGTCGCGGTAGATCTGGCGGGCGATGTTGTCACCGATGCGGCGTTCGGCACTCGCACTCATGTCGGCTCCGTCGCCCATGGTGGGCAACTGGGCCTGCAAAGACGAGGGCGTCAAAAATTGAAGCGCTATCAAAAAAGAAGCTGCCCATGCAGTTCTTCTAGGCTTTACAGGCTTATTTGGCAATGAATTTTGTTCCAAAATCAATGTCGGCTCGGTTTAAATCAACAACAAGGGCGTCAACCAACGGATCATTAAAAGTGGCCAGCACAGGATCGTATGATGCACAACACCCGTGATTTTGCGCTGTCCTCAAGCCCTCTGAGAAACCCGCCCATGAAAACCCCCAAATTATTCCGACTCTGGCCACTGCTGCTGGCCGCATCTCTGTCCGCAAGCTGGGCGGCCGATTACCCCAGCAAGCCCATCACCGTGATCGTGCCCCAAACCGCCGGGGGCAGCAACGACATCGTCGGGCGGCTCGTGGCCAAAAAACTGGGGGAGGTCTTGCCCGGCAACGTGGTGGTGGACAACCGCCCTGGCGCGGGCGGCAACATCGGCACGGTGCTGGTGGCCAAAGCGCCCAAAGATGGTCACACCCTGCTCATGACCATCAGCAGCGCGCAAGCCATCAACCCGGCGGTGTACAAGTCACCGGGGTTCGACCCCGTCAAAGACTTCACCCCGCTGGCGCTGGTGGGCTCGGTGCCCAATGTGCTGGTGGTCAACCCTGCGTTCCCGGCCAAGTCGCTGGAAGAATTTCTCAAACTGGTCAAGGCCAAGCCGGGGCAATTTCAATACGCGTCCGCCGGTAACGGCACGCTGAATCACCTGCTGGGCGAAATGCTCAACAGCATGGCCGGCATCAAGCTGCAACACATTCCCTACAAAGGCGTCGCCCCGGCGATGACGGATGTGATCGGCGGCCAAGTGCCCATGGCTTTTGCCAGCCTGCCCTCGGTCATGCAGCACCTCAAGGCAGGCCGCCTGATTGCCCTGGGCGTGAGCTCACCCACGCGCTCATCGGTCTTGCCCAACATCCCTGCGATTGGCGAGCTGGTGCCCGGCTACAGCGGCACGCTGTGGGTCGGCCTGTTCGGCGTGCGCGGCGTCAAACCCGAGATTGAGTCGCAATTGCAAGACGCCATGAAGAAGGTGCTGGCCGCGCCGGACCTGCAAGAAAAGCTATTGGCGCAAGGTGTGGAATTGGCCAGCACCACACCGGCGCAGTTTGCCGCTCAGTTGCAGGAGGACATCGCACGCTGGGCCAAGATTGTGAAGGAGTCGGGGGCGACGGTGGATTGAGGGCTAACCAGCAACGCGGCAAATTGGCGGTGCGTTCGCGACGGTCATTTGTTGACACCCCTCTAACTGACGCTTGCGTGCCGTAGCGAACAGACCTTTCGCTGAACTCTGGATAAGTTCAAGACGCGTTCTTCCATTTCACGGATGAACACTTCTTGAAAGCAATCCCGTGCTCACCCGAATGCCAGCACCTTCACCCGTTCAGGCTCAATCAGGA
Source organism: Comamonadaceae bacterium (assembly GCA_043757205.1). GTDB lineage: Bacteria > Pseudomonadota > Gammaproteobacteria > Burkholderiales > Burkholderiaceae_C > CANCDA01. The sequence goes on along the minus strand of JAYVPU010000073.1, from coordinate 3,024 downwards.
GATTGAGGCATGCAACGGCCACCACGCTTTTCATGGCTTTACCGCCAGCCCCTGTGGCTGCTGGCTGCACTGGCCTGCTTGGGGTGTGCTTCACCCACTCGGCACAAAGTTGACCTGCCGGCCACGGACACGCCCGACGTCTGGCAAGAAAACTTTGAACCTGGCGCTGCGGGTCCGCTCAGTGATTTGGGGGCCTGGTGGCTGCGCTTTGCCGACCCCCTTCTGGCCAGTCTGGTCGAACGTGCACTCGATGGCAATACCGACGTGCGGCAGGCCAGCGCGGCGCTGGAGCAAGCCATCGCCTTGCGCGATGTGGCTGCGGCCGGACTGTCAGCAACCCTGGGCTACTCGGTCTCGGCCCAGAGCAACTTCAACAGCGACGGTAACGCGACCAACAACTTGCAGGCCGGTTTCAATGCCGGCTGGAATCCGGATTTGTTTGACGTCCAGCATCGCGCGCTGGATGCCAGTAACGCCAATTTGCAGGCAGCGCTAGCCCACTGGGGTAGTGTGCAAGCCAGCGTCGCCAGCGGTGTAGCGCTCAACTACATTGTGCTGCGCAGCAACCTGGCGCGTGTGGGCATTGCGCAGCAGAACCTGATCAGCCAGCAGGACACGCTGCAGATTGCCCAGTGGCGCAACCAGGCCGGTCTGATTGGTGCCATCGAGGTGGAGCAAGCGCTGGTGGCCGCGCAGCAGACCAGTGCACAACTGCCCCCGCTGGTGCAGGCGATTGCGCGCACGCTGCACGCACTGGCGGTGCAAACCGGGCGTCCACCCGCAGCGCTATCCGAAGGGTTGACCGTGCCCGCGCCAGTGCCGCTGGCACCTGCCAACTTGCAACTGATGTCGCCGGCGGCCACGCTGTTGGCACGCCCAAATGTGCAAGCTGCTCAGTAGCAGGTCACCCGCGCCATTGCCGACGTGGATCAGGCGCGCGCGCGCCGCTACCCGACGCTGAACCTGGGCGCCAACCTGGGTGTGGGCGCGGCATCGCTCGCGGCCCTGTCCAGCAGCGCCGCGCTAATGGCCGGTGTGGCCGTCAGCCTGGTGGGCCCCTTGTTTGATGGCGGCGCGCTACAGGCGCAGATCCGCGCCGCAATGGCTGTGCTGCTTCAGTCGCGCTCGTTCTACCACGGCATTCAGCTCACCGCCTTACAGGAGGTGGAAGACGCGCTTGTGAGCCTGCGCACTGACCGCGCACGCGCCGAACAAGTGCAGGGCGTGGTCGCAGCCGCCGAGCGGGCGGCGGCCATGGCTCGCCAGCGCTTTGCCAGCGGATTGGTTGATTTTCAGATCGTGCTGGAAACCCAACGCAGCCAGCTCTCCGCCCAGGACATCAAAGCCCAGGCCGATGCCAACGTGAGTAGTGACCAGGTGCGCCTGTACACCGCGCTGGGCGGCGGCTGGAAACCCGGCTCCGCACGCCTGACCGATGTACGGATCGCCCGACAGACCGCGGCTTTGCTGTCCACGCCATCCCCCACATCAACCCCCAGCCCAACACCTGCGCCACCCGCCGTTGCCAGCCCCGCAGCCAACGTCGCCAACCTGCTGGGTGAACCGCAAACACACCAGTGGTATCGCAGGCGCTGGGTGTGGCTCAGCGCGATAGTGTTGCTGCTGCTGGCTGGTGGCGGGTGGTGGTGGCATCTGCGTACGCTGGCCCAGGCGGCCCCCCGGTATGTGACCGAGACGGTGGCGCGCGGCAATCTGACGCTCACGGTATCTGCCAACGGCACGATACAGCCCACGCGTGCCATCAACATCGGCAGCGAACTCTCGGGAACCGTGCTGGAGGTGCGCGTTGATGTCAATGACCGCGTCAAGAACGGCCAAGTCATGGTCGTGTTGGATACGGCCAAACTGCGCGCCCAGATTTTGCGCTCCAGCGCCAGTGCGCGTGCCGGTGTCAGTGACTCACAGGCCGCCTTGGCACTGGACCAGATCAACCTGTCCAAGGCCTCGATTACCGCGCCAGCCGACGGCATCGTCCTGACCCGCAATGTCGACCCCGGCAACGCGGTCGCCGCTTCGCTCCAGGCGGTCACCCTGTTCACGCTGGCAGCAATATGGTGTTATGGAGTGGAGTCCGGCCCCAGCCCGATCGACGCAGGGTAGGCGTTGCGCGGCTAGTCAACGCAGCAGCGCCAGCAGCCTGTATACGCCAGCGCCGATCAGGACCAAGCCCATCACTGCGGCCAGCGGCGCGCCGCGCGGCAGCAGTTTCTCCAGCGCGACGACAATGGTTAACGCTGCAACCCAGGCCAGGTTCATGACGCCGCCGACGAACAGCAGCGCCATCAACGCCCAGCAGCAGCCTAGACAAAACAGCCCGTGGAGCAGCCCCATGACAAGCGCGCCACGCGCCCCAGGGCGCCACTCACCGAGCAAGAATCCGATGGGCGTGCGGCAGCGCGCCAGGCAGACCTGCTTGAGCGGCGAGAACTGGTAGACGCCCGCTAGCAGCAGCAGTGCTGCCGTAAGCCACGCCGAGCGACTGGCGGCCATCGGATCGGTCCAGCCAGCGGCCTGCAGACCCCATTGCAGCGCGGTCGCCAATATGCTGAACACCAGCCAGACCAGCAGGTAGGCGCAGACGAATATCTGGCCACGCGCTCCCTCGCTGTTGCGCCGCGACAGATCGACGAACTGCAGCAGCATCGGAAGCGCCGAGGGCAACATCATCGCTGCCATCATGATGGCCCACATCACCAGGACTGCCGCAGTACTGGCCAAGCCCCAGCTCGCGGACATGGGCATCATCAACTGCACCAACGGGTGCCCCATGTCGAGGACCGTCCAGGCGAGGAACGCCCAGCCCATCAAAACCAGCGCCAACAGGCCCCAAACCCAAAGCCGGTGCTGACGCGCAAGCTGTCCGAATGTGGACACAGCGCTTGCCTGCGCCGCGCCCGCTGTTTCCTGTTTCATTGACTGACCCTCCTGATCGGCATAGCCGGCAAGTTCGAAGACGCCACAGGACGAAGGCTTCCGCTGGGTTGCGTTTACCTATCTTCAGGT
>JAYVPU010000072.1:0-2473 GCA_043757205.1 Comamonadaceae bacterium | reverse complement strand
AAATCCTGATCGAAATCGAGACCGACAAGGTCGTGTTGGAAGTACCTGCCCCGTCGGCCGGTGTGCTGGCTGAAATCCTGGTGGGCGATGGCGGCACGGTCTTGACCGAGCAGCTGATTGCACGCATTGATACCGAAGGCAAAGCCGCTGCGCCAGCCCCTGCGGTGGCTGCGGCTGCTGCCAAACCAGTGGCCACCGCAAGTGCAGCTGCTGTGGTGTCGTCCGGTGGCAGCATGGCTGGCGTGGCGATGCCAGCAGCCGCCAAGTTGATGGCAGATAACCAATTGGCGACCGGCTCGGTGCCTGGCACCGGCAAAGATGGCCGCGTGACCAAGGGCGATGTACTCGGTGCGGTGGCAACGGGCGCTTCATCTGCTTCAAAAACAGTAGCTTCTCACGCAATACCTACGGGCGTTAAAGCCGCTTCTCTGCCTCAAGTTGCGGCACCAAAAGCCAATTTGGGAGAGCGCCCCGAGCAGCGCGTGCCCATGAGTCGACTGCGCGCCCGCGTGGCCGAGCGTCTGCTGCAATCGCAATCGACCAACGCCATCCTGACCACCTTCAACGAGGTCAACATGGCTCCGGTGATGGAGATGCGCAAGCGCTTCCAGGACAAGTTCGAGAAAGAGCATGGCGTGAAGATCGGCTTCATGAGCTTCTTTGTTAAAGCCGCAGTGCATGCGCTCAAGAAGTACCCGGTGCTCAATGCCTCGGTGGACGGCAATGACATCGTCTATCACGGCTACTTCGACATTGGTATCGCAGTCGGTTCACCCCGTGGCCTGGTCGTGCCCATCCTGCGCAACGCCGATCAAATGAGCTTTGCAGAGATCGAGAAAAAGATTGCCGAGTACGGTGCCAAGGCGCGTGACGGCAAGCTGGGCATTGAAGAAATGACCGGTGGCACCTTCTCCATCAGCAATGGTGGTGTGTTCGGCTCTATGCTGTCCACCCCCATCATCAACCCGCCACAGTCGGCCATCCTGGGCGTGCACGCCACCAAAGACCGTGCCGTGGTGGAAAACGGCCAGATCGTGATTCGCCCGATCAACTACCTCGCCATGTCCTACGACCACCGCATCATCGACGGCCGCGAAGCCGTGCTGGGCCTGGTAGCCATGAAAGAAGCGCTGGAAGATCCGGCTCGCTTGCTGTTTGATATTTGATAAACCTTGCTGGACAGGTGCAGCGGTGCAGCCGCATGCCCAGTCCTCAACTGAATAGACATCATGAATAATCAATTCGACGTCATCGTCATCGGCGCTGGCCCCGGCGGCTATATCGCGGCCATTCGTGCTGCGCAACTGGGCTTTAGCGTGGCCTGCATTGACGAGTGGAAGAACGCCACTGGCGGACCCGCTCCGGGTGGCACTTGCACCAATGTGGGTTGCATTCCATCCAAAGCGCTGTTGCAGTCGTCCGAGCATTTCGAGCATGCCAATAAGCACTTTGCCGAACACGGCATTTCGGCCACGAACGTGAGCATGGATGTGGGCAAGATGCTGGCGCGCAAAGACACGGTCATCAAGCAGAACAATGATGGCATCTTGTACCTGTTGAAGAAAAACAAGGTCGCGTTTTTCCACGGACGTGGCTCGTTTGTGAAAGCCGTCGAAGGTGCGTACGAGATCAAAGTGACAGGTGCAGCCGAAGAGACTTTGAGCGGCAAACACATCATTGTGGCCACCGGCTCCAGCGCACGCGCCTTGCCTGGCGTGCCGTTTGATGAAGTCAATGTTCTTTCCAACGATGGTGCTTTGCGCGTGGGCGCTGTGCCCAAGAAGCTGGGCCTGATCGGCTCGGGCGTGATCGGTCTGGAGATGGGCTCGGTCTGGCGGCGTCTGGGTGCGGAAGTCACGGTGCTGGAAGCCCTGCCAACCTTCCTCGGCGGGGTGGACGAGCAGATCGCCAAGGAAGCCAAAAAAGCCTTTGACAAACAGGGCTTGAAGATCGAGCTCGGCGTCAAGGTCGGCGAAATCAAATCCGGCAAGAAGGGCGTGAGCCTGCAATACGCCGATGCCAAGGGCGAAGCCAAAGAATTGCTGGTGGACAAGCTGATTGTCTCCATTGGTCGCGTGCCCAACACCACCGGCCTCAACGCCGAAGCTGTCGGCTTGGCGCTGGACGAGCGCGGCGCGATTGTGGTGGATGGCGACTGCAAGACCAGCCTGCCCAATGTGTGGGCCGTGGGTGACGTGGTGCGTGGCCCCATGCTGGCACACAAGGCCGAGGAAGAGGGTGTGGCCGTGGCCGAACGCATTGCCGGTCAGCATGGCCACGTCAATTTCAATACCATTCCTTGGGTGATTTACACCAGTCCTGAGATCGCTTGGGTTGGCCAGACCGAGCAGCAGCTCAAGGCGGCGGGTCACGCTTACAAGGCGGGCACTTTCCCCTTCTTGGCCAATGGCCGCGCACGGGCCTTGGGTGACACCACCGGCATGGTCAAGATGCTGGCGGACGCCGCGACCGA
>JAYVPU010000071.1:0-9638 GCA_043757205.1 Comamonadaceae bacterium | reverse complement strand
TGGATGCGCAGCTGCAAAATATTGCCAATGATCCAACCTTGGTGAAGGCATTCTTTCGCCATCCTTCTGTCTCCTATATTACTGACTGGTGAGTAATGGCCTGAAGCCGTGCCACAGCCGAGGGCTCGTTGGCCTGTTTGATCAACGCCTCCAACTGCACACCCGCGGCCCTGGCTTTGGACCAATCGCCTGCCCTGGACCGTGCGCTCACTTCGGCCAGCAGCACCTCGCCCAGCGAGACCACCCAATCGTTCAACACCGTGACGCGTTGTGGGCTGCTGGGCATGGTCTTGAGAGATTCGGCTGCCAGCGTTAAAAAGGCGCGTGCTGCTTCCGGGGGAAGTTGTGGATGCTGGCTCAAAATGACGCCAATGTGCGCGAGTGTCTGTGTGCGCTCGCCCGCATCGGCCAGGGCCATTGCGCTGGCCTTGATGCGCTCCATTTCAGACCGGGCGCGCCCCTCGGCTTGTGAGGGCATGGCCCAGGCCTGAATCGCCAAATCGGCTCGCCGCACGGTCAGCGCGGCACCAGGGTCAGCGGCCAACTTGGGGGAGGCCTTGAGGGCTTTGAGCACTACGTGCGCGCGAAGGGGCTGGCCCAATTCAGCCAATTGCTGGGCGAACTCTGCCGTCAACACCAGTTTGGTTTGCTCGGCAACGGGGGCGGCAGAGTCAGCCACAGAAGCAGCAGAAGGCGAAGCTGGCCCACCGCTCTTATCACCACCCGCAGCGCTTGCGCGCGGTGCGTTTTGGCCTGCGGTGTTGTCCACCGATTTACCCAGCACCTGCGCGGCAGCGACGGCTTGTTCCATCGTGATGCCCTCAGCGCCGATGCGTTTGCCGGCGGCGGCCTGAATCAAAGGATCGTCAATATCGGGGTCGCCTGTCGGTGCTGCTGCGCTTGCGCCTGTTTCTTTGGGGCCCACCTGGTCCAGCATCTTGTCCACCTGAGCGGCGGCAACGTCTTTGGCCGCCGTTGCCGCATGGGCTGCGTTGTTGGCCTCGCTTTGTCCGCGTTGGGTCTGGACGTATTGACCGCCCACAAAGGCCACACCCAAAATGACGAGTGCAACAACGCCACGCACCAAACCGGCTTTTCCCGAGAACACACCAGCCTTTTTGTTGAGCCCGTACTCTTCTTCGAGCTCTTTGCGAATTTGCTCACGCATCGATGCTTCGCGTAATTCGCGGTTGCGCTTGTCCGTGGTTTTAGTGCCACGCGTCATCTGCGCTTCGATCTTGTTGCGCTCCTGCTCTTTCAAACGTCGTTTGAGCAAGAAATCCTCATCCACCTTGTCCACGAAAACACCGCAGTTCGGACACTGCCGGTTGTCAGGCAATTCGACCGAGTTTTGGCAAGCCGGGCAAAAATAGCGTCCGTCAAAAGCGCCCACCATCTTGGTTTGGATGGTGAGCAACGGAGCGACCTCGACCAACAAGCCAGTTTTTGAAAATTGTGTTTTGGCTTTGTCCGCCCGCTCACGCGAAACCGCCGAACCAATTTTGGCCTGAGGGGAGTTGCGCAGACCCTGCAGCAGGGTGGCCAGATGGTCTTCCCGAATGCCCGCCAATTCACGTCCGCAGTGTTCAATGTCGTTGAGGTCCGCGTTAGGCGGTAATCTGACCCAAATGTCGAAAAGTGGGATGTCGGATTCGGGGGTACTGACAGCAGAATCGCTCATGTGTGGCTCATTCAAATGGTTGCAAGTTTCAGTGTAACAAACGGTTACTTCGGAGATGACCCTCTTTGGAGCGTAAAACCAAGCGCGCATGGGCGACCCATGTATCGCAAGCACCGTTAAATCGTGGCATGCTGAGCCCGGAGGTGTTTCACAACATGAGCGAATTTGCATCCCCTGCGGCGCAACAATCTCTACCCTCGCCTCTGCCGTCACCCTACCGGGCTGAAGACCCGGTCGTGGCACAGGGTTTGGCGCAGCTGGACGGCGCGCTCGATTGGGCGGCGGTTATCCAAACCGCTACCCCCTGGGTGCAGGCCGTGCGCGCCCACCCGGCGCCGTTTTGGGCGATGGAGCGGTTGCTGCAAGAGTTCCCGATCTCCAGCCCGCAAGGCCTGGCCTTGATGCGCCTGGCCGAAGCCCTGCTGCGTGTGCCCGACCTGCCGACCCTCCTGGCCCTGACGGCGGATCAGTTGGCTGCTGCCGATTTTGAGCATGCGGTGGAGGGACACAAGGGACTTGATCACCAAGGCGCGGGACTGCTGTCGCCACTGATGGCGCGCGCCGGGGCGCTGGCGCACCACCTGCTGCCCGCCAATGCCGAGTCGCGCGGGCCGCTGGCGCAACTTGGTGCGCGCACGGTGGCGGCCATCACCCTGCGCGCGGTGCAATTGCTGGGCCAGCAGTTTGTGCTGGGACAAACCCTGAACGAAGCCCTTCGACAAACCCGATCCGAACAACATTTGAAACGCACCCAAGCCGGGTCAATCAACCTGCGCTTCAGTTTCGACATGCTGGGCGAGGGTGCACGCACCGACGCCGATGCCCGGCGCTACCTGGCGAGCTATGAAGATGCTATTGAAACAATAGCTTCTTACGCTAGTCAGCAAAGGCCTTGTGCCGAGAATGACGGAATTTCCATCAAGCTCAGCGCCCTGCACCCGCGCTTTGAAGCCAACCAGCGCCAGCGCGTGATGGCCGAACTGCTGCCGCGCGTTTGGCGCCTGTGCCAGCGTGCCGCCCAGGCCAACCTCCCGCTGACCATCGACGCCGAAGAGTGCGAGCGACTGGAGATCACGCTGGATGTGCTGGCCGCGCTGGCGGCCCAGGTGGCGCGCCATCACCCGCAGTGGCCCGGCCTGGGCCTGGCCGTGCAGGCCTACCAGACGCGCGCACTGGCCGTGGTGGAGCGGGTTGTCGCCTTGGCGCGCCAGCACGGCCTGCGCTTCATGGTGCGCCTGGTCAAGGGGGCCTACTGGGACACCGAAATCAAGCGTGCGCAGACCTTGGGCCTGCCGCACTACCCAGTCTTCACGCACAAGTCGCACACCGATGTGGCTTACCTGGCCTGTGCCCGCGCCTTGTTGGCCGCACCCGACACGATCTACCCGCAGTTCGCCACCCACAACGCCGCCACCCTTGCCGCCGTGTTGCAGCTGGCGGCGCGCAGCGATCAGGCCACCGCACCCGTCACCCGCTTCGAGCTGCAACGCCTGCACGGCATGGGCGAAGCGGTGTACCGCGAGGTCACGCGTGACCCGCACATCGCCTGCCGCGTCTATGCCCCAGTGGGTGCCCACCGTGATCTGCTGGCCTACCTGGTGCGCCGCCTGCTGGAGAACGGAGCCAACGCGTCCTTTGTGCACCAGTTGGCCGATGTCTCGGTCAGTGTGCAGGCGCTGCTGGCTTCGCCCCTGCAACTGCAAACGACCAGCGCCATGCCACTGCCCGAAGCCATCTTTGGCCCGCAGCGCCGCAATAGCGCGGGCTGCGACCTCACGCTGGCCAGCGCGCGTGCGCCGCTGCTACACGCCTATGCGAATGTGGCCATCCCACAGGTGCCGGAGTTGGATGCCAATTCTGTCGCAAGCGCTTACAAGACGTGCATAAACAGCTATCAAAAATGGAGCACAACGAAGGTCGCCGAGCGCGCCGCCCTGTTGCGCCAAGCCGCGCTGGCGCTGGAGCAGCAGACGCCCCGTTTCTGCGCCCTGCTGGTCAAAGAAGCCCACAAAACCTGGGCCAACGCCCTCGCCGAATGCCGCGAAGCCGTGGACCTGCTGCGCTATTACGCCGATGAGGCCGAGCGCGTCATGCAGCCCCTGCCCCTGCCGGTGAACGCCCCCGGCATCACCGGCGAAACCAATGAACTTCGCCTGCGCCCGCGCGGCGTCTGGGTCTGCATCAGCCCCTGGAATTTCCCGCTCGCCATCTTCGTCGGCCAGGTCGCGGCAGCCCTCGTCACCGGCAACACCGTGCTGGCCAAACCGGCGGCCCCCACGCCGGGCGTGGCCTGGGCGGCGGTGCAGTTGTTGCATGCAGCGGGCGTGCCCGCCGACGCACTGCAACTGCTGCACGGGCCTGGCGCCAGCGTGGGCGCGGCGCTGGTGGCTCTGCCCGGCTTGGGCGGCGTCGTGTTCACCGGCTCCACGCCCGTGGCCAAACACATCCAGCGCGCACTGGCCGCGCAAGACGGCCCCATCGTGCCCCTGATTGCCGAGACCGGCGGCATCAACGCCATGCTGGTGGACTCCACCGCCCTGCCCGAACAGGTGGTGGACGCGGTGCTGCAAAGCACGTTTGACAGCGCAGGCCAGCGCTGCTCGGCCCTGCGCCTGCTGTGCGTGCACGAGGCGATTGCCGACGCCGTTATTGCCATGCTGGTCGGTGCCTGCGCCGAGCTGCGCGTGGGCGACCCAGCCGACTTCGCCACCGATGTCGGCCCGCTGATCGACGCCGCCGCGCAGGCCCAGGTGGCGCAGCAGGTCCAACGCTTGAATTCAGAAGCAAAACGCCTGTTCCCCAAGAAGGAATGGGTACAAGAAGCTATCAATTCAATAGCACATGTGATGCCACCCCATGTTTTTGAAATCAGCCACATGGCCCAGGTGCAACACGAAATCTTTGGCCCCGTGCTGCAAGTGCTGCGCTGGGGCTCGGGTGAGCTGCGCGAGCCGCACGCCGTGATGGCGCAGATCAACGCGCTGGGGGCCAGCGCGTCCGCCGGGGGCAGTGGCTACGCCCTCACCCTAGGCATCCAGACCCGCATCGACTCCCGCGCCCAAGCGCTGGCGGCGCAGGCCCGCGCAGGAAATGTCTATGTCAACCGCCCCATGATCGGTGCCGTCACCGGCGTCCAGCCCTTCGGCGGCCAGGGCTTGAGCGGCACCGGCCCCAAAGCTGGTGGCCCGCACTATCTAGCGCGATTTTGCACGGAGCAGGCGGTGAGCGTCAACACCACGGCGGCGGGGGAGAATGCGGCTTTGCTGGGGAGGGTGCGGTGAGCGTGCGTGCATTCAAGATCACTCCGCCTCGACACGCCGCATACTGCTGACCGAAGCCCCACGACAACTGGGATCAGAAAAGCGCGTGATACGCTGAAACACATTCAACAAAACCAACCACAGTGAAGTCAACTATGGAACAACCACAAAAACGTATTGCGGCATTTTTCTACGGAAGCTTCATTCGCAGTGAAGTCATGGCTCTGGGTGGCTTTCACCCTCGCAGTATTGAAGTGGCGAAATTAAGTGGCTATGACATCGCCTTTGACCCACATGCGAACATTTTTCGTTCCGACCAAAATGCCATTTGTGGCATCTTGGTGTATCCCTCCCACGAAGAGCTGGGGACGATGTACTCGCGAGATGGTGTTGGAGCTTTTCTTCCCGAGGCAGTGGTCGTGGAAACGAGCGACAACAGACTGCTTCCCGCCTTGTGCTACATGCCGCCGAGGCGAGGAACAGCGCCACCCGATTCTGCATATGTCGAACGTATCCTTGAAGCGGCTAGACAACATGGGTTCCCTAGCTGGTACGTGAGTCGCTTAGAGGCTTTTCGTTGAACTCAAAAGCCAAGGCGTTGGCTAAGGCAGCCACCTCTTTTTCCGCCCACAGTGCTATCATTTATCCATGATAGATTGGTCTTCCTGTGTCGATGTCGAGCGTGATCCTGATCGCGTGAGTGGCGCTTGGGTATTCCGGGGTACGCGGGTACCTGTTGCTGCGCTCTTCGAGAACCTCGAAGAAGATGCCTCTATCCATCAGTTCATTGAGTGGTTTCCCGGTGTCGCTTTGTTGCAGGCGCGCCATGTCCTGGAGCACGCAGCCAGGTCAACTTTGCTGGCCGCGTAAGTGCGCGTCTTGTTTGACCAAGGAACGCCAGTTCCGCTGCGACAATTTCTCTCTGGGCACAGTGTTTCCACCGCTTATGAGTTGGGTCTGAAGAATGGTGAATTGTTGCGCTCTGCGGAGGAGCGGGGATTCGAGGTGCTTGTGACCACCGACTCCAACCTTCGATACCAACAAAACCTTGCGGCTCGTCGAATTGCGGTTGTTGTTCTTGCGACAACAAGTTGGCCTCGCATTCGCGGTGCTGTAGCGCAAGTGGTGTCCGCAATGAATTCAACGTCCGTTGGAAGTTATATCGAGGTTCCCATTCCTTGAGATGACCAGCAAGCCAGCGCCGAATCCAATTCCCAAACCCACTCCGCAGGCGTGCCGGGTGGCTGTGGAGGGGCGTAGCGGCGATTTGCGCTTGCCTCAAAATTTCGAGCGACACCACTGTGTTGACGACATCATGACCGCACGCTACAAGTCGCCATGCGCGAGCCTGCCGCGTAGTCCAGCCACGGACGCCCGGTGCGCTCGCCAACCCAGTTCGAACGACACCTGCCGGTCACGCGAATCACAGCCCTAACCCAGAGCTGGCCGCAGCCGCTTGCGCACAACTTTCGATGGCTCCTGCTGAGCCGCTTGGCAGGCCTGCCTGAATGCTCTCAGCGTGGCTTGGGCGCGGCCCAGCACCGTGTCGCTCGCGTAGTCTCCCGCCAGCGTCGTCATGCCCGAGGGCTGGCCGGTCAGCAGCTCGATGCCTTCGCGCACATGGTCAGCGGTGTAGATGTGGAACTGGCCGCGCTCTACCGCCTCAATCACCTTGCGGTCCAGCATCAGGTGGCGGCGGTTGCGTTGGGGCAGCAGCACGCCCTGGCTGCCGTCCAGGCCCAGCGTTTCGCAGACGCGAAAGTAGCCTTCAATTTTTTCATTGACGCCGCCCACCGGCAAGATGTCGCCGTACTGGTTGAGCGCGCCCGTCACGCCAATGCCCTGGCGCAGCGGCAGGCCGGACAGTGACGACAGCAGCACATAAAACTCGGCGCACGAGGCCGAGTCGCCCTCCACACCGTGGTACTCCTGCTCAAACACGATGGAGGCGTTGAGCGCCAGCGGCGCCAGGTGGGAGAACAGCGCCGACAGATAGCTGTGCAAGATGAGCACGCCTTTGTCGTGGATGGGGCCGGACAGTTCGACCTCGCGTTCGATATTAAGCAGGCCGTCGTCCCCGGCAAAGGTGCGGGCTGTGGCGCGCACCGGAAAGCCAAAGCGGTAGTCGCCCAGGTCCACCTGGGTCAGGCCATTGAGCTGACCGACCTGCTCGCCGCGCACGGTGATGAGGCGCTCGCCGTCGGTAATCGACTCTTGCAGGCACTGCTCCGGGTAATCATGGCGGTTGATGCGGGCCAGCAGAGCGGCCTCGACGTCGGCGGCTTCGACGAGATTGCCGTTGCGGGCACGGCAGGTGGCGGCGGCCTCCATCACCAGGGCTTCGGTCTGGCCGAAGAGGGCACTTTGTCGCACTTGGTCGTCCACCTCGCGGTGCGACTGCTCCAGCGCCTTAGCCACCGCAGCCGCCGAGAAGTGTGGCAGCCCCAAGCGCGCGCAACTGTGCGCGATGAAGATGCTGAAGGCGTGGCGGATGTCGGCGCTGGTCAAAAAGCTCTCAGCAAAGTCCACCTTGATGCGAAAGTGGTGAGCGACTTCGGGGTCTGCCTCTTGCAGCCCGTAATAATCTTCAGCGGTGCCGATCAGCACGATCTTGACGTTCAAGTCAATCACCTCGGGCCACAGGGACACGGCGCTCAGCGGCGCCAGGGGCAGGCCAGACTCCTCGATTTGCAGTCGCCCGGTGCGTAGAAAGCGGCGCAGCTTTTCCCAGGCCTCGGGGTCGGCCACCAAGTCGCGCAGGTGCAGCAGGATGAAGCCGCCGTGCGCCTTGATCAGGCTGCCCGCGCGGATGCGCGAAAAGTCGCTGACCAGCACGTCGTTTTCGGTTTGGTACTTAAGGCTGCCAAACAGGGCGCGCGGCACCGGGTTGTCTTCCACCATCACTGGCGCACCGCTTAAGGATTGGTTGTCCACCACCAGGTTGACGCGCAGGCGGGCCAGTACCCTGGCCAGGGCTTCCAGTCTGGCTTCGTCTTCGGCTTCTGTAGGCTGGAATAGCGCCAGATTTTCCAGCACCTCGTGCATCACCTGGTCCAGGTAGATGTCGAGCTTGACCGCGTCTTGGGTCTGTTTTTCTAAGCGCAAGCGAATGTCCCGCAAGCCGCGCTCTAGCAGCGGTTTGTAGGATGTTTTGATGCGTTCGCTTTCGGTCTTGAAGTCCAACCCGTCCAGACGCGGGGGGATTTCCGTCTGCCAGTCCTTGACCAGATTGGCCATCAACTGGCGCAACCGGCTGCCTTGCCCGGCGGGCAGGCGCAGTGCTTTGGGCCGCTCGGGTACATCAAAGTTGTGCAGGTAACACAGGTCAGGCGGCACGGCGCGGCTGCTGGCCACGCTGAGCATCATTTGCTTGAGCAAGGACGAACGACCGCTGCCAATTTCTCCCAGAACAAACAGGTTGTAGTCCGGCTGGTCCAGCCCCAAGCCGAAGTGGGCCGCCTGTTCGGCGCGCTCCTGGCCGATCCAGGGCAGGGGCTGCTGCGTCAGCTCGGACGTGTCGGCAAAGCCCAGCGACTCAGGGGCAATGCGGATGCGCAGTTCGGCAGGGGGCACGGGGGTGACGGACATAGGGCTCCAAGGGATGACAGAAGCTTATGACCGAGGGTGGAGACCCATCTTGATTTGGCGCAAGCTTGGGCCTCAAGAGCGGAGCCAAAAGGAAGGCAAGCACACAAGAGAAAGCCCGCCACCTCTTGCGGAGATGGCGGGCCCGGTGAGAGCCCCTGATCTGGTTAAAAACGGTTGATCAGTCCGGGGATGCTCTCATCCTGAATGGCGTCAGGGACACCATTGATTTCCCTGTCTAAGGGAACCCCCGTCTTGCGCTGAATCGACCAGAATCCCAGTCATCCACACGCAATTTGACTGTAGCGCCTTATTTTTTATTGCGCATTGATTTAGCGCAAATTTAGTGCACTAAAACCATCGAAATACCAAAGGAATCAGCAGCGACGCCAGTACCACCTGCAATCCCAGCGCCAGACCGGCGTAGGCCCCGGCATCGGCATTGACTTGCATGGCGCGCGCCGCACCCAGGCCGTGCGAGGTGGTGCCCAGGGCAAAACCGCGCGCCATCCAGCCCGCAGGGGCGGTGGAGATGCGCAGCAGGTCAAACAAGTACTTGCCGCTCAAGGCCCCCACGATGCCGGTGAGCACGGCAAACACGGCGGCCAGCGCCGGGATGCCGCCAATTTTTTCGGCAATGCCCATGGCCACCGGGGCGGTGACCGATTTGGAGGCCAGCGACAGCAGCACATCCAGCGGCAGGCCCACGGCCCAACCCAGCGCCAGGGCCGAGCCCGCCGAGGCGCTTGCGCCCGCCAACGCCGCCAGCAGCAAAGGGGCCCAGCGTTGCCGAAGTTCAATACGACGCTGCCACAGCGGCCAAGCCAAGGCCACCACGGCAGGCCCCAGCAAAAAATGGATGAATTGCGCCCCTGAAAAATAAGTGGGGTAAGACACTTGTGTGAGCAGCAGCACGCTGGCGATGAGAACCACGCTCCACAGCACAGGGTTGGCCCAGGGCGCTTGCCCCAGCCGCAGGTACAGCGCGTGGGCCAGCACATAGACCACCAGCGTCGCCGTCAGCCCAAACAGTGGCGTGCTGGAGAGGTAAACCCAGAGCTCGACAAAATTGTCCATGCTCAGCGGCCCCGCCAACTGGCGCGCAAGACCAG
>JAYVPU010000070.1:0-9658 GCA_043757205.1 Comamonadaceae bacterium | reverse complement strand
AAAAAACGACGACCCGTACCTGCTCTTAATGCTTCCCCCATTTGGGGGAATGACAGCGTGATGATTGGAGGATATCTTTTGACCCATGTCAAAACTTTCTTTCAAACCCTCAGTCAATTGCCCAGCCGATGACCGGACAGCATTTCTTTCTGAGCAGAGGGGCTTTACTGCGATTGAGCTGTTGATCGTTGTCGCAGTCTTGTGCGTGTTCTTGGCCTGGGCGGTTCCTGCCCTGGGTCTTGTGGGGAAATCAGCGAAACTTTCTTCTCAAACCAATTCGTTTCTTTCGATCATGCACCTTGCCCGAAGCGAGGCTATCAAGCGCAATAGCCGCGTAACACTGTGCAAGTCTTCGGAAGGCGTGACGTGTGCACAATCGGGTGGTTGGCAGCAAGGTTGGCTTGTCTTCCACGATAAAAACAACGATGGTCTGCGTGGCTTGGATGAGACGATCATCTATCAGGTTCAAGTACTGCCAAATAATTTGCGACTCATCGGCAATCAAAATGTGGCGGAATACGTGTCTTTCACGCCAAGCGGAGGAACCAAACTGGCATCAGGGGCCCTTCAAATGGGCACGTTGACCTTGTGTTTCGCATCAAATGATGCCACAGAGGCCAGAGAGATTGTCATCAATGCAGCGGGGCGAGCCAGGACGCAAAAAGTGACAGCCTCTTCGTGTGTTTGACCGCGAGTGCTGAAGGATTTTTAGCAGGCCGACCTCATGAGATTGCTAGCGCCGCACCTCATCCACCAGCGTTTTGAACTCATCAATGTCCTCAAAACTGCGATAAACGCTGGCAAAGCGCACATAGGCCACTTTGTCGAGTTTCTTCAGCTCGCGCATCACCAGCTCACCAATGCGGGCGGAGGGGACTTCGCGCAGGCCCAGGTTGAGCAATTTTTCTTCGATGCGTTCGATGGCGCTGTCGATTTGCTCGGTGCTGACGGGGCGCTTGCGCAGCGCCAGGTTCATGGAGGCTTGAAGCTTGACGCGCTCGTACTCGATGCGACGCCCGTCTTTTTTGACGATAGCGGGGAAGTTGACGTCGGGGCGCTCGTAGGTGGTGAAACGCTTGTCGCAGGCGCTGCATCGGCGGCGGCGGCGGATGAAGTCCCCGTCTTCAGAAATCCGGGTCTCCACGACCTGGGTTTCTGAGTGGCTACAAAACGGGCATTTCATTAACTTTTGGCTCGAATAGGCTTCGACAGGCTCAGCCCGAAAGGGTGGTGGTTTAGGCTGAGGATTTGCTTAACGGTAAACAGGAAAGCGTGCGGTCAAAGCATTGACCTTGGCGCGCACGGTTGCGATATTGGCCTCATCACGCGGGTTTTCCAGCACGTCAGCAATCAGGTTGGCCGTGGTCCGTGCTTCCTCATCTTTGAAGCCGCGTGTGGTCATGGCCGGTGTGCCGATGCGAACGCCGCTGGTGACCATGGGTTTTTCAGGGTCGTTGGGGATGGCGTTTTTGTTGATGGTCATGTGGGCAGCGCCCAGCACGGCCTCGGCTTCCTTGCCGGTGATGCCCTTGGCGCGCAAGTCCACCAGCATGAGGTGGCTTTGGGTGCCACCGCTGACGATGCGCAGGCCGCGCTGGGTGAGCGTCTCCGCCACGATGCGGGCGTTGGTCAGCACCTGTTGCTGGTAGTCTTTGAAGCCGGGAGCCATGGCTTCTTTGAAGGCCACGGCTTTGGCGGCGATGACGTGCATCAGCGGGCCGCCTTGCAGGCCTGGGAAAATGGCGCTGTTGATGGCCTTTTCATGCGCTGACTTCATCAAAATGATGCCGCCACGCGGGCCGCGCAGGCTCTTGTGGGTGGTGGATGTCACCACGTCGGCGTGCGGCACCGGATTGGGGTACAGGCCCGCAGCGATGAGGCCGGCGTAGTGGGCCATATCGACCATGAAGATTGCCCCCACGTCTTTGGCCACTTTGGCAAAGCGGGCAAAGTCGATGTGCAGGCTGTAGGCCGAGGCACCGGCAATGATGAGTTTGGGCTTGGACTCGTGGGCCTTGCGCTCCATCGCGTCGTAGTCAATTTCTTCCTTGGCGTTGAGGCCGTAGGACACGACGTTGAACCATTTGCCGCTCATATTCAGGGCCATGCCGTGGGTGAGGTGGCCACCTTCGGCCAAGCTCATACCCATGATGGTGTCGCCGGGCTTCAAGAAGGCGAGGAAGACGGCTTCATTGGCCGATGCGCCGCAATGTGGCTGCACGTTGGCGCAATCGGCCCCAAAGATGGCTTTGACGCGGTCAATGGCGAGCTGCTCGGCCACATCCACATGCTCGCAGCCACCGTAGTAGCGCTTGCCGGGGTAGCCCTCGGCATATTTGTTGGTCAGCTGGGAGCCCTGGGCCGCCATGACGGCGGGGGAGGCGTAGTTTTCGCTGGCGATCAGCTCGATGTGGTGTTCCTGGCGGGCATTTTCGGCCTGGATGGCGGCAAAGATTTCAGGATCGGTTTGCTCAACAAGAATATTGCGGTAGTACATGGGAGAGTTCAGGAGTTGGTCAGAGGGGAATTTTTACGGGCTTCCAAGTCGATTTTGGCTGGGGCCGCCATAGGCAATAGGGCGGGTGTCTGGATGGAGACGGATCGACCTGCAGCCACCAAGTTTAGCCGGGTATGTTCGGCCAGGACTTTGGCGCCATAGCCCCCGTCATCTTCCTGATTAGCAGCGCCGACGTAAAAGCGCAATCCAGCTTGCAGAGAGCCCGCTCTTGAAATGCATTCTTGCAGCACCTGGGCACCGACCCGTAGGTTGCTGATGGGGTCAAAGGCGGCGAGTTGTCCGCCAAAGATCTCGTATTTGTCACTGTGGACGCGGGTCATGACTTGCATCAGGCCCTGTGCGCCAACGGGGCTTTGGGCGAAGGGGTTAAAGCCTGATTCCACCGCCATGATGGCCAGCAGCAGGGTGGGCTCCAGCTTGGTGCGAGAGCCGATCTCATAGGCCTCTTCCACTAGCGCACTGAGCGGTTCTGCGGCAATGCGGTATTTTTTGCTGAGCCAATAGGCCACGGCGGCTTGTTGCTTGGGCAGGTCGCGTGGGTCGATGGCGGTGGTGCGGTCGGTGGCGTCAGAGCCCGCCTCAAAGCCGGTCGTTTCGACCTGGCGGGTTTGTAGCCAGCCGATCAATTTAAGTTCGGCCGATTGGCGCAGATCGGGCCGGGTCACCAGCGTGAGGCTGATGAACATCACGATCAAGCCAACCAGGGCAAAACCGTTGTGGGTCAATTCAAAGAAACCGTCAACAACGTCGTGGGCAAACGTTCTGAATCCTTGTTCGATTTGGTTTAAAGCTCTCATTCATGTCCTCTTCTCGTGTCGGCTGGGTCGGCCGAGATTCGGGTAATCCCTGAGTTGCAGGGGGCGGGCGGATTTTAAGGGCTTCCATATATCTAGTCAAGAATAACAAACATGTTTGTTATGTGTGATATGGATTTTCCCAAGGGTGCTTGTCCTGGATTTTCTGTTTTTCTGTTTTTTTTAGTCTTTTGATCGGAATGAGTGCGATGTTTCGAGTCCTCAGCGTGAAACAGACCTAAATGGCGGCGAAAATGCGGATCCTCCATTTTTTCCGCTCACCAACACTGAGCCTGAGCTGTGATGCCGACCGATTTCGCCAAACGCAATGACACCCAAACTCTGGACGCCCTGACCGGGGGGGCTTTTTCGGCACCCACTTCGGGCGAGCGCGCTGCGCGCGTGCGTGAATGGCTGGCCAGCGAACCCAGTCCTGCGCAAATGCAGGAGGTGTTCAAGGAATTGAGTGTCAAGGACAAAGGCGCGGCCAAGCTTCTGCGCGAAAAGCTCGATGAACTCAAACGCTCACGCGATCAGGAAGCCATTGGGGCCGAGTGGGCAGTCAAGGCGCAAGCCCTGCTGGATACCTCCCGGCTCAACGTGGCCGACGCCATGGCTTGGCAGCGTGATGCCGCCAAAGCGGGCGCGCCGCTCAGCCGTGAACCTCTGGCTACCGTCAAACTGGCCTTGGCCAATCGCGTGAAGGTGATTGAAGACTTGCAACACCGAGTGCAGGTGCAGCGTGAGGCGGCGGTTCTGTTGGCCCAGCGCATCGAGGTGCTGTCCACCAAGCCGTGGCGCGACGCGCAAACCGTGGTCGAGTCTTTGCGCGCTGATGTGGCTCATTGGCAAACCCAGGCCGAGGTCTTGCAGGCCGATGGCAACTGGCCCAGCGTGGATGCGAAATTCCCCCCGCTGTTGGAGGCCTCGCGCAGCCAGTTGCTGGTGGTGTGGGAGTCGTTCAGCAGTGCCTTGGCGCAGGCGCAAGCGGCTGCTGCAGACGCGGCGCTGGCCTTGCCCCCCGTGCCCGTATGGGCGGATGAGATTCGCCTCAGCCGAGGCGTGCCTGCTGAGGCACAGGCGGCACCGAAGAAACCCAAAATTGACCCTGAAATACGCGCCAAAGTCACGGCTACTGTACGTGAGGTGCTCTCAAAACTAGAGCAAGAAATTGCCGAAGGCCACGGCAAAGCCAGCGCCGGCGCGGCGTCAGCCCTGCGCAACGCCCTTAAAGACAATGGTCGCTTGATTGATGACAAGCTGGAAAATCAGGCCCATGCCGCGCTGGCCGCAGCAGGCGAGCTGGAGGGCTGGCAGCGCTGGAGCGCCGACCAACTGCGTGAGGCGCTGGTGATTCATGCCGAAGGCTTGCTCAAGCGCCCTGCCGGTCAAGCAGTGGGTGGGCGAAAAATGCAAGACACGCTGCGCGGTTTGCGCGAGCAGTGGAAGCAGACCGACCAAGGCGGCGTGCCCAACCATGCGCTGTGGAAGCGCTTTGACGAGGCCTGCAACGAAGCCTACAAAGTGGTGCAAACCTGGCTGGAAAAAATCAAAACCGATGCGGCGCAAAACAAGGCCCAGCGCCTGGCATTGATTGAAGAAGTCAAAGCCTGGGGTGCGGCCAACCCCACCGCGCTGGACGACGACTGGAAAGGCTTTAACCGCATCCTGCACCAGTTTGCAGACAGGTGGCGCGAGTCGGGTCACATGGGCGAGAAGGCCTTTGCCGAGATGCAAGCCCAGTGGAAGGCTGCTTTTGATGCCGCCGCAGCGCCGCTGGAAGCCGTGCAAAAGCAGAGCTTGCAAGAGCGCCAGGCCATGATCCAGGAGGCTGAAGCACTGGGTGCAGCACCGGTACTGCACTTGGATGCGGTCAAGGCCTTGCAGCAGCGTTGGCAGGCCCAAGCCCACGCGGTGCCTGTGGAGCGCCGCCAGGAGCAAAAGCTCTGGGACGCCTTCCGCAAGCCGATTGATGAGGCCTTTAACCGTAAAACGGCCGAGCGCGAGAAAGCTGCGCAGGCCCTGAGTGAACACGACCGCGGCGTGCTGCAAGCCTCGCAGGCGCTGGAGGCCGCCAATGCGGCGGGTGATGCCCAGGCGATCCGGGCGGCCATGCAGGCGCTAGAGACGGCTTTGCAAGCGCGACCCGCTGCGGCACAAACGCCTGCCAAGCCACCAGTGTCTGAGCAAAATTCGCCTGTAGCCCAATCAGAATCTGCGCAAGCAGCTACTGAAACCATAGCAGACGACAATCCAGAGACCTCGCTGCTTGTGGCTGAAACACCCGTTGAGGCCCCCAAGCCCCGCAAACCCGTGGTGGCCATGCGCGGCGATGACCGCCCTGGCATGAAGAAGTCTGAACCCGCCCCAGCCGCACGCGGTGCTCGCCCTGGCCAACGCGATGGTGCGCCTCGTGACGGCGCACGCATGGGCCGCGATAGCGCGCCAGGACGAAATGGGGGCACAGGTGGGGGTGATCGATTCGCTGATCGGGGCGCGGCGCGTCCGGCTTGGCAAGACGCGCCACGTTTGGGCGATGCGGCTTTCCGGGCACAACGCGAAGCATTGGAACATGCCCAGTACGCGCTGAAAAAACTCTCCGCTCAGGCACATGGGGCGTCCTTGACGCAATTGCTGGGGGCGTGGGAGGCGCGCGACGGCACCCAGTTGCCAACGACCCAAGACTTGGGTGGTCGCGTCACAGCGGCCACGCGCACATCCTGGGCGCAGGCCTTGTCTGCCGCACCGGCAGGCGATGCAGCCGTGGCTTTGCTGCGGTTGGAGATGGCCGCCGAGCTGCCCACACCGGCCTCGGCGCTGGACGCTCGCCGCGCTTTGCAGTTGCAGTTGTTAACCCGGCGCAACGACCCGGCACCGGCCCAGACCTGGGGGCAAGACGCCGCGCAGGTGCTGGCCAGCCCGTTTAACGACGAGTCCAGCCCGCGTTTGCAAAGGGTGCTTAAGGTTTTGCTGGGACGCCAGAGTTAGACATCAGTGCAGCCGCTTAGGGTGGGGTGCGATAGAAAGCCTTGAACAGGGGGGCCAGCGGCGCAAAGTCGCGCTCAAACCGTGGCCGGTTCATGAAATAAGCCTCGCTGGTCACGGCAAAAAATTCACCCATTGATTCAGCGCCGTAGGGGTCAAGCCAGGGTGGGGGTGCCCCAAATCGTTCGGCCCGAATGACCTGCTCTGAAAAGTCGTCAAACGCACTTCTCAGGGTGGCTTCCCAGGTCTGGCGTGCGCCGCTTGCACTTTGGGCGCCCATGAAGCCAGGGGGCAGCGGTGGGCAGCCGTCGGCTTGGCCGTCGCGCATGTCCAGCTTGTGGACGAATTCATGGATGACCACGCAATAGCCCTGCTCAGGGGATGTAGCCGTTACGTCGTGCCAGCTCAACATCACCGGACCTGCGTCCATGGCCTCACCACTTACCACTTCGCTGTAGTTGTGAACCACGCCTGCCTCATCCACGGACTGACGCTTCGCAACCACTTCGGAAGGGTGCACCACAATGCCGACAAAATCGTCGTACCAGCTCAGGGCCTGCGCGGTGGTGCCGAAATGCAGGATGGGCAAACAGGCCTGGGTTGCAATGGTCACTGCGATTTCATCCGTGATCTTTAAGCCTTGTGCGCCATGGAACTCTTTTTGATCTAGAAACAGCCGGGTGAGCTGGCGCAGGCGCGCCAGTGCCTCGGTTGGCTGGGACGCCAAGAAGGGGTAGTTGAGCAAGGTGGCTTGCCACAGTGGTTCCGGCAAGTCGGCGGACGTTGCGCCGAACCTGATGCGCAGGCGCTGAAACAGGCGCTTTGGCCACTGCCACATATCACCCAGTCAGTCGTTGCACCTGAACGCCGTATGGACTGCTGGGCCCTGATGAACGGCTCAGGCGCATGACTTGGACACGCGCGGGTGTGGCGGCAGCGTCCCAGTCGCTCAAAACAAGACGGTGCAAGCCTGCACCCAGATCGTGATCGGCGGGTTGATGGGTGTGGCCGTGAATCAGCGTTTTCGCCCCCGCGGCTTGCAAGGCTTGCCGCGCCGCTTCAGTATCTACATCCACATAGGGCATGTCGCCGCTGCGTTTTCGTTGTTCGCTTTGCTGGCGCATGCCGTGCGCGATGGCTTGGCGTTCGTTTAAAGGTTTGGCCAGAAAATTTTTCTGCCAGTTTGCCGCGCGAACTTGCGCGCGGAACTGGAGGTATTCGGTGTCGCCCAGGCACAGGGCGTCGCCATGGCTAAGGAGCCAGCGCTGATCGCCAAACACCAGCACCGTGGGGTCGGCCAGCAGGCTGAGCCCGCAGGCTTGGGCAAAAACATCGCCCAAAAGAAAATCCCGATTGCCGTGCATGAAAAAGACGTCACGCTGGGCAGCAGTCGAACGTAAAGCGCGGCAGCATTGGTCTTCAAAACTGTCCGCGTTGCCATCGGGGTGGGGTGCTTGCGTGAGCACATCGTCACCGACCCAGACTTCAAACAGGTCACCCAGGATAAACACCGCATCGGCCTGGGTGTTCGCCAGGTACTGTGACCAAGCCCGCAGGGTGAGCGGCTCTTGGGCTTGTAGATGCAGGTCGGAAATGAATTCGACCACCTTCCAATTCGCCGGCGCGATGATTTCCGGGAACGGGGCGGTGGCCGGGGTCATGCGCAGTAAGCGTCAGGCCAGCGCAACGGCTTTCTCAAGCACCACGTCTTCTTTGGGCACGTCGCCATGAAAGCCTTTTTGCCCGGTTTTAACCGCAGCGATTTTGTCCACCACGTCGGTGCCCGAGACCACCTTGCCAAATACGGCATAGCCCCAGCCCTGAGCGGATGGTGCGGTGTGGTTCAGGAAGCCGTTGTCCGCCGCGTTGATGAAGAACTGTGACGAGGCCGAATGTGGGTCGCTGGTGCGGGCCATGGCCACGGTGTAGTGCTGGTTTTTCAAGCCGTTATTGGCTTCGTTCTCAATCGTGGCGTCGCCTTCTTTTTGCGTCATGCCGGGGGCAAAACCACCGCCCTGGATCATGAAGCCGGGGATAACGCGGTGGAAAACGGTGTTGTCGTAGTGGCCCTTGGCCACGTAGGCCAAAAAGTTAGCGGTGGACTTGGGCGCTTTGACAGCGTCGAGTTCGAGCGTGATGACGCCGAAGTTGGTGATGGTGAGTTCGACTTTAGGGTTGCTCATGGTGATTTACTTCAGGAGGGTTGCAGAGGTGATAAGAATGGGGGTCAGGGGCACGTTTTGGTGCCCGCCCTTGGTGCCGGTGGCGCTGACGCGGATTTTGTTCACCACGTCCATGCCGCCGACCACTTTACCGAACACGGCATAGCCGTAGCCATCGGGGCTGGGGGCGTTGAGCATGCGGTTGTCCGCCACGTTGATGAAGAACTGGGCGGTGGCACTTTGCGGGTTGTTGGTGCGGGCCATGGCAATCGTGCCGATATCGTTTTTCAAGCCGTTGTTGGCCTCCAGCGGGATGGGGGCTCGGGTTGGCTTTTGCTGCATGTCAGCGGTGAAGCCGCCGCCCTGGATCATGAAGCCATCGATCACGCGGTGAAAAACCGTGCCGTCAAAAAACTTGTCGTTCACGTACTGAAGAAAATTCTCTACCGTCTTGGGTGCCTTGTCGGGTGCCAACTCCAGCACGACGTCTCCCATGCTCGTGCTCAATTTAACGCGGGGCGCATTTTGAGCGGCGACGGTACCGTGCAGCAGCATAGCGCTGCCAAAAATGACCACGCTGCGACGTAACAACGAGCGAATTTGAGTTGAACGTGCGTTGGTTTTCATCCGATGATGCCTTCGTAAAAAATTTTCCACTGGTGACCTTGTCGCGTCCAGTATTGCCGCTTGGTGGTGCCGTTGCGCGAGCCCTCGGCGACCTCACCAAAGGTGACCACCATGGTGTCGGAAGCGTCCGTCCAACGCAGGTAAGACAGGTCTTTGAGCTCAATGGGGCGGCCACGTGTTTTGCTGAGTTCGCTGCGTAAACCGGGTACCCATTCGCCTAGTGTTTTTCCGTTATTGCTGTTGAAATCAGGCGTATAAAAACTCAGGAGATACTCCACGTTGCCGCTGGATTTGGCCTTGCGCCAGGCGGTGAGGGTGTCCTCAAAAGGCTTGCTTTCAGCTTGGGCACTGTTGGGAGGAACCCAGCTTAGTTTTGGAGAAATCACCACAGGTGTGGTGCGAACTTCAACGGTGCGAATGATGCGTTCGAGGTCCGGATTGGCCAGCACCACGCAGCCGTCGCTGGCTTGCGGTGCCCGCGAAAACTGGTGAGGTGGCGTGCCGTGCAACCAGATGCCACCGCCTGTTTTGCCACGTTTGCTGTCCAGCACATTGGGGTAGTTGATGGGCAA
>JAYVPU010000069.1:0-9774 GCA_043757205.1 Comamonadaceae bacterium | reverse complement strand
GCCTTTGGTCCGCGCGGTGCCCAGGGCGTGGCCTTGACCCCGGGCCGCTCTATCGCGGTGGACCCGGGCAGCATTCCCTACGGCACACCGGTGTGGCTGGTCTCCAGCGGGCCGCTGGTGCAACTGCAAAAACTGGTGCTGGCGCAAGACACCGGCAGCGCCATCACCGGCGCGGTGCGGGCCGACTACTTCACCGGCTGGGACGCCAACGCCGCCGAGCTGGCGGGTCGCCTGAAGCAGCCACTGCGGCTGTGGGTGCTGTGGCCGAAGTGAGTTGAAACTAGCCGCGTCGCTCTTTTTGCGGCAAGATCATAAAAAGGCATCTGGAGACCCACCGATATGAACGCCCCCCTGCCCGAGCACATCCGCCAAGCGCTGGCCACCGTCACGCTGGACGACAAATATTCCCTCGACTACGGCCGAGCCTTCATGAGCGGCGTGAACGCGCTGGTCAAGCTGCCGATGTTGCAGCGCCAGCGCGACCAGTTGGCGGGCAAGAACACGGCCGGTTTCATCAGCGGCTACCGGGGCTCGCCCTTGGGTGGCTATGACCAGGCGCTGTGGAAGGCCGCCCCATTTTTGAAGGCGCAGAACATCGTGTTTCAGCCCGGCGTGAATGAAGAGCTGGCCGCCACGGCGCTGTGGGGCACGCAGCAACTTGGTTTTGCACCGCCGGGCTCCAACAAATTCGACGGTGTGTTTGGCATTTGGTACGGCAAGGGGCCGGGGGTGGATCGTTGCTCGGACGTGTTCAAGCACGCCAACATGGCGGGCACCACCCCTTGGGGTGGCGTGATTGCGGTGGCGGGGGACGACCACGTGGCCAAGAGCTCCACCGCCGCGCACCAGAGCGACCACATCTTCAAGGCCTGCGGCTTGCCAGTGTTCTTTCCGGCCACGGTGCAGGAGATTTTGGATTTGGGCATTCATGCGTTTGCCATGAGCCGTTTCTCGGGCGTGTGGGCCGGCATGAAGACGATCCAGGAGATTGTCGAATCCAGCGCCACGGTGCTCATTGACCCCGAGCGGGTGCAGATCCAACTGCCGACTGATTTTGAGATGCCGCCGGGCGGCGTGCACATCCGCTGGCCCGATACGGCGTTGGCGCAGGAGGCGCGCTTGTTTGACAGCAAGTGGTACGCGGCGTTGGCTTACATCCGCGCCAACCGACTCAACTACAACGCCATCGAGGGCCCAAATGACAGGTTCGGCCTGATCGCCAGCGGCAAGGCCTATAACGACACGCGCCAGGCGCTGCTGGATTTGGGTCTGGACGACGCGGCTTGCCGACAGCTGGGCATCCGCGTGCACAAGGTTGGCGTGGTGTGGCCGCTGGAGGCGCAGCTCACGCGTGAGTTTGCGCAGGGCTTGCAGGAGATTTTGGTGGTGGAGGAAAAGCGCCAGGTCATCGAATACCAGCTCAAGGAAGAGCTGTACAACTGGCGCGCCGATGTGCGGCCCCATGTGCTGGGCAAGTTTGATGAAATCGAGGGTGATTTCTCCGGTGGCGAATGGTCCATGCCGAACCCGAGCGCACACACGCTGCTGCGCGCCAATGCCGACCTGTCACCCGCGCTGATCGCCCGCGCCATTGCGCAGCGCCTCAAGAAGCTGGGCATCAGTGCGGACTGGGCTGCGCGTATCGACGCCCAACTCGCCCTGCTGCAAGCCAAAGAGCGCGCCATGCAGGTGCTGCACGTGCCCGCTGAGCGCCAGCCGTGGTTTTGCTCGGGCTGCCCGCACAACACCAGCACCAAAGTGCCGGAAGGCTCGCGCGCCATGGCCGGTATTGGCTGCCACTTCATGGCGATCTGGATGGACCGCGCCACCGTGGGCTTTACCCAGATGGGCGGCGAGGGTGTGCCCTGGGTCGGCCAGCAACCCTTTAGCAATGAGCAGCATGTGTTTGCCAATTTGGGCGACGGCACCTACTTTCATAGTGGCCTGCTCGCCATTCGCCAAAGCATTGCGGCGGGGGTGAACATCACCTACAAAATTCTCTACAACGACGCAGTGGCCATGACCGGCGGACAGCCTGTGGGCGAGCGCGCCAACACGAGCGGCAGCACGGCGGCATCGGGGCACTCTGTGGCGCAAATCGCGCAGTCCATGCGGGCCGAAGGCGCGGTCAAAATTGTGATCGTCACCGACGAGCCCGAGAAGTACGAAGGCGTCAAGCTGGTGGAAGGCGTGGCCATCGAACACCGCGATGAACTCGACCGCATCCAGCGCGAGTACCGTGAGATCAAAGGCACGACCGTCATCATTTACGACCAGACCTGTGCTACCGAAAAACGCCGCCGCCGCAAGCGAGGCACGTTGGTCGATCCAGCCGTTAGGGTCGTCATCAACGAGCTGGTGTGTGAGGGCTGTGGCGACTGCGGCGTGCAGAGCAACTGCCTCTCGGTGGAGCCGCTAGAGACCGAATTTGGCCGCAAGCGAATCATCAACCAGTCCAGCTGCAACAAGGACTTGAGCTGCCTCAAAGGCTTTTGCCCGAGCTTTGTCACGGTAGAGGGCGGTCAACTTAAAAAGAAGGCCAAGGCCGAGGTGCCTTCGCCCTATGCCTTGGGCGATTTGCCCGCACCGCAGCACTTAGCCACGGCTTCGCTCGACGGCGGCAAGGTTTGGGGCGCGGTGGTGGCCGGGGTCGGCGGCACCGGCGTCATCACCATCGGTCAGTTGCTGGGTGTGGCCGCGCACATCGAGGGTAAAGGCATCGTCACGCAAGACGCGGGCGGGCTGGCGCAAAAAGGCGGAGCCACCTGGAGCCATGTGCTCATCGCGGCCAGTCAAGGCGACATTCACACCACCCGGGTAGGCATGGCGGCGGCGGATCTCATCATCGGCTGCGACCCGATCGTGACGGCCTCGCCCGAGACCGTGCTGCGCATGGGTGCGGGCCGAACCCAGGTGGCGTTGAACACGCACAGCACGCCCACCGCTGCGTTTGTGAAAGACGCCCAGTGGCCCAACCCGGCTCAGGCTTGCATGGCCGAGATCATGCAAACCGTGGGGCAAGGTGGCGTGAGCAGCTTTGACGCCGATGCCGTGGCCACGCGCCTCATGGGTGACAGCATTTACACCAACCCCTTGATGTTGGGCTATGCCTGGCAAAAGGGCTGGGTGCCGCTGGGGCGCGCCTCGTTGATGCGCGCCATGGAACTCAATGCTGTGGCGGTGGACCAGAACAAGGCCGCGTTCGAGTGGGGCTGCCAGGCCGCTCAGCGCTGGGCCGCGGTAGAGCGCCTGTTGTCGCCAGGCCAGATCATCGAGTTCAAAAAGCGCGAGTCACTGGATCACCTGATCGCACGCCGGGTCGAGTTTTTGACCGGCTACCAGAATGCCGCCTATGCCGAGCGCTACCGGACGTTTGTACAAAAGGTCAGAGAGGTGGAAATGGGGGTCACTCCCACACCCCTCATTTCTCTCCGCCTCACCGAAGCCGTAGCCCGCAACCTCTTCAAACTCATGGCCATCAAAGACGAGTACGAAGTGGCACGCCTGCACAGCGACCCCGCCTTCCTGGCCCGCATCCGCAGCCAGTTTGAAGGCGACTCCAAACTCCACTACCACCTGGCCCCGCCCTTCATGAGTCGGCGCAACTCAGAGGGCGAGTTGCAAAAACGCAAGTTCGGCCCCTATATGTTGACCGTTTTCAAGCTGCTGGCCCGACTCAAGGGCGTGCGCGGAACGGCTTTTGATCTCTTGGGGCGCACCGAGGAGCGGCGTGAAGAGCGCGCCCTGCTGGTCGAGTACCAAGCCAGTCTGGACGAGATGCTGGCCACACTGAGCCCAGCCAATCACGCCACAGCGCTGGAGATCGCCCGTTTGCCCGAGCGCATCGCCGGCTTTGGCCATGTGAAAGCCCGCAACCTCAAAGCCACGCGTGCGGTTTGGGCCGATCTGATGACGCGTTTTCGTGAACCAATGGCCTGAGTCGCGCCTGAATCAGTGCTTTGAGGCTGACCGTCAACTTACGCCCAAATGGCTCTTGAAAAGCTAAGATGCTCCTTTAGTCCCCACGCCAGCGAATCCACCATGACCAACCTCTCTGCCGACTACCAAGCCCTCGCCAACTACCGCCCCAAAAACAAAGTGCGTTTCGTCACGGCGGCCAGCCTGTTTGACGGGCATGACGCGGCCATCAACATCATGCGACGCATCCTGCAAGGCATGGGGGCCGAGGTGATTCATCTGGGGCACAACCGCAGCGTGGACGAAGTGGTGACCGCGGCCTTGCAAGAAGACGTGCAGGGCATTGCCATCAGCTCTTACCAGGGCGGGCATGTGGAGTACTTCAAGTACATGGTGGACTTGCTCAAAGCTCGCGGCGGCGCGCACATTCAGGTTTTTGGCGGCGGCGGCGGCGTGATCGTGCCCGATGAAATTCGGGAGTTGCAAGCCTACGGCGTGGCCCGTATTTTCAGCCCCGAGGATGGCCAGCGCATGGGCCTGGCCGGCATGATTGGCGAGATGGTGATGCGCTGTGACCAGGACTTGACCGTGCATGCGCCCAAGGATCTCAGCGCCATTCAGGGCAACAGTGAGACGGCATGGCGCGCCTTGGCCCAACTCATCACCGCAATTGAAAATTCAACTGTCAATCCGGCTGTGGCCGATGAAATACGTGCGCAATCAGCTACCAAAAATATAGCAAGCATTGGCATCACCGGCACCGGCGGCGCGGGTAAATCGTCACTCACCGATGAGCTGATCCGCCGCTTGCGACTGGACCAGGACGACGCCTTGCGTGTGGCTGTGATCTCCATCGACCCCTCACGCCGCAAGAGTGGTGGCGCACTACTGGGTGACCGCATCCGCATGAACGCGATAACGCCGTGGCAACAAGGTCAGCGCGTCTTCATGCGTTCTCTTGCTACACGCGAATTCGGCAGCGAAATCAGCTCAGCCCTGCCCGATGTGCTGGCCGCCTGCAAAGTGGCGGGCTTTGATTTGATCGTGGTCGAGACCTCAGGCATCGGCCAGGGCGACGCGGCCATCGTGCCGCTGGTGGACGTGCCCTTGTATGTGATGACGCCCGAGTTCGGCGCAGCCAGCCAGCTGGAAAAAATCGACATGCTGGACTTTGCTGAGTTTGTGGCCATCAACAAGTTCGACCGCAAGGGCGCCAGCGACGCGCTGCGTGATGTGGCCAAGCAAGTGCAGCGCAACAAGGAAGCCTGGACCACGCCCGCCGATCAAATGCCGGTGTTTGGCACCATGGCGGCGCGTTTCAACGACGACGGTGTGACCGCGCTGTACCAGGCCATGAAACCGAGATTGAAGGCCCTGGGCGTGCCGCTCGCTGAAGGGCGTCTGCCGCAAGTCAGCGTGCGCCACAGCACCAACCAAAGCCCCATCGTCCCCGCCGCGCGTACGCGCTACCTGGCCGAGATCAGCGACACGGTGCGCGGTTACAAAAAGCGGGCGCGGGCGCAAGCCACTTTGGCACGCGAGATTCAGCAATTGCAGGCCGCGGCGCGCATGCTCAAGATGGACAAGCCAGACCGCGCCCCGGCGGCAGAGGCTGCATTGGACTTGGCCGGTCATCGCAAGGCACAACAAGACGGCGACGCGCGCAAGCTGCTCCAGCAATGGCCCGAGATGCAACAGGCCTACGCGGGCGACGAGTACGTGGTGAAAATCCGCGACAAGGAAATTCGCACCGCGCTCACTACTCAATCCTTGAGCGGCACGACCATCCGCAAGGTGGCCCTGCCGACCTATGAAGACCACGGCGAAATCCTCAAATGGCTGATGCTGGACAACGTGCCCGGCAGCTACCCCTATACCGCAGGTACCTTCGCCTTCAAGCGCGAGAACGAAGACCCCACCCGCATGTTCGCGGGCGAGGGCGACGCCTTTCGCACCAACACGCGCTTCAAACTGCTCAGCTCAGGCATGGCCGCCAAGCGGCTGTCCACGGCGTTTGACTCGGTCACGCTCTACGGCAACGACCCGGATCTGCGCCCCGACATCTACGGCAAGGTGGGCAACAGCGGCGTCAGCATTGCCACGCTGGACGACATGAAGGTCTTGTACGGCGGCTTTGATTTGTGCTTGCCCACCACCAGCGTGTCCATGACCATCAACGGCCCGGCACCGACGATTCTGGCCATGTTCATGAACACCGCCATC
Organism: Comamonadaceae bacterium; assembly: GCA_043757205.1. Lineage (GTDB taxonomy): Bacteria > Pseudomonadota > Gammaproteobacteria > Burkholderiales > Burkholderiaceae_C > CANCDA01. The sequence goes on along the minus strand of JAYVPU010000069.1, from coordinate 3,633 downwards.
GACCAGAACCTGGACAAGTTCAAGACCGACAACGGGCGCGAACCGACCGACACCGAAGCTCAAAAAATCCGCGAATGGGTGCTGGCCAATGTGCGCGGCACGGTGCAGGCCGACATCTTGAAAGAGGACCAGGGCCAGAACACTTGCATCTTCTCCACCGAGTTTTCACTCAAGGTGATGGGCGATATCGCTCAATATTTTGTGCACCATGACGTGCGCAATTTTTACAGTGTGAGCATCAGCGGCTATCACATTGCCGAGGCGGGCGCGAACCCCATCTCGCAACTGGCCTTCACGTTGTCTAACGGCTTCACCTTTGTTGAAGCCTACTTGGCGCGCGGCATGCACATTGACGACTTCGCGCCCAATCTGTCGTTCTTCTTCAGCAACGGCATGGACCCGGAGTACACCGTCATGGGCCGCGTGGCGCGTCGGATCTGGGCCGTGGCCATGAAGGAGAAGTACGGTGCGAATGAGCGCAGCCAGAAGTTGAAGTACCACATCCAAACCAGTGGCCGCAGCCTGCACGCGCAGGAGATCCAGTTCAACGACATCCGTACCACGCTGCAAGCGCTGATCGCCATCTACGACAACTGCAACAGCCTGCACACCAACGCCTTTGACGAAGCCATCACGACGCCCACCGAAGACAGTGTGCGCCGCGCCATGGCGATCCAGCTCATCATCAACCGCGAATGGGGCTTGGCCAAGAACGAGAACCCGTCACAGGGCGCCTTCATCATCGAAGAGTTGACCGAGCTGCTGGAAGAAGCCGTGCTGGCCGAGTTCGAGCGCATCGCCGAACGCGGCGGTGTTTTAGGCGCGATGGAAACCGGCTACCAGCGCGGCAAGATTCAAGACGAGTCCATGCACTACGAAATGCTCAAACACACCGGCGAGCTGCCCATCATCGGCGTCAATACCTTCCGCAACCCGCATGGCGACGCGGTGCAGGCCAAGCTCGAACTAGCGCGCAGCACCGACGAAGAAAAGCAGTCTCAGTTGAAGCGTTTGCAAGACTTCCACACCCAACATGCCAGCGAATCCCCCGCCGCGCTTAAGCGCTTGCAACAAGCCGTGATCGACAACCTCAATGTCTTCGAGGTGCTGATGGACGCCGTGCGCGTGTGCTCACTGGGGCAAATTACCAATGCGCTGTTTGAGGTGGGTGGGCAGTATCGGCGGAATATGTAGAGCTTTACAACACAGGAGACAAGAGATGGATGCACCGAAAATTCGCCGCGTGATCACGGGGCATGACGCGCAAGGCAAGGCCAAGGTCATGATGGACGAGGCTTGTTTGCCCTTCAAAGAGGGGCGGCCTGGGGCCTTTATCTCCAACATCTGGACGACGGATGTTTCGCCTGCGAACAATGACGGCCACAACGATGCGGGCGTGCGTGAAGGCCGCTTCACGATGATTGAAAACGGCACCGTGTTTCGTATTCTGGACTTCAGGCCCGGCATTCAGCAGCGCGTGCACCGGACCGACACGATTGACTACATCACGGTGCTGTCGGGTGAGATTGACATGGAGTTGGAAACCGGTGAAGAGGTGCACCTCAAAGCGGGCGACGTGATGGTGCAGCGCGGCACGGTGCACAACTGGATCAACCGGGGCACCGAGTCCTGCGTCATGTCCATCGTGCTGGTGTATGCCAAACCGGTACAAGCCGGTGAGCAGACCTTGGCCGCTGTGGGCTAAGCGGTCGGTTGAGCGCGATCAGATCGGCTTGAACCCAATATCGCTGATCAGCTTGCCCCATTTGGAGAAATCACGCCGGATCGTGTCGCTGAAAACCTCAGACGATTCGGTGTGGGCTTCTAGCCCGTAAAGCTTCATCTTTTGGATCACCTCGGGCAGAGCCAAAGTGGCATTGATGTCGCGGTTCAAGCTGTTGATGATGGCTTGCGGTGTGCCCGCAGGCGCTATCACGCCAAACCAGCCACCCGATACAAAACCGGGCAGGGCTTCCGACAAGGTGGGCACGTTGGGCTGGTCAGCCAAGCGCTTGGCCGTGGCAATGCCGAGCAAGCGAACCTTGCCTGAGCTGATCAAAGCTTGCGCGGGCAGATAAGAAGTCAAGGTGGCGTTGATCTGGCCACCCAAAATCTCAGTCATGACGGCGGAGACGCTTTTGTAGGGCACGTGCAGGTAGGTGAAGCCTCCCTGGATGCGGAACAGCTCGGTGGCGAAGTGCAAAAACCCACCTTCGCCGTTGGTGCCAAAGCTCACTTTGCCGGGGTTGGCCTTGGCGTAGGCCAGCAGTTCTTCAGTGGTCTTGTAGGGCAGATTCGGGTTGACCACCAGGGCCAAAAAGTTAGAGCCCACCAAAGCCACCGGCGCAAAATCTTTCACCGTGTCGTAGGCCACTTTTTGGTAAGACAGCGGCACGATGACCATGTTGCCGCCTTGGCCGCAGCCCAGCGTGTAGCCATCCGCAGGGGCTTGTTTGATGAGCGTCAAGCCCAGTTGCCCGCTGGAGCCTGGGCGGTTTTCAACCACCCAGGGTTGGCCGGTTTTCTCGGTGATCTTGGGGCCGATCAAGCGCATCAGCAAATCACAGGTGTCCCCCGGGCCCGCGGGCACGATCACGCGCACGGGCTTGTTGGGGTAGGTCTGGGCGTGAGCGGCCAAGCCCGTCACAAACATCAAGAGCGCAGGCAAAAGCGTCGGCAAAAACCGGGCGAATATAAACATCGTGAAGTCCTCAGGGCTTACGCGCTGTGAGCACGCATAAAGGCCACAAATTTCTGCGTGATGACGGGGTAATGCGGCTGCCACTCGGGGAAGGGAATGATATCGCGGTCTTCGTCCTGGATCGGCAGCTCAAACAACTCGCTGTTCGCAATCAGTTGGGCGCAGGCCTTGCCGCTGATGGACGAGTGCGTTTTGTCATTGCCGGGAATCACCAGTGTGGGCAAGTTCAGGCTGCGCAGCTCGGCCTCGGCCACGCCCATGACCGGGGCCATGGGGCCGCTTAAAAAAGCGTCCAACCAGCGCTGCATCACGCGGATGTAGTCCTGCGGGTTCATGGCCATCAGGCGCTCTCGGCTGCTGGGGTTCAAGGCCAGTCGCTCCTGGTAGGGTGCGGTGTTGCACACCGCCGCCATGCCCCCTTCTTGCGCGGCCTTGATGTACTGGCCGTAGTAAATATTGGGCAAGCGCTGGGCGGGAAAGTCGCCGCCTGTGATGCGCATCAGCAACAGGCCTTTGACGGCCTCCGGGTGGCGACGCGTGAGCAGCATGGACAGCCGCGCCCCGGCGGACGAACCACCGGTGAAGGCGGGCCCGGTGCCCAGGTGTTGCAGCAGGGCGTAGAGGTCATCGGCCCAGATGTCTTCTTCACTGCGCAAGTCATGGGCATCACCCGCAATCACGATGTCGGACGCGCCAGTGTTGCGCCGATCATGCGTCAGCACCCTGAAGCCCTGGGCCGCAATCATTTGGGCCAGCGGCACCATCTCCACGCTGCGATGCCGTCCCCCGGCGTTGAGCGCCAACCAGGGGCCGCTGTCGCCGTGGACTTCATAGAAGATCAGTAGTGTCCCAACGTTTGCACATCAGGACGTCGTAAGTTAATGATTTACTTGTTGAATTTGGTGTTTCAGTCTGGTCTCGATTTGAACGTC
>JAYVPU010000068.1:0-9786 GCA_043757205.1 Comamonadaceae bacterium | reverse complement strand
CTAAGGTCTTGAGCGTGAAGACCTCTGGGCCGCACAGTTCATAGGTGTGCCCTGCCGTACGGGGCGTCTCCAGGCAGTGGACGATGGCTTGCGCCACGTCTTCGACCCATACCGGCTGAAACCGCGCCTGCGCACCAGCCAGTGGGATGACGGGGAAAATCTTTTGCAGGCGGGCGAACAGATTGAGAAACCTGTCCTGCGCGCCAAAAATCACGCTGGGGCGCAGCAGGGTGAGTTGCAGGCCATCGGCGGCGGCTTGCCTGAGCACGGCTTCCCCCTGTGACTTGCTGCGCAGGTACAGGGAGGGGGCTTTTTCAGGCGCCTGGCCGTCGGCCCCCAGAGCGCTGACATGCACCAGCCGGGGCACGCCCGCATCCAGGCAGGCTTGCGCCAGGGCTTTGACCAACACGACGTGAGTCCGTTCAAAAGCCGCAGCGTCACCGTGCAGAATCGCCACCAGGTTGATGACCGCGTCATGCCCGGCCACCAAGGCGCGCAGCTGTGCCGGGTCATGCATGTCGGCCTGCACCACATCCACCTGGGGCAGGTGTTGCAGGTGAAGGGCGTGGGCCTCGTGTCGCGTAACCAGCGTGACGCGCCAGGGCAGGGCTGCCAGCTTATTGCAGACATGGCTGCCAACAAAGCCAGTGCCCCCCAGTATCAATACGCGTTTCATGGCAGCTCTTCGGCCAGCGCCGTGGTGGCCGGACTCAATGAACCGGCTGGCCCCACCGTGCCCAGCCGCGCTTTGAGCGACTGGGGTTTGCCGCTGATGAGCGTGGCGTAATTGGTGGTGTTGGAGAGTACTTTTTTGACGTAGTCACGCGTCTCGTTAAAGGGCACGTTTTCGGCCCATATGGCGGCCTCCAGCGTGGGCGCACCGTCCTGACCGCGCCAATTGCGTGAGCGGCTGGGGCCTGCGTTGTAGGCAGCGGCGGCCAGAGGCATGGAGCCGTCAAAGCTGTCGAGCACCAGCTTGAGGTAGCCAGTGCCAATGGCGATGTTGGTGTCGCGCTCGGTGATTTGGTGGGGTTTGAAGTCGGTCAGGCCGATCTTCTTGGCCGTCCAGCGCGCCGTGGCGGGCATGACCTGCATCAGACCCGCGGCGCCCACGCTGGATTTGGCGTCCATCACAAAGCGGCTTTCTTGGCGGATCAGGCCATAAACATAGGCCGGATCCAGACCGATCTGGCCCGCCCGCTGCACCACATCTTGGCGAAACGGCATGGGAAAGCGCTGGGTGAAGTCCACCACGGTTTTGGTGCGCTCGCTGGTGTTGATGCAGCGGTCCCAGACCTGCAAGTCGCACGCCACCTGGGCCGCGGCCAGCAGTTCGCGGTCGGACATGCCGCCGCGCTGGTGCAGGCCGACGGTGTAGTTCCATTCGCGCACGCCTTCGCTGCGCAAGCCGATGTCGATGGCGGCGAGCGAGCGGCGCAGGCCGGGATTGTTCAGGGCGGTTTCTTTCTCGGCGTTGGTCAGCGGCTCAGGCGCTGACGGCAGGCTCAAGGGGCGACCGAGTTCTTCTTGCGCGAGCTGTTCGTAAAAGCCTTTGCTGGACGCAATGGATTGGTAAAAAGCCTGGGCTTGGGCGGCCGCAGCTGGTGACTTGAGCGCGAGCAAGGCACGGGCGCGCCAGTAAATCCAGGTTGGGTCTTGGGCTTGCGCCTCAGGCATGGCGACAATCGCGCTGTGCACCTGCTGCCAGGCACCGGCGCGCAGGGCGGCGCGCACCTTCCAGGCCAGGTGGTCGCTGTGCATGAAGGCGTCTTGCCCCTGGGTAAAGTAGCTCAGGGTCTCGTCAGCACGGCGCAGAGCCGCGCGCTTGCCAATCACGCCCCAGACCCAAGAGCGCTCTTCGTCGGTGAGCTGGGCTTTCCAGCGCAGCTTGTTGATCTCTTTGGCGGCGGCCTCCACGTCCACCGATGCCAATCGGATCAGCGCCAGCGTGACCAGCTCTTTGGTGCGCGGGCGCAAGGCCATGATTTTTCCGTCCAGATAATGGACTGGGTTGAGGTAGATGGCAGCCACGCTGGCCACCCACTCCGGGTTGAGCAGGCTCACCGCTTGCGTGGCAATGCGCGAGCGCTCATTTTCAAAACCGAGACGGGCGCGCTGCCACGCCACCAGCGGCGCCAGCTTGCCGGCCTTGAGTAGCGCGTCAGCGGCGGCGGCACAGCCATCGTCGGCCTCTTTTTGCGCCAGCCAAAGCGATTGCACTTCGGTGCTGGTGCTAGCGCTTGTCGGGGTGCTGGCATTGCCCGTATTCGCCTCGCCCAACAAGGCGTAGCAACGCACGGCCTTGTCGTCGTTCATGCGGTATTTGGGGTACTCGACTCTGAAGGTGGCCCAGTCACGCTGGCGACCCAGTTGCAACAGCCACTCGTTGCGCAGCCGGTCTTCCTGGTAGGTGCCCGCAAAACGGTTCAAAAAATCTTGCGCTTCTGGCGCGGATGCAGTGTCCAGACGGGTGCTGAGCTCCCAATAGGCAGCCCATGGCGCGAGCACGTGGTTTTGCGTCTGCGGCAGCAGGGCGCTCAGACGCTTGCGGTCACCGCGTTTAAAAGCCTGGTTCATCTCCAGAATAACCTCGTCGTCAGGTGTGATGCCGGCGGCTTTGGTCGCGGCCAGGCCAAGCTGTGGCAACATCAGGCTGATCAAGAGGGCCAAAGAGGCCAGTGGGGCGAGAATAGGGTGTAACTGCATAGGGGAATTATGGACAATTCTGAAGAAAAAAAAGCACTCGCAAAAAAAGCCCTTCGCAAGGACCTGATTGCGCAACGCCTTAACCTGCCCGACCGCCTACAGCGCATCGCCCAGTTACAACAAATCATGCGCATCTGGCTGGTCAATCGCCCTGACGTGGTGATCGGGGCTTACTGGCCTATCCATGGCGAGTTTGACCCGCTGCCCGCCCTGCACCGCTGGAAGGAAGACGGCGAGCTGATCGAGCAGCCCGAGCCGCGTCGCATCGGCTTGCCGGTGGTCAATAAAGAGCGCAAGACTTTGACCTTTCACGCCTGGTACCCCGGCTGCCCCATGGAGGAAGACGCCTACGGCATCCCCAAGCCCAAAGACACGGAAGTCATCGTTCCCACGGTGCTGTTCGTCCCCTGCGTGGGCTACGGCCCCGGCGGGCACCGGCTGGGTTACGGCGGCGGTTTTTATGACCGCACCCTGGCCACGCTGCAACCGCACCCGTTTACCGTGGGCCTAGGCTTCACCAACGGTTTTCTCGAAGACTTTGAGCCCGAACCCCACGACCTGCCGCTGGACACCATCCTGAACGACAACGGGGTGGTCTGGCCCTTCTGATCCACGCGACCCACAAGGAACTTACGATGACCTCCACCCAAGCGACAAAAGCCTTTGCCTCCCAAGCTGACCTGACGGATAAGAAAACCACCTTCAAACAACTCAGCCAACACTGCTGGGCTTACACCACCGAGGGCGACCCGAACTCCGGCGTCATCATTGGCGACAACTGCATCATGGTCAGCGACGCCACCGCCACACCCGTCATGGCGCGCGACCTGATTGCAAAAATCCGCACCATCAGCGACAAACCCATCAAGTACGTGCTGCTCACCCACTACCACGCGGTGCGGGTGCTCGGGGCCAGCGCCTATGTGGCTGAGGGCGCGACCGAGATCATCGCCAGCCAGGGCACGCTGGAACTGATCAAAGAGCGCGGCGCGCAAGACATGCAAAGCGAGATGGAGCGCTTCCCGCGCCTGTTTCGCAACGCCGAAAGCGTGCCCGGCCTGACTTGGCCGTCCATGGTGATTGGCGGCGGTAACCCGGCCAAGGGCGAAGCCCCCGGCAAGCTGTCCATCAACCTGGGCGGCGTGGTGGTGCAGATCTGGAGCCCCGGCCCCGGCCACACACGCGGCGACACCATCGCCTGGGTGGAGGCCGAGAAAGTGCTGTTTTCAGGTGACCTGGTGGAGTTTGAGGCCGGCGTCTATACCGGTGACGCGCAATTGGCCGAATGGCCTGCCACGCTGGAGGCGCTGCGCGCCCTGGATGCGCAGGCCATCGTGCCGGGCCGGGGTGAAGCCATGATGGGCCGCGCCAATGTCAACAAGGCGCTGGACTACACCCAGCGCTGGGTCGAGCTGCTGTTCAAGGCCGGGCAAGAAGCCGCCGCGCAGGGCATGGACCTCAAAGCCGCCATGGCCCACACCCGCAAAAGCATGGACCCCGTCTTCGGCCACGTCTTCATCTACGAACACTGCCTGCCCTTCGACGTGAGCCGTGCCTATGATGAAGCCCAAGGCATCAAAAATCCGCGCATCTGGACGGCTGAGCGGGATCAGGCGATGTGGAAGGCTTTGCAGGCGTGAGGCTGCTGGACGCACGCGCTAAAGTTCAAGATCTTTGCGCCGCCAATAGCCGCGCATCGGTCTCGTAATCTTTCAGCACCTCCATGGCCTTTTGGCGCTGCGTTGGTGTGATGCTGTTATGCAGCTTGGCCATCATTTCGCAGCCTTCTGAAATCAAGCGTTCTTGCTGCTGGCGGTAGGCAGTGTCAGGCGAGTTCAGGCTGCGGTCGATCAGGGCCAGCAGTTCGGCTTTCACGTGGGCGGGGCGGTCTGCGTTGTTGCTGTGCTCGGCCAGGGTGCGCAAGATGTCTTGCTGGCGGCGCAGGATTTCTTTGTAGCTGAGGCTGGCGTCAAAGGGGGAATTGGCGATGCCCTGGCGCAACGCGACGCGCTGTGATTCTTGCAGACGGCCATAGAGATTTTGAAAGCGTTCTACGCCCACTTTGACCCGGTGCTCGATCAGCGCTTCGGGGCTCAGGTCCAGCCATTCTTCACGCCATTTTTTATTCTTTTTCTCGTATTGCTGCGCCAGGTATTTGAACTGCTCTTGCCGAAGTGTGGGAGTGAGTTTGCTCAAAGGCTCCGCCGCCTTGACGCCGATGTGCTGCATGAAGCCGCGCACCTCGGTGACCACGGCGCAGAGCTGATCGGGGCTGCCTTTGGCGGGCACAAGCTGCTGCATTTTTTGCAGTGCGTCGGCATAGGCGGGCAAGGCCTGGGCGCGGTGCCAGGCGTGCAGTGTGGTCAAGCCGTCTCGCACCTGGAGCGACTGCACGTCATTGAGGTCGAGGTAGCCGTCCAGCCACCAGTAGGTGATTGACGGCGCGTTGTTGTAGCCCAGCTTGATGGCGCTGCACCCCGTCATCAAGACGAACAAAAGTACGCTGATAATGCGGGGCAGCATCGTCGAGAGGCGGGCAGAAGTAGACATGCGAATAAACATCAAATAGTGCGGGACAGACGCAAGCGTAACGCAGCGCTGTCCCCAACCCCAGAGGAACAACATGAGTCAAGTGAAACAAGCAGCCCTACTGGACGTGGTCATCATGGCCGCCGGCAAGGGCACGCGCATGAAGAGCAAACTGCCCAAAGTATTGCATCGTTTGGCCGGGCGTGCTTTGTTGCAGCACGTGGTGGACCGGGCGGGTGACTTGACGGCGCGTCGGGTGGTGGTGATTACCGGCCACGGTGCTATGGAAGTTGAAGCAGCTCTCGCACGTTCTACGGGCGATACCGCTGGTTTTACCCTTGAATTTGTGCGCCAGGAGCCGCAACTCGGCACCGGCCACGCGGTACAGCAGACCGTGCCCGTACTGCCCGATGACGGCGTGGTGGTGATTCTGTCGGGCGATGTGCCGCTGACCCAGACTGACACATTGCGTGACTTGATTACAGCCTGCGACGGCACCCAACTCGCCCTGCTGACGATCGACTTTGCCGACCCCACGGGCTATGGCCGCATCGTGCGCTCTGATACCGGTGGTGTGCAAGCCATCGTCGAACACAAAGACGCTACGCCCGCCCAGCACGCCATCAAAGAGGTGTACAGCGGCATCATGGCCGTGCCCGCGAAGCTGCTCAAACCCTGGCTGGCCCGGCTGGACAACAAGAACGCCCAAGGCGAGTTCTACTTGACCGACGTGGTCAAGTTCGCCGTGGCCGATGGTGTGCCGGTGGTGGCGCACAAGATCAACGACCCACTGCAAGTGGCCGGTATCAACAGTCCGGTGCAACTGGCTGAGCTGGAGCGCGCGCACCAGTTGCGCCGCGCCGAGGCGCTGATGGTGCAAGGCGTGCGCTTGGCCGACCCGGCCCGTTTTGACGTGCGCGGTGAGCTGACGTGCGGGCAAGACGTGGAAATCGACGTCAACTGTATTTTTGAAGGCCAGGTGGTGCTGGGTGAGGACGTGAAGATTGGCGCGCATTGCGTCATCGCCCATGCCCGCATCGAGGCCGGTGCGGTGATTCACCCTTTCACCCATATCGACGGGGGCAGCAGCAGCGCCAAAGATCAGATCGTGGTGGGTGCGGGTGCGTTGGTGGGCCCGTTTGCGCGCTTGCGGCCTGGGGCCAGGCTGGGCGAACAGGTGCACATTGGCAATTTTGTCGAGGTGAAAAATTCCACACTCGCCAAGGGTGCCAAGGCCAATCACCTGGCGTATGTGGGTGACTCGGCCTTGGGGGAGCGCGTCAATTTTGGGGCGGGCAGCATCACCGCCAATTACGACGGGGTCAACAAGCACAAGACGGTGATTGAGCATGACGTGCACATCGGTAGCAACTGCGTGCTGGTCGCACCCGTCACCATTGGCTCGGGCGGCACGGTGGGCGGCGGCTCCACCATCACCCAAGACACGGCCCCGGGTGTGTTGACCGTGGCGCGCGCCAAGCAGGTGAGCCTAGCCAACTGGGCGCGCCCGGCCAAGAAGCAATAAGACCGAACCCAGGCCATGAGCATGTCTGAGCCGCCATCGTCGGTTGCCCCTGAGGCGGCGTCACTGGCGCAGCTACAGGCCGAGCTGGCACAGGCCCGTGCGGGGGCGGAAACCTTCTCCCACGCCATATCGCACGATCTGCGGGCTCACCTGCGCCACATCACCGCCTACTCCGGTCTGTTGCGCGAAGAATTGGGTGCGGGCCTGACCAGCGACGCCACCCATTACCTGGACACAGTGACTACAGCGGCGCGGTTGCTGGGCCAGCAGATGGAAGGCCTGGTGGCCTTGTCCAAGCTGGAGCGGGTGAATCCCAAAAAAGTGGCGCTGAATCAGCCTGCCCTGATTGCGCAGTCGCTGGCGGGGTTGGCTCATCAAACGGCCGGTCGTCAGATTGACTGGCGGGTGGCCGATGACTTCCCCGTGCTGCAAGGTGACGCCGCCATGGTGCAGCAGGTCTGGGGGCATTTGCTGTCTAACGCGATCAAGTTCACGCGCCCACGGGACGTAGCCTGCATCCAAGTCGGTTGGCAAGTCGAACCGGGCACAGACCAATGCACCCTGTTCGTGAAGGACAACGGTGTTGGCTTCCGCTTGAGTGCCAACGCGCAAGAGCAAATGTTTGGTGTCTTTCGGCGCTTGCACTCGGCCAGCGAATTCGACGGCCTGGGGCTTGGCTTGGCCTTGGCACGCAAGCTGGTCGAGCACCATGGCGGTGCAATGGAGGCGGAAGGCGGCTTGGGCGCGGGTTGTGTCGTCCGGTTTACTTTGCCGCAGACCTTGCCCAACTGAATCCGGCGAGCTTTCGTGAAAAATTCACCGGCCAAGGCTTTGCCACGGGCTACCATAGCGCCCTGAGTCAGTTCGCTGACCCCCTCTCCTTCACGCAGTCCCCTTTCAACCTCTGGAGCTTTTCTTATGTGTGGCATTGTTGGCGCAGTCTCAAATCGCAATATCGTTCCCGTGCTGGTGCAGGGTTTGCAGCGTCTGGAGTACCGGGGCTATGACTCGTGCGGCGTGGCCGTGCATGCGGGCGGCCTCAAGCGCGCGCGCAGTACCTCTCGTGTGTCCGAGCTGGCCGAGCAGGTGGCGCTAAGCCACTTTGAGGGCAACACCGACATTGCCCACACCCGCTGGGCCACGCACGGTGCGCCCGCTGTGCACAACGCGCACCCGCACTTCAGCCACGGCCCCGGTGCCGATGCCGCAGCCCAGCCCGCCCGTGTGGCCCTGGTGCACAACGGCATCATCGAGAACCACGACGAGCTGCGCGCCGCGCTCAAGGCCAAAGGCTATGTGTTCAGCAGTCAGACCGATACCGAAGTCATCTGCCATCTGGTCGATTCGCTGTATGCGGGCGACATCTTCCAGGCCGTCAAAGCCGCCATCGCCCAGCTGCACGGGGCCTACGCCATTGCCGTGTTTCACCATGATGAACCGCAGCGCGTGATTGGCGCACGTTCCGGCTCGCCGCTGATTCTGGGTGTGGGTAATGGCGGTGCAGAGACCTTTTTGGCCAGTGATGCCATGGCCCTGGCCGGTGTGACGGATCAGATCGTGTACCTGGAAGAAGGCGATATGGTGGACATACGTTTGGGCCGCTACAGCATTTTTGACCGCCAGCACCAGCCGGTGCAGCGCGAAGTCAAAACCGTGCACGCCCACAGCGGCGCGGCAGAACTGGGGCCGTACCGCCACTACATGCAAAAAGAAATCTTCGAGCAGCCGCGCGCCATTGCCGACACGCTGGAAGGTGTGGAGTCCATCGTGCCCGAACTGTTTGGCCCCTTAGCGAAACAGACTTTCAGCGAGATCGACTCCGTGCTCATCCTGGCCTGTGGCACCAGCTACTACAGCGGCTGCACCGCCAAGTACTGGCTGGAGAGCATCGCCCACATCCCGACCCAGGTGGAAGTGGCCAGCGAATACCGTTACCGCGACTCCGTGCCCAACCCCAAGACCCTGGTGGTCACCATCACCCAGTCGGGTGAGACCGCCGACACCCTGGCCGCGCTGCGTCACGCACAAAGCCTGGGCATGACCCAGACCCTGACGATTTGCAACGTGGCCACTAGCGCCATGGTGCGCGAATGCAAGTTGGCCTACATCACCCGTGCGGGTGTGGAGATCGGTGTGGCCTCTACCAAGGCCTTCACCGCGCAACTGGCGGGCTTGTTCCTGCTGACGCTGGCGCTGGCCAAGAGTCGGGGGCATTTGTCCGCCGAGACCGAAGCACGCCACATCAAGTCCATGCGCCACCTGCCCGTCGCCTTGCAATCCGTGTTGGCGTTGGAGCCGCAACTCATCAGCTGGGCGGATGACTTTGCCCGCATGGAAAACGCCCTGTTCCTGGGCCGGGGCCTGCACTACCCCATCGCCATGGAAGGCGCACTCAAGCTCAAAGAGATCAGCTACATCCACGCCGAGGCCTACCCGGCGGGCGAACTCAAGCACGGCCCGCTGGCCCTGGTCACCAGCGCGATGCCCGTCGTCACCGTGGCCCCTAACGACGCCTTGCTGGAAAAGCTCAAAAGCAATCTGCACGAGGTGCGCGCACGCGGTGGCGTGCTCTACGTGCTGGCCGATGCCGACAGCCGCATCGAGAGCGGCGAAGGCCTGCACGTCATCCGCATGCCCGAGCACTACGGCGCCCTGTCCCCGCTGCTGCACGTCGTGCCTTTGCAACTGCTGGCCTATCACACGGCTTGCGCGCGGGGAACGGATGTGGACAAGCCGCGTAATTTGGCGAAGAGTGTGACGGTGGAGTGAGGTGGGGCCGAGGCTGGTGGTTATGATCGTAGTAATTAAAACGGTAATTTGAGAATTAAGTCAGTAATTCCAAAGGTGAACAGAATGTCATAGTCTTTATGGCGAAATTGACATAAACGGTGCTTTTCAGTTGTTTGTTCAGAAAAATATTATTCCAAGCCAGTAGTGTCCCAACGTTTGCACATCAGGACGTCGTAAGTTAATGATTTACTTGTTGAATTTGGTGTTTCAGTCTGGTCTCGATTTGAACGTCGAAA